>CAYOBX010000278.1:0-7730 GCA_964402245.1 uncultured Saprospiraceae bacterium | reverse complement strand
CCTATTACTTATTACCTACCTCATTTAATAGCCCCAACGGGGTGACATCCTGTAACCCATGACGCAGTCATGGAATGACACTATGGCAAAGCCATAGGAATACACGAAACCATGCTACAAGTAGGAATAACAGGCGGAATAGGAAGCGGAAAAACCACCGTATGCAAGATCTTCGAAATATTAAATATTCCCATTTACTATGCCGATGATCGAGCAAAAGCATTAATGGTCAGCAATGAATTATTAATAGAAGCGATTAAAGAAGCATTCGGTCAAGAAGCGTATACCGAAGAAGGGCAACTCAATCGACCCTATATAGCTAATATCGTCTTTAATAATCAAACAAAATTAGATCAACTAAATAGCATTGTACATCCTGCCATGTATAAAGATGGACAACGATGGCATAAAAATCAAAAAGAGGGGCCTTATACCCTAAAGGAAGCAGCTATTCTATTTGAAAGTAAAGGGCATGAATTGATGGATAAAACCATTCTAGTAGTAGCGCCAAAAGAAGTCAGGTTGGATAGAGTAATGCAAAGAGACAAGGCTACAAAAGAAGAGATTCAAGCTAGAATGAGTAAGCAAATGAGCGACCAAGAAAAGATTCCTTTAGCAGACTTTATTATCCTCAATGATGGCAAAGCACCCCTAGTACCTCAAATTCTAAAAATCCACGACAAATTAGTCGATATAAATCAGAAGACACTAGGCTTTCAAGGAGTGGATGTGAAATGATTAAATAGGACTTCTCCTCTTAGGAACGACGAAAGAATAAAGTTCCGCATTTCGACGAAGTTATTTTGTTCTTAGTTTTTCTTTGAAAGAAGGAGTATTGTTGATACCATGACTGATTTCAAAGAAAAAATAAGGGCAAAAGAAGCAGTATAAATTGTAAGTTTATTTTTTCATCGTTCCTTAGTAAGTCAAGCAATACCTAACGCTAGTGGTCGAATAGACTTAAGTCTGTTCAGGCTGACCGAAAATGGTTTGATCTGACAGGCTTTGTAAATCTTGAAGATTTCCCAAGTCTTGGTTTTCAACTAAAGTAGACTTCCCAAATTTACAAATTTTGTAAGTCCAGGAGTTCTCGGTCAGCCTGTCCTGCCGAGTCCCACAAGCAGCAACAAACTAAAGTCTATTATATACACTCGGCAACCACAGTTTTAAAGACTACCAACACTACTTTTCGTCTCTATTAACTCTTTTTTCTATAGTTTTAATAGTTTTTTCTAGTCCAAGGCAGCTTTTTCTCTAATAAAAAGTTATATTTATGATTAATTAGTTTGTTTCTAACTAATTTCTTCTTTTTAAATCTGCCTTATGATAAGACTTCGATTCCTAATTTGTTTTTTACTTGTTGGATTTGCTATTCATGTATGCTCTGCCCAGAACTTTTTTAATAAAAATGCAAAAAAGCACCATAAACTCACCAAAGCGGAGATAAAGAAATTGAGTACTGTAGAATTATCAAAAGAAACCAAGGTGTTCCCTGAATCTTATCTATATGGAATGAAAGGAGATAGCTTAATTTTATTAACAGATATTTCTGGCTGGAATGATCCGTCTATATTTGCTAAATCGACTATTTCTGTTTCTAACTACGATAAATTAATTTTAACAAACAAAGCAGAACGCCTGAAAAAATCAGCATTATGGGGAGGCATATTAGGCGCATTATCCTATGCAGTAGTACAAAATGCAACCGCTAACAAGCCTTTTGAACGTTCGGTTACTCAACTTATAACTGGTCAAAGAGCTAATACTGGTCAATTGGAAGGAATAATTGCTGGTGTTACCGGTATGGGTTTAGGGATGATTATTGGCCAAACATTAGCCAAACGAAAGTTCAATTTGAAGAACCAAAAAAAGGCTTCTATGCGGAAAATAAAAGAATTTACTTATTAGATAGCAACACGAAATTCATTCCATAAGTAACGAGACATAGATAAATGTATGTTTTTAGGTCGTTACTAAAACTAGAATACAGAATAAATTCTGTGATACCCATAGAACGCCGTTTAGTAAGGATCAATCTTCACTAAACGGCTTTTTATTTTTCGCCGTCAGGTTAAAACTTTACCACTTAGCCAAATCATTTAAAACTATACCATGCATTTAATCAACCACTCCTACTTAAAAATATTAAGTATTAGTCTACTCCTTTTCTGTTTTGCTTGCCAGCAAGATTCTGAAAGTCCCCAAGCAATAGAAGATTTTGAAACAGAGTTGAGCAATTTTGCTTTATACGATCAAAATGGAGACTTCCATGAATTGTATTACAAATCAGATGCTTCGGCAGTAGTCCTTTTTATTCATGGCAATGCTTGTCCTATTGTTAGAAATGCAATTCCTGATTTGAAGAAAATAAGAGAAAACTATACATCAAAAGGCGTAGAATTTTTGTTGTTAAATTCTAATCTCCAAGATGATCGAGCAGCAATCGCTAAAGAAGCAAATGAATTTGATATGGATTTTCCAATTCTAGTAGATGAAGCGCAATTAGTAGCAGAAATGCTTCAACTAAAGCGTACCGCAGAAACAATTGTATTAGATCCTGCCACTTGGGAAATTATCTATAGAGGACCTATCAGTGACAGAATCGGCTATGAAAGTCAGAAGCCAAAAGCTAAACATACTTACCTCATAGATGCATTGGATGCCCAACTCAAAGGAGAAGTACCAAACGTACAATATCAAAAAGGGAAAGGTTGTCTTATTAAATTAAAAAATAAAGATCGTGCAAAATTTGCTAATATTTCTTATGAACATGATGTTGCCCCTATCCTATTAGAAAAATGTGTTCAATGTCATGTAGAGGGTGGAATAGCTCCTTGGGCAATGACAGATTATGAACAAGTGAATGGTTGGTCGCATATGATTCGGGAAGTACTAAGAGTGAAAAGAATGCCGCCTTGGCAAGCCGATCCCGAAGTCGGACATTTTTCCAATGACCTATCTCTAACTAATAAGGAATTACAAACTTTGGTCCATTGGATAGATGCAGGCGCAGAAAAAGATTCCGACAATGATCCATTAAAAGCTTATGAGCCTAAACTAGATGAATGGGTGCTTGGAAAACCAGATTGGGAGATTACCTTAAATAAAGAAACCGTTCCTGCTACTGGAGTCATTGACTATAGATACCAAGAATTTGAAGTAGGTTTGGATAAAGATGTATGGGCAACTGCCATACAAGTGAAGCCCGATAATAAAGCGGTATTACATCATTTATTAGTCAGTGTCATTTATCCAGATGGATTTAAAGAACCCATTAATAGAAACGTAAGTCCATGGCTAGATGGCGTATTTGCTTCTTGGGCTCCTGGTGGTTTAGATGTAGAAAAATTCCCGAAAAATACAGGAAGAGTATTACCAAAAGGATCAAAATTACATTTTCAATTACACTACACGACCAATGGCAAAGAAGAAGTAGATCAATCTAAAATAGGGATTTATTATACAGATAAAGAACCGGCAAAAGAATTCTTAATCGCTGGTCCATCTAACTTCGAGATTCTTATTCCACCAAATGAAGATACCTATAGAAATCAAATAACTAAAGTTTTCGATCAAGAAATTACGCTATTTGGTTTAGCGCCACATATGCATTTTAGAGGAAAAAGTATGAAGTATACGGCAGTCTATCCTAGTGGAGAAAAAGAGGTACTATTAAATGTTCCCAACTATAGCTTCAACTGGCAACGCTATTACAATTTAAAAAATCCAAAGGTATTACCAGCAGGTACTAAAATTGTAGTAGACGCTGCTTTTGATAATTCTGAAAAAAATAGCTTTAATCCAGATCCTAGCAAGAGTGTTCATTGGGGCGATTTCTCTTTCGATGAAATGCTCATTGGTTATATGAGTTTCCAATATGGGAAACGTGGGGAATTGTCAATGAATGAATAGAAGTCAGAGGTTAACTATAAAGAGCGGGCGATGGTCGAAGTTTGTAACCAAAGGCCGTCAGGATAAAAAAATAATTACCTAATAATCAATTTCTTATAAAGGTGTCTTTTGAGTATCGGCAAGCAGTAGCTTTGATATTCTTTTTTAGAGGTAGCGATTTTGCTAGGTTTTTTTATAAAAAAATCTAGCAAAGTCACTACCTTTAAAGAAAGATAATAAACATACTTGTTGCCGAGTCTCAAGATAAAGAATCTTAGCCTGACGGCTATGAATACTAAACAAAAAATGAGATTCGATAATAAAATAGTCTTAATCACTGGAGCTTCCAGAGGAATTGGAAAAGCAACCGCCATAGCTTTTGCCAATAAAGGCGCAAAAGTAGCACTCAATTATAGATCCAACCAAGCAGCAGCAGAATCCACCCTTTCCCTTTTAGAAGGTAATAATCATTTATTAGTCCCAGCAGATATTGCAGATCCTATTGCGGTAAAAAATATGGTAGAAAAAGTGGTCAATCATTATGGTAGAATAGATATCTTAGTTAACAATGCAGGCGTCTTCGAATATCACCCCATAGATAAAGTAGACTATGACACTTGGCAACAGAATTGGGAGCGAACCTTACAAATTAATCTAGTAGGAGTATCTAATACTATATATTGCGCTGCTCAACATATGATCCAACAAAACAGTGGAAAAATTATTAATGTCTCTTCCCGTGGAGCATTTAGAGGAGAACCGCTACAACCTGCCTATGGAGCAAGTAAAGCAGGGATGAATGCGATGGGGCAATCCTTAGCTCAAGCCTTAGGGAAATACAATATTTCTATAGGAACTGTTGCTCCAGGCTTTGTATCTACCGATATGGCGGCGGAAGTTTTAAATGGGCCAGACGGAGAGGCTGTTCGCAACCAAAGTCCAATGGGTCGAGTAGCAAGACCAGAAGAAGTGGCCAACGGAATCCTTTTCTTTGCCAGCGAAGGTGCTACGTTTATGACGGGTGCTATACTTGACATTAATGGTGCTTCCTATTTGCGTACTTAAGGTATGCCTCGCTTGCTTCGCAAGCTCGGCAAAATGGTTCTTTGGAGGCAATGATTTAAAAAATTGGTTTTGAAAAACCAATTTTTTAAATCATTGCCTCCAAAAGAATCTATTGCAAGACGCCGAAGGCGGAGAGCAAAACCTAATCATATCTAGTTTAAAGAGTACTCAAACACATTATGGAAAACAAAACACCTTTCCACATACTCCCCACAATAGTAATCGCCCAATTCTGCTGCACCTCCCTATGGTTTGCAGGCAATGCAGTAATGAATGATTTAGTTCAAGCATTCAATTTACCGAATAACGCCTTAGGGCATTTAACCTCTGTCATTCAATTAGGATTTATAACCGGTACTTTGGTATTTGCATTACTAATGATTGCAGATCGTTTTTCCCCTTCTCGGGTCTTTTTTATATCTGCCCTTTTAGGAAGTGTCGCCAATTTAGGAATAGCATGGGGAGACAATAGCTTTACCTCTTTATTAAGTTTACGATTTATTACGGGTTTCTTTTTAGCTGGAATCTATCCTGTCGGCATGAAAATAGCAGCAGATTATTACAAAGCAGGATTAGGAAAATCACTTGGCTGGTTAGTAGGCGCACTAGTTTTCGGAACTGCTTTTCCTCATTTATTACAAGTATTTTCGGGGGCTTTAGAATGGACTATAGTGATTTATATCACTTCTGCCCTAGCCTTATTAGGTGGAGGAATGATCCTACTATTAGTACCCTCTGGTCCTTATCGAAAGGCAGGTACACAAGTAGATTTAACCGCTTGGTTTAAAGTTTTTAAAGATAAAAAATTCCGTACCGCAGCCTTCGGTTACTTTGGACACATGTGGGAATTGTATGCCTTTTGGACGTTCGTTCCGTTCATCTTAACTACCTTTGGAGGAGATGCACTCAATGTTCCTTTATATGCTTTTCTGGTTATAGGCATGGGTGGAGTAGCCTGTGTGATAGGAGGACAATTAGCCTTCACGTTTGGTACTCAAAAAATCGCCACTGTAGCATTGTCCCTTTCTTGTATCTGTTGTCTTATCTCTCCTTTGATTTTTTTCTTATCTTCTCCAATGATTCTAGTAGCATTTCTTTTATTTTGGGGAGCCGTTGTCGTAATGGACTCTCCCCTATTCTCTACTTTAGTAGCACAAAATGCACCACCAAAAATTAAAGGAACTGCGCTTACCATTGTCAATTGTCTCGGCTTTGCCATCACCGTTCTAAGTATTCAATTTTTAACTCAATTAATGGACACTGTTTCGCCTATGTGGCTTTTAGCTATTTTGGCTATGGGCCCTATATTGAGTTTACCAGGCTTGATCCGGGGTTTGAAAAAAGTAGCTTAGACTAAGCTACTTTCGTGCATTCATCTAAAAAATTGCTGCGTTAATATATATTCCTTGCTAGTTTTCTATCTAAAAATTAACTTGCCTTATCTCAAACCACTAACAAAAAATAATACCCTATGCAACTCTTTTAAAATTTTCTTGTCTTTCTTTATAATTAAATTCGGGTTATTCAGTTATAGTAGGAAATCATTTTGATTTAAAATATCAATGTGATTTAAAATGTAAAACTTTCAGTTCTAAAAATTTAGTAGGATTAGTAGAATAAAAAATAGAAGCCTAGCCAATACTAGGTCTTCAAAAAAATGTAAATCTATTTAATCATTATTGAGCTTCACCCGCTCAAAAACTAAATTTGAACTTCATGAAAGCACCTAGAAATCACCGACTGTTCTTCCCATTTCTTTTAGTTACTCTTATCCAATTATCTTCCTTCGCACAAACAGGAGACGCTTTATTAACCAATAGCCAAGCTTTTGAGATCGATGCCTATAAAGACATTCAAGGGAGTCCTTATTATTTTACAGAATGGCAAATAGGAAAAGTATATCCCAAAAATCTCACTGAAAAAGATAGCAAAATCGAAGAATATCTTATCAACTTCAACGGCTACAGCAAAAGTTTTGAAATCAGAAAAGGCCAGCGATTCATCACCCTAGACGAGCAATATTACGATAAAATCGAAATTCAACTCATGGACGGAGATCAACTAAAAACGATTGTTTTTAAAACCAATATCCATCCAGAAATGAACAATCGTTTTATGAGAGTAGTTTTTGAAGGTAATAATTTTGAAGTCGTTCAAGATTACCAAGTCCGCTTATCTGAGCGAGAAAAACAAACCTACGCAAAAAAAGAAATCGTACAATCCTTTACCAAAAGTCCGAACTACTACCTAGTCAAAAACAACAAAGCGCAATCCGTTAGATTAAAGAAGAAACATTTATTAGGTCTCTTTAAAGATCAAGAATCAGCGATCAAGAAGTTTGCAAAGAAAAACGGGATGAAGCTAAATTCTGAAAAAGACCTGATCTCCTTATTAAATTATTATGAAAACTTGGTTTATCCTAAATCGACATTGGCTGATAGTGGAGAATAAAAAGAATTTGGTAACGAACAACGTTCCTTGGAGGAACGCCGTTCGTCAGCCTCCTTAGGTAGAATATTCTCAACACCCAAAAAGGTTTTGTTTATAGACGGTGTGATAAGCTGTTACACCGTCGTTTTATTGAAGAGTAAGTAGTATGACAATAATAAACTAAGTAACGACGAAATAATAAGTTGGGCAATCTGGTTCTAATTATTTTTCAGTCTAAGGAATTTAAAAAATTAGTTCATAGCAGGGCTACGGACTCATTTTTTAAGTTTCTTAGACTGGAAAAGAATAGAAGAAGATGCTCAAGTTATTATTTTGTCGTTACT
>CAYOBX010000277.1:0-7754 GCA_964402245.1 uncultured Saprospiraceae bacterium | reverse complement strand
TACAAGAAAAAATGACTAGCCTAAAACGACCAATTTATTAATTTAATTTGCCTTAAATTTGTTTTTCTGTATTTATTTTTAGCGAAAAGCAAGATGTAGAGTAGACTTGTTACCCTTTAAGAAATGCTTCTATGAAATTTGGATTTTTTCGATAGTTTGTCTTAAAAAATTAGTGCATAGCCGAGCTACGGACTCATTTTTTAAGGCAAAATAGCGAGAAAAGACATTTTCAGAGGAGTGTTTCTTAAAGGGTAACAAGTCTAGTAGAAAATAATTAAACAGTAATGTCCTTATTACCCATTTCGGCAGTTATTATCACAAAAAATGAGGCAGCTATTATTCAACGTTGTTTGGAGGCATTACAGCAGGTAGTGTCTGAGATATTGATTGTTGATGCGAATAGTACGGATCAGACAGTTGCTATCGCAAAAAAGATGGGCGCAAAAGTTCTACAAAAAGAGTGGGCAGGATATGGGAAAAATAAAAACTTTGGAAATCGAATGGCAGCTTATGATTGGATACTCTCCATTGATGCTGATGAAGTTTTATCTCCTGATCTTATTCAATCCCTTCAAAATTTAGAATTAGATCAGCGACAAGTGTATGCTGTGAATCGACTAGTAAATTATGCAGGACATTGGGTGTATTATAGTGGGTGGCATCCTGATTGGAAGATTCGGTTATTTCATAAAACAACTATTCAATGGGATGAAACAGCCTTAGTCCATGAACCATTAATAATTCCTGCAATAAAAACAGTGATTCCATTAGAAGGAGTACTTTATCATTATTCTTACAAAAATGAAATAGATCATTGGAATAGGATAGAACAATATGCAGAGTTGGCTGCTCGGCAAATAGTCCAACAAAATAGTAAGGTTGGGTATTTAAAATTATATGGATCACCCATAGCTCGGTTTTTCAAAACTTTTTTTTTGAAAAAAGGATTTATGGATGGGAGACTCGGTTGGAAAATTAGTTGGAGAAATGCTTATTTGGTCTATCGGAAATATAAGCTAGTGAGGGAAAAGAGATCTTACAAATGAACATAGGGACACAGAGAGTTATGCAAGGAAATGATGAATGCAAAATGATGAATACTCAATATGGCATAAGCACATCCTACGTCAACGTTTAGTAAATTCATCATTCATCATTCATCATTCATCATTTCTAATCCACATACTCCACAATTCTCAACAATCGAATCCCGACAGTTAGCTCTAAAACAACATTAACAATTCTTCTTTCAGGAAGAGTGATTTGTTGAGAAGTAAAAGGGTCGGTTACATTAGGAATAGAAGGTTGTTTGTATTGAAGTGAAAAATCTGGACTGACACTTAGTTCGACTACTGCACCCACTAAGTCAGCCAATGCAAATTCTAAGCCTCCTCCTATATATGCACCATAATTAAATTTATTTACAAAGAAATTATCTGGAAAAAAGAGACTATTTATTTCTCTAAAGCTATCTAAATTGGTGCTCACCGTATAATCTCCTCGTAAACCAAAAGCATAGAATGCTTTAGCTTGATCATTAAAATCAAATTTTTGTTTAGCACCTACAGTTACAGAAGCATTTCTAAAAAGAAATTCCTGAGTAGGAAGTCTGAACACACCACCTGTACCTAGATTTCCTTGTACATTTCTCAAAGCACTTCCTTTTATGTGATAACCAGCTTGAGCAAATAAGGCAAAATCGTTACCCGCTGGCAAGGATTCTATATATAAAGCACCATGATATTTAAACAATAAATCCCTAGGTGTATTTTCCCATTTTTGGTAACCAGTCGTTAAGCCACCTTTAATACCCCAAGCAAAAGATTGTGCATGGATCGTATAAGAAAATAAAAAAGAACAAAACAAAAAGAGCATTTTTCGAATCATGATATTTTGTCATTACAAATTTTCAATAAACAAATTTGGTTCAGCTAATAATTTAAATCGATCCTTATTGATGGAGGAGGAGTCTGTCTTACAAAGATCTTTTAATCTACTCATGTCTTGATTCCAGACCGAACCGTCAAAAAAAGCTAATCCTTTATGATCTCTGACTTTGTATAAAGAATGCTTTCCGTAGCAAGTGCCTAAATAAACATGATCGAGACCCTGCTCTTTAGCCCAAGCAATCGTTCGCCACATCATATATTTGCCCAGAGAATGGGATTTTAGATATTGCTGATCAAAAAAAGCAAACCAATAATGGAGTATATTACCTTCGATGGCAGCAAAAACATATCCATAAATCTTATCTTCTTCATGAAACGTAAGGATATGGCTACCTGTTTCTTTTCCTAATACATAATGTAGGCGATCTAGTGTCATTGCGTTACCAGAAAATCTATCTGAAGCATAAGACATACAAAAATTGACAAAAGTTGGATCTTTTAAATCTAAGTCCTGCTTTTTTTGTGCTTTTATAGAAATATTCAACGAGGCTGCTTTTCTAGCAACTCTTCTATTTTCCGAGCTATCAATAAATCTATCTAAATCTACTCGTAGGCTTCGAGCTAGATAAAAAATATCCTTTTCAATAGCCAAGTTGCCTGTATATGGCAGAAATCCTTGCTGATAAATAGCTGGAAGTTCTGTTTGGCGTTCTTTAATGCAATAAATCGCATAGTTAAAAGTATAAGTACTATAGTCTGGTTGATTTTCTGAAAAAAAAATTTTCATATGTAGAGTTAAGATATAAAGGACGAATATATAAGATTGTTTTTTTGTAACAAGCTGGAAATATAAGCGAAGAATTGGCTTAAAAGCCCTATAAATACTGGTTTTCTATCAAATTTAGCCAACTTTAATACTATTGTAAATCTAGTATAAATTTGTAGTAATAATTTGATAACTTTGCGAACTATTCAAATAGGGCCGAAATGAGTCGATAAAGAACGATTTCAATTATCGAAAAGAGACCTGCTTATTAAGAGCTTGTCTAAATTTCTACTTCCTGATAACCAATATCTTAGGAACTTGAGTTTGCCTCAAAATGGTCACCTAGCTCGCTAGGCAACAATTTTGATGCTTCCTCAAAACCCTAAGCTCTTGATTATCAGTTCGTACAAATTTTAGATAAGCTCTAAGCATATATATATACGTCAATGGGAATGTTTAATTTTTTTAGGCAAGAACTAGCAATAGATCTTGGTACTGCTAATACGTTAATTATTAGTAATGGAGAGATTGTTGTAGATGAGCCATCTATCGTCGCTATCAACAGAAAAACAGGAGAAACGATTGCGGTAGGTAGTAAGGCAATGCAAATGCATGAAAAGACACATGAAAATATAAAAACGATCCGTCCTCTAAAAGATGGTGTAATTGCAGATTTTCAAGCTGCAGAAAGTATGATCGAAGGCCTAATAAATATGATACCTGGTACTAGGCGAAAATTCTTTTCTCATATGAAAATGGTTATTTGTATTCCTTCTGGTATTACAGAAGTAGAAAAAAGAGCCGTTTTTGATTCTGCAGACCATGTTGATTCTAAAGAAACGTATTTGATTCATGAGCCAATGGCTGCCGCCTTAGGTATTGGTTTAGATGTAGAAGAGCCTGTTGGCAATATGATTATTGATATAGGTGGTGGTACGACGGAAATTGCGGTTATTGCACTTTCTGGAATTGTTTGTGATCAATCTATCCGAATTGCTGGAGATGAATTGACAACAGACATTATGAACTATATGAAACGGCAGCATAATATGTTGATTGGGGAAAGAACTGCAGAGCAAATTAAAATTCATGCGGGTTCTGCTTTGCAGGAGTTAGATAATCCACCGCCAGATTATCCAGTGAATGGAAGAGATTTAATGACGGGCATTCCAAAACAAATAATGATTAGCTACCAAGAGGTGGCACATTGCTTAGATAAATCTATTTTAAAAATAGAAGAAGCTGTCTTGAAAGCATTAGAATCTACACCACCAGAGTTAGCTTCGGATATATATGCTACAGGACTTTATTTGACAGGTGGAGGAGCTTTATTAAGAGGCTTGGATAAAAGAATTAGTCAGAAAACAAAATTACCTGTACATATAGCAGAAGACCCTTTAAGGGCTGTTGTACGAGGTACAAGTAATGCTTTGAAAAATACAGATACCTATTCTTTCTTAATTGATAGAAAATCAGTTTAAAGACTATGACCGATGCTTACTAAACCTCTCAAGGTTTAGTAAGCATCACCACTACACAACACTATTAGGTTTCAATGGGCATCCAAAATTCTAACAATTGTTTTACAAAAAGAATTATTTCAATCTATAATAATTCTTTTTTACCTACGAAATAATACCTCAGACCTAAGAATCTATTCCGCGAGGCATATGCAAAATTTGATTCTCCTATTTTTACGATATAGTCATTTCTTAGTATTTCTATTCTTGGAGCTACTATGTATGTTCTTAATAGTACGTTATAATGGAAGCCAACGAGATATTTGGATCAATTCTAGTAATATCGTTTCAGGAAATATAAATAACACTTTCGATAGCTGGACCGATTACTTTGATCTAAGGGAAAATGCTTTTAAGCTAGCTACAGAAAATGCTAAATTAAAACAACAGTTACTTAATCTTCAACAAACTACTCTTACAAACATAGATAGCTTAGAACTGGCTAATCAACAGTACTTGCTAATTCCTGCTAAGATTACGAATAAATCTATTAATGCATTAGATAATTATTTTACGCTTAATAGAGGTCGGAAGCATGGTATCAAACCTGATATGGGGGTAGTAAGTGATGGTGGAATCATAGGTATTGTTAAATCTGCAAGTGAAGATTATTCCAGAGTCCTTACCATTCTTCATAGACAGTCATCAATTGTAGCGGCCAATAAAAAAACAGATGCTTTTGGCACACTGAAATGGAATGGACCTGATTATAGATTCACCAAATTAGAAGCCTATTCTAGGCATGAGTTTATTGAAGTTGGAGATACGATTGTTACAAGTGAATATTCTAACCATTTCCCAGAAGGTATAATGATTGGTACCGTTAAAGAGAAAAGCCTATCTAAAAGCGATTACTTTTATAATATTACGGTAGCATTAAGCAATAATCTTTATACGGAAAAGCATGTATATATTATTGACAATACTAGTCGTCAGAAACAGTTAGCAGTAGAAAGCGAAGATGAATAATTCTATTATAAAAAATATTATTCGTGCAGTAATCTTCATTCTAATACAAGTACTTGTATTGAGAAGGATTGATGTAGGCGGAGCTTCATTTAATTATATCGCCTTAATATTTTATCCAACTGTACTGCTCTTATTACCTATGAATACCCCTAAAAATCTTTTGATATTCTTTGGCTTTTTATTGGGTATAATTATTGATTTTTTTTATGATTCTCCTGGCGTACATGCGGCTACTTGTACCGCAATTGGTTTTATACGTCCTTATTTATTGAATATTTTAACTCCACGAGGAGGCTATAATGTTGGGCATCCATTAGTGCCTGCAAAGTATGGCTATAATTGGTTTTTAAAATATGCAGGAGGTTTAGTATTCCTTCATTTATTCATCTATTTTTCCCTATTATTATTTTCTCCTGTTTATGCAGGACAAATATTATTGAGGACTATCTCTAGCTTTGTATTCTCGATGCTTTTTATTGTAATTTATGTTCAATTATTTTCTAGATAAGTGGACAAGATTAATACCTACAAATTATGATTGTGTAATAATAAGATTGTTTAAATTTTTACGTTACATGTACAATCACACAATTTTGTCAACCAGTCAATAGCTATCAAATATGGATGATCGTCATAAAAATAGGCATCCCATCATATTGGGGCTTTTCATTTTAGCCACGCTTGTACTATTACTCCAAGCACTGCAACTACAGGTCTTGGATAATCCTTATCGAAAAAAAGGAGAGACGATAGCTGTAGATAAAATTACGACCTATCCTTCAAGAGGATTGATTTTTGATAGAAATCAAAAACTGATGGTATCCAATGATGCCATGTACGATTTAATGGTTACGTATAATCAGATCAATCCTGAAATGGATACAGCTAAATTTTGTAGACTATTAGGTATTGATAAAGCCACCTTCAAAAAGAACCTAAATAAAAATTGGCGAAGCGGTAGATATTCAAAGCGAAAGCCTTTTATTTTTCTGAGTAAAATATCCGCATTAAAATTTACCAAAATACAAGAAAATTTATATGAATTCCCTGGCTTTACTGCTAGGCTAAGAACCATTCGGGGGTATTTGTATCCTTATGCTGCTCATCTTTTGGGGTATCTGAGAGAAGTAAATCAAACAGAAATAGATACCTCAAAAGGTATATATTCTTTAGGAGACTATAGGGGAGCAACAGGTATTGAATATTCTTATGAAAAAGCGTTGAGAGGAGAAAAAGGAGCACGTGTGATTTTAAAAGATAAATTTGGTAGAGAGGTAGAATCTTTTAATGATAATTCTTCAGATGTGTCAGCGATATCAGGTAGTGATTTGACCACGACTATTGATATTGAATTACAAGGTTATTGTGAAGAGTTGATGAAGAATAAGAGAGGAAGTATTGTAGCTTTAGATCCTAAATCAGGTGAAATTTTGAGTATTTTAAGTGCGCCCAATTATGATCCTAAATTGTTGGCGATAGGGAATAGTACTAGAGGTCTAAATTTCAAAAAAATGGATAATGATCCTCTAGAGCCATTTTTTGATAGATCGGTGATGGCAAAATATCCTCCAGGATCTATCTTTAAAACAGTGGTAGGTTTAATTGCGATGGAAGAAGAGATTATTGGAGAAAATGATAGATTAATCTGTAAAGGATATTATCAGCCAGGGAGCGTTGGTTCTCGGAAATTTGCCTGTCATAGACATGAGTTAAAAGTAGATATAGCCCGAAGTCTACAACATTCCTGTAATACTTATTATTGGAGAATTTTTAGAGATATTGTAGATCAATATGGAGAATCTATTCCAGAGAAGGGCTTATCTGTTTTCAATGATTATCTGACTCAATTTGGTATTGGAAATGCATTGAAAGTTGATTATCCAAGAGAAAAAGGTGGTAATAATCCTAAAAAGTCATTTTATGATAAGGTGTACCAAAAAGATAATTGGCGTTCTGGTCAAATCATGTCCTTAGGTATAGGTCAAGGGGAAATAGAAATGACCACAATTCAGATGGCTAATTTAGCAGCAATTATAGCTAATAAAGGTTCGTACTATACCCCACACATAGCCAAAAGTTTTAGCGATACGACTTTCCAAATCCCTGCTCGTTTTACAGAGCAGAAAAGAGTAAATATTGCTCCATATCATTTTAATTCAGTTATTAAAGGAATGGAACGGGTATTACTTTATGGTACCGCACAAAATGCGACAATACCAGGTATAGATTACTGTGGGAAAACGGGTACTTCTCAAAATGCAGGAAAAGATCATTCGATTTTTATTGCTTTTGCGCCAAAAGAAAATCCACAAATAGCAATAGCTGTTTATATAGAAAATGGAGGCTTCGGTAATACTGTTGCTGCCCCGATAGCTAGCTTAGTAATTGAAAAGTATTTGAATAAAGAGATACAATCTAAAGATAGAAAATGGATAGAAAAGAAGATGATGGAGAAGAATCTCTTAAAAGATCCTTAATCTTTTTTTTGCTACCGTACACTTTTAGAACAGAGATGCGAGAATAGAGACAGTATTCGTTTAAAAAATAACGAAAGATTTGACAAGTTTATCGAGGTAGTTGACAGTTGACTTTAAAGAAGTTCAAGCGCAA
>CAYOBX010000276.1:2866-7755 GCA_964402245.1 uncultured Saprospiraceae bacterium | reverse complement strand
ATTTAAACTATATCAATGAACATATGTGGCTTTACCTTATTTCAGTAGAGCCTTATAAAAAAACAAAACAAATTTGCTCCCTCTAAAAATAATATTAAACATACTTGTTGCCGAGTCTTAAGCCAAGAATACTATAACTTACTGATTTTCAAGAAAATATTTTTTATTTTTTGAATTTATTTTCAGCGAAAACCAAGTAGTTACCCTTTGAAAGATGCTTATTTTGAATCGTTTTTCGCATACAATGCCATCAATACTCTTTCAGGAGTCATTGGAGCAATATACTTAAAATCTGCCTTAGAATTATATGCTTTAATAGCATCCACCAAAGCAAAGTAAGCACCAATACCATACATTAAAGGAGGTTCACCAACCGCTTTCGATTTATAAAGTGCCAAATTATTTTCCTCCGTTGGAAGGAAATCTATATTGATTATTTTAGGTACGGAATATATGTCGGGAATTTTATAAGTAGACAAGGCATTAGACAATAATCGCCCCTTTTTATTATAGGCTACTTCTTCCATCGTCACCCATCCAATGCCTTGAACCAATCCCCCTTCGATTTGCCCCAAGTCTATTAATGTATTCATACTCGACCCAAAATCGTGAACAATGTTTACGGCATCTAATTCATAAGTACCTCTTATACAATCTATCGTCACTTCAAATTGAGCTGTTCCATAAACGTGATAGGCAAAAGGATGACCTTTTTCTTTAGCTTTATCAAAATGAATTTTTGGTGTAGCATAATGCCCTTTTGCACTTAGATTAATCCGATTTGAAAAGGCTTCTACCACTACTTCTTTCCAGTTTAAAACGGTATCTATTCCGTCGATATATATTTTTTCTTGTTTAAAAATAATATTCGTATCCATACTCACTTTGGTCTTTTTCTGAATCATTTTGACCAGGCGATTTTTTATTTGAGAACAGGCTTCCAATAAGGCTTTTCCATTCAAATCTGCGGTGGCACTCGCCGCCGAAGGAGAGGTATTGGCTACTCTTGTGGTATTAGTAGTTTCTAATTTTATCAAATTCGCATTCAATCCAAATTCTTGGGCAGCCACTTGCATCATTTTGGTGTTAACACCTTGCCCCATTTCTATGGCCCCTGTACTTACTCCGACTGTCCCGTCTAAATAAACATGGACTAAAGCACGAGCATGGTTCATCATGGTATTCGTAAAAGAAATACCAAAACAAACAGGCATGATAGCCATTCCTTTTTTTACCAATTGATTCGCTTTATTAAATTGCTCTATTCCTTTCCTAGTTTCCGCTAAATTATAGGTCGCATCTACTTGATTCCAACAATTTTGAGCTTCGCAAGCCTGAACGATTTGTCCATAAGTAAACTCATAATCATTAGTCATCAGATTCTTTTGTTGGATAAAAGAAGGCGAAACTTTTAGTTCACGGGCCGCATGGTCAATAGCTGATTCTATGACAAACATTCCTTGCGGTCCACCAAAACCTCTAAATGCCGTATTCGGCGGAAGGTTTGTTTTGCAACAATGCGCACGAACTAATACATTAGGAATTTGATAACTGTTAGTGGCATGAAAGAGTGTCCGTTCTAATATTGCAGGAGACAAATCTGCGGCGGCTCCACCATTTTGGAAAAAAGTAGCTTCGTAAGCAACGATATTAAATTCCTTATCTAAGCCAATTTTATAATCACTTTTATAGGGATGCCGCTTGCCTGTCATGCGCATATCCTCCATCCGATGCAAGATGCACTTTGCAGGTTTTTTTAGTACATATGCGACTAAAGCTGCCATCGCTGCCCAAGCATTTGCCTGGTCTTCTTTTCCTCCAAAACCACCACCAATTCGAGCAACATCTACTTCGATTTTATGCATACCAATACCCAAAACTTTAGCAATAGCTTTTTGCACTTGGGTCGGCCCTTGGGTAGAACTATGGATTTTTATACTCCCATGTTCCATTGGATAAGCATAGGCACCTTGGGTTTCTAGATATAAATGCTCTTGACCACCTGACTCCGCTTCCCCTTCAAAAATATAGCTTGCCTTTTTAAAAGCTAAGGTAGTATCTCCATTGGCAAAAGTTCTAGAATTGGCTAAAACATGTCCTTTTTCATAGGCTTCTTTTGGGTCGGTAATAATAGGTAGTTCTTTAATGGAAACAGAAATAGTTGATAAGGCATCTTCCGCCTCTTCTTCACTTTCCGCAACGACTAATAAAATAGGTTGTCCTTGAAAATGTACTTCCTTATCTGCTAATAATGGTTCGTCTTCTATGATGCCCCCAATTTCGTTTCTGCCTGGAATATCTTTATGCGTAAATATTTTCACCACCCCTTTTGCTTGCTCCGCTGTTGAATAATCAATTTGCTCAATGATACCGTGGGCAACAGGGGATGCAAAGACCTTAATAAATAAAGTTCCTTGCATAACTGGAATATCATCCACATACATACTTTTGCCCGTAACATGACCTATGGCATCTATGTTTATGGTGGCGGTTTTATTAGTTCGTTGGTTCACAATATTTAATTGATTTTCCATGACTTTCCATGATTTTAAATGGTTCTATTTTAAGAGTTTATCCATAGCTGTCAGGTTAAAAAGTATTACTTGAAGAGGTAAAGCTTGTAGACTGTCAATATTTACTCATGTATTCATTTACTCATTGAGAACTTACCCATGCAACATCTTAATAATCGCATCAATAGGTCCAAAAAATTGAATAAAATGGGATAAAACCAATTGGCGTAATAGTAATTTCTTATAAGCGGCCGTCCCTCTTGCATCACTAATTGGAGCAATTTCTGACTCCAGTAGATCTAAAAAACCAGACAATACTTCGGCATCCAATTTCTTGTTTTTTAAGAAAGCAGAGGATTGTTTCAGATACTTGGGTATAGCCGCTACGCCACCAGCAGAAATATGAGCTGAAGCAATCGTCCCATTCTCTTTCAATTCAATTTGGCAAGCAGAGTTAACACTTGCAATATCTAGATGCGTTCGTTTGCTTACTTTTTCAAAGTTGAATTGACTTGATTTAGTCGGAACAGGAAATTGGATGCTTTCAATAAATTCATTGGCCGTTTTATCCAATTTTTTATAATCTAAAAATAATTCACTTAAAAGCAAAGTTCTTCTGCGGATTCCATTATACAAGACCACACTACTATTCAGTCCCAGAAAAAAAATCGTCATATCGCCAATTGGAGAGGCATTGACAATATTGCCGCCCAATGTTGCCATATTTCTAATAGGCGTAGAAGATACTAGTTTTAAATAAGTAGCTATTTTAGGAAATATATCTTTTATAATGGGGGAATCCCCAAACTCGGTAACTGTTGTAGAAGCACCAATATGACACACCTTATTTTCAATCTTAATTCCTTTTAATTGACTATCATACAAGATATTTTTAGTGCTATGTTTTCTAATAATTTCTGGTTTTTGAACCATTAAATCCGTACCACCACCAATTAAATAATCTTTGCTTATTCCATTATCAGTATGGTTCGAACTTGTCTTGATCGTCTGCAATTTTTTTGGTATCTCTTTCAAGTAGTTTGGCACAAATCCATTGTCAGCCAACCAAGCAAGGGTATTTTCTTCAGGTCGTTGTTCTAGCAAACCACTCAAAGCTTTAGTGGCTCGTTCAATAGATTTATAACCAGTGCAACGGCAAATATTGCCATCAATGGCTTTGATTCCATTGTCATAAGTCGGTGATTCCTCAGATAAGACGAACCCAGTTAGCGATATGACAAAACCTATCGTACAAAATCCACATTGAGTTCCATTATTTGAAATCATCAAATCTTGAACTGGAGAAAGTTCTTGGCTATTTATACCTTCGACCGTCAGTACATGTTTTCCATGAATATTGCCTAAAGGTGTCAGGCAGGAAGTCATGGATTGGTACGTCATTTTGTTATCTTGAATATCACCAATTAAAACGGTGCAGGCACCACAGTCTCCTTCTCGACAACCAATCTTTGTACCTGTCAACTGTTTTTCATATCGGATATAATCCAATAAAGTGCTGCCTTCAGGTAGATTGGTTTCGACTATTGTTTTATTTAAAATAAATGAAATCATAAGACTTAATTCTGAACCTGTCTTTTCAGGCTGATCGAGAACTCAAGGACTTACAAAATTTGTTTGAGAAGTCTCATTTAGTTGAAAACCAATACTTTATAAATCTTGGAGATTTCCCAAGTCTGTCAGATCAACCATTCTCGGTTAGCCTGTTTTGTCCACAGGTAAGTGATTTATAGGTAGTAGGAGAGGTAAGGTCTGGATTTTAAACTTCAGTCATTGTCTAATATTCCACCTTATCCGATTTGGAATCCCATTCTTTAAAAACTTCATTACCTTCCTTATTCATTAATTGTACGGTTTTGATGGAACGTTCGTTGAGGTCTAGATTAATTTCTTTGTAAATAAAATCATCATCAAAGCCAATTTTTGCTGCATCCTTTTTGGTACAAGCATAAAATAATTTTTCAGGTCTAGCCCAATAAATTGCACCTAAACACATTGGGCAGGGTTCACAAGAAGTATAAATCGAACAACCATCCAATTGAAAAGTATTCAATACTTTGCAAGCATTTCTGATAGCCACCACTTCTGCATGAGCAGTAGGGTCATTAGAAGAAGTGACACAATTATTACCTTCTGCTATTATTTTTCCATCTTTTACAACAACTGCCCCAAAAGGACCGCCTTCATTGGATTGCATCCCTTTACGGGAAAGATCAATTGCACGCTGCATGAAATATTTATCTTGATTTGACATAATTTTAAGTGTAGATTATTGAATGGGAACGGCAGCCTAAATTTAGCAGTTATTTTTTCCCGTTCCATAGTACGAAGTCTGTGCAATAAATAAAGATCAACAAA
>CAYOBX010000276.1:0-2766 GCA_964402245.1 uncultured Saprospiraceae bacterium | reverse complement strand
TTATTTTTTCCCGTTCCATAGTACGAAGTCTGTGCAATAAATAAAGATCAACAAACTAATGATTAATTTCCATTTCTTCAAGAATCTGTTTATCTTTAAAAGATATGGCAAATAAAATTCCAATTATTAAGGTATAGAAAAGGGAAGAAAAAAAATAAGTAAACGATCAGGTAACAAGTGTTAAAGACTTTATTCTCAATAATTTAGAATTCTATAAATTAGATTGATTTTTCTAATTTTGATTTTAACGAAAATCAAGTAATAGAAAAGAAAATATACATTATCTTTGGAAGATATTTTAGTAACGAGACATAAATAAATGTTTGTTTTTGGATAGACTAAGTAGTCGGACAAAAAGAAGTTAACAACTAAAAATTTATTATAATCCACTATGAATTCAAATCTTTCTCTAATTGGAGAACATGAGGTATTCGCTGAATTAGATACAGCAGAATTGAAAAGCCTATCAGCGATTATCGAAAACAAATCATTTCCTGAAGGAGCAGTTATATTTGACATGAATCAAACACCAAGGTTTTTATTTTATATAAAACAAGGTAGGTTATTATTGAAATTAGCCAATAATGAATATAAAACCTTAACGACTGGTCATTTATTCGGGGAGATAGGTTTGCTCAATACTGATTTTCGGACAGGTATGATCACAGCTATTGAACCAACTGAAGTTATTCAAATTTGTGGAACTCGATTGTTCAAAGAAGAGTTTATTTCGCCAACAGTAGCCCTAAAAGTTGTACGAGCTTTAAGTAAAAGAATTACCAACTATTTACGAACAAAAGAGCAAGTTTCCACCAAAGAGATTATAGCGCATGGAGAAACGGACCATGTAGAATTTAAATCTACCTTACGTTGGAATTTATATACAAAGGCTAAAGATAAAGCTATGGAAAAAGCTATCTTAAAAACATTAGCAGCATTTATGAATACGGATGGAGGCACATTATTAGTAGGCGTCTCTGATGATGGTACTATACTTGGATTAGAGGAAGACCAATTTGAAAATAATGACAAGATATTATTGTATCTTACATCTATTATAAAAGATCGAATTGATGCTTTGCATTTAAAATTTTTACACTTTTCTATTGAACAGATAAATGACAAAGATATTCTTAGGATAGACTGTGCACCAGGGTCGATACCTGCTTATGTTACTGATGGTAAATTAGATCATTTTTATATCCGAACTGGTCCAGCCACCACTGATATGAGGCTGAGTGAAGTCTATGAATATTTGAAAGAGCGATTTTATAATTACTAAACAGTTCACTTTCTACTGCAGGGGTGCTCTAAATAAGAGCTTCGTTATCTATCAAAAAAGCCTAATATAATTTATATGATAAGTATAACTTTTTATGGAGCAGATTGGTGTTCTGATTGCCAACGTGCTAAAGCCTTTTTAAATCAACACGAAATTGTTTATGATTTCGTAGATGTAGATTTAGATCAAACGGCTACTCGTTTAGTAGAATCAATCAATAAAGGGAAGCGAATTATTCCAACGATTATTATTCAAGAGAAATCCTATACGAATCCTGACAATCAAGTTCTGGCAACAACTTTAGGGATCAACAAAAAAGGAAAGGTTTTGCTTTATGGTGCAGATTGGTGTCCAGATTGCATTAGGGCCAAAACTTATTTAGATAATAACGGAATTAATTATCTCTTTATTGATGTAGACAAATATGATTGGGCAACAGAATTGGTGGAGACTATCAATAAAGGGAAGCGGATTATTCCTACTATTCTTATTAATAATGTTCCCTATACCAATCCAGATAATAGCAAACTGAAAGAGGTATTTGAGATTGGAAAAGAAACCACTAAAGAAGTATTTGATACCATTATAGTGGGAGGAGGTGCTGCTGGTTTAACCACCGCTATTTATGCACAAAGAGATAAATTTAGAACACTTATTCTGGAGAAAAAAAACATAGGCGGAAATGCTGCGCTTACACAAAAGATTGAAAATTATCCAGGATTTGCCAATATTTCTGGACCTGCTCTAATGCAGAAAATGAAGGAGCAGGCAACCACCTATGGGGCAAAAATAGAAACAGGAGTTGTGGTTAAAAATATTCAAAAGGAGAATAGCTTGTTTAGAATACAATCCAATATGGGAGATTACTTCGCTAAATCTGTGGTTGTTGCAGTAGGTTCTACTTATAGAACACTAGGAATCCCAAATGAACAAACATTGATTGGTGCAGGGGTTCATTTTTGTGCAACTTGCGATGGTGCATTTTATAGAGATAGAGATATTATTGTTATAGGAGGAGGGAATAGTGCCCTAGAAGAGAGTATATTTTTAGCAGGTTTTTGTAAGTCAGTTAGTATTGTTAGTCGAAGTGCTCAGTTCAAAGCTTCCCCTACTTATTTAGAGAAATTATCAAGCATAGATAATATCACTACCTATATGAATAAAGAAAGTCTTGCTTTCTTAAAGAACGAGCGAGAGTTATTTAAAGGTTTGCAAATAAAAGATAAAGCAGATAATACAGTGACAGAATTATACGCAGATGGTGCTTTTATTTTTATAGGCCTTATTCCAAATACAGCTAATTTTAAAGAAACGATACAACTAAATAGTGAAGGATTCATCCAAACTACTGGTTTGGCAGCAAGTTCTATGTCTGGTATATTTGCTGCAGGTGATTGCAGAGAAGGAGCAATAGCACAAGTTGCTGCTGCAACAGGAGAAGGGGTCTTAGCTAGTTATGGAATAAGAAATTATTTACGATAAAA
>CAYOBX010000275.1:0-7762 GCA_964402245.1 uncultured Saprospiraceae bacterium | reverse complement strand
ACCCATGATTGTGAAGGAGCCGGTAGTTTAAATTTCATGATAAACAAAAATATTTATAAATCTGGACCATATACCATTATTTTATTCCCAGAAGCTGGCAGTGACACAAATCCTGTTCCTCCAACTACCACATCAGGAGATTGTAATGCTTATTATAGTTTGGATGCAGGAGCATATTGCTATAAAGTTCTAGCTAATGGTGGTGAAACTTGTATCATTGAAGGATGTACGGAGATAGGGGCTAAATTAGAACTAAATGTGGAGGTTAGTCAGGAGGATAATTCTATCTCCGCCTTGCCTACTGGTGGAGTAGCACCTTATACTTACGAATGGAGTGGTGGATTGTCAAATCAAGCTAGTCATAGCGATTTGGATAATGGTTCATATAGTGTTAAGGTGATAGATGCTGTAGGTTGTACAATCTCTTCTGAATTATTCTATATCTGTAGACTAGAGCTTACGGATGATGTAAATCCTCAAACAGGGCTCATTGATATAACGGTAACTCCTACAAACACTCATACCTTTGAATGGACGGACGGTCAGACCATCATTTCAACAGAGGAAGACATTACTGTTGACGAATCTGGCACTTACACAGTAACGGTCACTTATCAACCATTCAATTCAAATCAAGGAGCATGTACTATTTCGAAATCAATTGATATAGATTTTATGCCTCCTTGTGAAATAGTTCTTGAGTCAGCAGAGGTTAATGATATTAAAGAAGGAGCTGATGGAAGCATTAATTTGACCGTCAATGGAGGTTCTGGACAATATAATTATACTTGGAGTGACGACATTACTATTAATAGTGCTGCTCGTGCTAATTTAGAAGAAGGAACTTATGCCGTCACCATTTCTGAACAGGGGAGAGAAGATTGCCAAATAATAGCTTTTTATGAATTAGAAGCTTGTACGGACTTTGAAATTACTGGAACAGTACTACCCGAAACTCCAGGAATGTTTGGAAGTATTTCTTTAGAAGCAATTGAAGATGCGGCTAGTTACGAATGGGAACCAGCTGGTTCTGGTCAAATTTTAGAAGATTTAGAATTTGGACTTTATACGGTAACCGTAACGACCAATTCTGGATGTACCAATTCAGAAGAATTTATAGTAGAGATTGATAATTCAAGTAACTCAAACATCATAGGTGGCGAGAGATATATACCTTCAGAATTACTCTGTGATGATTGTTGTTACACCTGGAAAAGACAAGAAGAAGGACTAGATGGCGATGGAAATAATATCGAAAGTGACAGATTAGAGTTATGTGAGGATGAAAATGGCAATATTATTACCCCAGTTGATTCTGATACGAAAGAAATACAAGTATGTCCAGAAGGAACTACGCTTGCCACCTATATATTACATGTTACAGATGGGCAAGGAAACTACCGAGGACAAGAGACCTTTACCTATGACCCAAGCAATGAGCTTCCTTCTTGTGGAGCGCTTACCTTGACTATTACAGCGAATCCAGAAAATTTCTGTGGGAATGAGGAAGTTACTTTAACTGCTAGTGAAGGATTTACAGCTTATAAATGGGCAGATGATGAAACAATTGAAGATAGAGAACGGATTATTTATACACCAGGCACCTATGTAGTAATGGCTACGGCAGAAGATGGTTGTTCCGTTAGCCAAAGCATAGAGGTTAGAGATTTAACAGAACCATCAGATATTAAAGACTTCTTTGAAAGTAGGGGGTTCTACAGAATAGAAGTAGAATTGCCAGATGTTACCGCTTTTAATTCCGCAAATTCCGGTAGAAGCAATTCGACTATATGTGAGGATGACTTCTCCTTTAGTGAAAGCGTTTTTGTTTCAGATGGTACACCATTAGGATTTAATATTGGAGGAGAGGAGATTCAAAATCTACAAGCCTTATTGGAAAATAACCTTAACAATCATTTTGTAGACATTACTGGAGATGAATCTGCCAAAGCTTTTATTACCAGTAATGAGGCAGTCTGTTCCTGTACAAATGAAAAACAATATTTACAACAAGTTGAGGAACAATATAACAAAGAAACAGTAGGCTTTGCCTTATGGATTCATTTATATGAAAATGCAGAAGGAGAAGATTGTTTATTTATCCAAGCAAAAAACAGTGGTGGGATTCATGCACCTAGTGGAGAAGAAAGTGCTTCTCTGGATGATTTGTTAGCAGGTTTAGAGGGCAATGATTTTCTTGCAGATGGATTCGCTAGCTTAGGAGAACAGAAGCTATTTACCATTCAGAATGTGTTATTAGAGGAAACGTTAGGAGATTCATTTGTAGATGAACCAGAAGTAGTAACTCCTGGATGGGTTACAGTGAATGCTGATTGCTCGACTCCTTATCATTTCTTGACATCAAGAGGTGGTATTCTAACCATAGAGGAAGCAAATGCTGCAACGATAACAGGCTATCATATTGTGGAGGATATATTGCATCATGTCTTAGTAGGTCAAAAAATCTATAAAGTTCTTTATAAAAATAACAGAGACCTATATTCTACCCAATATCAGCGAACAAATATTCCGATATTAGTAGATTTAGAAAGTCTAGCAGCCGACCCTAATTTTAATTCCTTTACTGCTATTTTTGGCAGTCAAGAGGAAGATGAAGTACTTGCTTATGGAGCGGTTGAAGATTTTGACCAATATGTATTCCCTGCGATTTACACAGATATATGTGATAAGATTGAAAATATTACCATTGTTAAGTCTAATGGGAATTGTGGGCATCCAACAGATTGTCCGGGAGATAATACCATACCACCTTCAGATGAGCTGTGTGATTTATTAGATGGCGAAAAAAATGTTGAACAACTAAGTGAAGACATTCAAAAAGCAGCTACGGCATTAATGCAAGCCATGACTGCAAGGAATGAGCTTACAACTGAAAAAAGACCACATGATAAATACCATCACATTATTGCTTCAGAAGGCTCTTCTATGGTTATGCCTGAAGAAAAAGCAAAAGTCTTAGATGAAAAATTGTTCTTACTACAAGCTCATACAGAGATTCCATTTTTTGTATTGTACCATGAAACGTCCGAACCTATTGCAAAAGAAGCTAGAGAAGCATTTGCCCAATTAGTAGCTGAACAAGCCGGTTTCCCAGAGGACGGAGTGTTAATTACCGTTCCCTATAATATCAATATCGAAGTTCTTGAAATAAAAACATGCGGACAACCAGGTTTATATGACCACAACGGAAAGGTAACCGATGAAGCATATAAATCTGAAAAAACGGGTATTTTTGATTACGCAGTTAGAGCCTTTTCTGCCATTAGTAAGCCTGCAAATATTTCGTTGTTTGTTTTATTAAGTGATCAGTCGATTATCAAATTTCATCAATCCTCTTCAAAAGAGGTAGTAGGATTTTCTTCTATTAATGATTACAAATTATTTAGAAGTATTTATGTGGAACAACTTTATCAAAAGAGAAGAAAAAGACCTGTTCCACCCGAAAATGATTGTAATCAGCTTGAGGATGCAGGCGAAAGAATAGATTGCAGAAATGAATATGAAGTAGCTTATGAAACATTCACACTAGAAGATGCCCAGTGGCAAGCAGAATATGAAGCCTTGCAAGATAAAGCATTAAGAGAAGAACTTATCGCATTAAATCGAGAATTTCCAGAATTCACTAAACAAATTTTCAAGCCAGAACCTGGAAAGATTTTGCTAAGAGAATCTTATATGCATACCGAAGAAGATAGTCCAGACGCACAAGTGCCAACAGGTTATGCTGCTTTTCATTATGATAATAATAATACCATTTTAGCTCCTTTTATGGAATGGTATGGGGTCTACCCTTTTGATGATAAAGTGCATACACACGGTGAAATTACCCCACATGAAATTGTGTATAACACGCTTGATGGTTTTAGTATTGTTTTAGGCTTGGTAGGATTAGATTTTATCCCTGATGTAGCAGGTTTAATTTATACCGCTGCTTTTAATAATGGTGATACCGGAAAATTTGTGGAGTATGGAGCCGCTATCGTATTTCCAGCCAGTATGGAATTATTATCAAGAGTTGCTTCAGAAGGCTTAAAAGGTTTTAAAGCAATTAGAAGAGTCAACCAAGATGGAACTGTAGAATATTTGGCTATACCGAAGGATGAAGTTTTAAAAGATGGAGATTTGCATTTGTATTCAATATTTGCTTTAGACGCACTAGAGGCGACTAGAGTTGTAGATAAAAATTTGGATAAGATGAATGTGGATGACTATACCAAATTTGTAGACGAAATAGCTACTCAACTACAAACTACAAATAGCACGCTTGAAAAAACTAATCAGATTTTATCAGAATTGCTTGGGTCTCACCCTGCTTTCTTTTCTAATCCAGCATTGTTTAAACCAGCACTTGCTGAATTATTAGTCAAAGCGGGAGATGCAGAACGAAAGAAGATTTTAGGAATTTTAGGAGGCTTTGAGAATGAAGCTAAAATTGGTAAGTTTACGGATGATTTAGCTGCGAATCTGGGATTAGTTAATGAATTTTCTGGGAATCCTGAGTTGATTAGGGCTTGGGAAATGTTGACTAATGCTAATGCACCTGATGCTCTTAGAAGGTCTATACTCAAGTTGAATATTTTTAATGAATTAATAAAAAATGATGAATATCTAACCTTTTTTAGAACACTTGATAATAATTCTAGAACATGGCCAGTAAATCTAGATTTACTAGATGAATCTGTTATAAAATTCTGGACTACAAAAGATGGCTATGGAGAATTTAACCAATTATTAATAAATGGAGGTGTTTTAAGTCCATTTTTTGAAAACTATAATAACTCTTTGATAGCTGCTTTGAACAAACTTGATGACTATGTAATACCTTCTAATCGCAGTCTATACAGAGGTACAGTTATAGATGCATCTACTGTGAATCAAAAGTATACAGTAGGAAATTCGTTTCCAGAAAATTTTTACACTGCTACGAGTAAAAGACTTGATATTGGTGAACAATTTCTTATTAATAGAATGGTTTCAAATATTGATGATATAGAAAATGGAGTTAAAATTCCTGTATTTTTTAGAGTGAGTGGAAATAAAGGGAAGGATATATCTTCGGGATCTTTAGCTGATGAGGGTGAAGTCTTATTCCGTCCTGGAAACCGGAGGGAAGTAATAGATATAACACCTGCAACAATTGACGATCCACAGAGAATTCTAGATGAATTAGGTCCAACTTATTTTAACCTAGTAAATGATTTTGAATTAGAAGGTTTAGAGTATTTAATAATTACTTTGAAAATAATAGACTAAAATTATGCTGAAACTAAATTGGAAAGATAATAAGGATGTTCTGCCAAATAGCGTAATGAAAAAGAGCTTAGCTTTTTTTAAATGGAGTAATCTTTCATTTGAAGAAAAGCAAGAAGTGCGGCGTCAATCAGTTATTAAAATGACTTTATTTTTAAAAACTGCTAAAATTTTAAATACAAGAAACCATGAAAAATTATTAAAGATTTATAAGCTTAATATCGAGCTATGTGATTTCCTTGATAAAATAGAGATAGTACCGAATTCAATTTTTGAATTGAGAGAATTTTTCAACATGTTTAGGTGC
The DNA here is from genome assembly GCA_964402245.1 of uncultured Saprospiraceae bacterium. Classification (GTDB taxonomy): domain Bacteria; phylum Bacteroidota; class Bacteroidia; order Chitinophagales; family Saprospiraceae; genus JAFMDF01. The sequence goes on along the minus strand of CAYOBX010000275.1, from coordinate 2,184 downwards.
TTTCCTGCAAAATTGTTATCCTATCAAGAAGTATATGATTTTGCATTGAGAAAATTAAGAGATGATTCGATTTTAGTCTCACAAAAAAAAGAATTAGAGTTTAGAATAAATCAACTATTTAAGATGGTTTATCGGAAAATGAATAATAGTTCAAAGTCTAGTATTTTTAATATCCAATTATCTACACTTGATTTTTTTGAAATTGATGTCAGTAATATTCAAAATGGATTGATTGAAACAGGATATGATTATACTATAGACAATAATGAAAAAGCAGTGAGCATAATATTTTCAAGGGGAAGAAGGCAATTACCTCTTTTAAAATTGATTAAAATTAAAAATAAATCCAATGAATTATCGAATAATATTTTTAACCTAGGAGTATTTGAAAATTAGAGCGAGGCATAAGCCCCACTGACCCAACAGTAGCAATTTAGGTCCTAAAGAGACAATTGTAGGTGGTGTAGCTCAACAAGGTACGGTTGAATATCGAACTTGTATTATTACTAAATTAAGAAATAAATTGGGTGACAATCACGAAATTATGCAAAAAATAGAGAATGCTCTTGATTAGGGGAAACTTGAATATGTTTTAGTCCGACAAAAAACAGATATGAAATCTAACTTTATAATTAAAAATTTTCCAAAATGATATTAAGACATGATATTATGGACTCCAAAATAGCTAATGATTCTACAATAGAATTTTTATTCCAAAGACTTTCAAATGCATATAAAAGAATTCCATTAGGAAAAAAAGTAAACTTGTTCAATCTAAAGAATGCACCTTTGAGTATAGCAATTACGAGTAAAGTAAAAAATATAAAGGATAATGTTTTTTGGGGAATAAATTGCTATTTGCAAGTAGGTATTGCTCACTTTCAAAGAGTATTAACAACTGAAAATGCAATTTCTATTAATATTGGAAAGGAAAAATTTACAATAAATAAAGAAAATCGAAAGCATGGAACAGATATGTATACTTGGTTCGAGTTGTTTAATGCAGCACTTTTACTAAGAGATTCAACAAGACAACAACAATTAATAGATTTAAAAGTTCTTGAATGGAATAAAGATGGAGACCCATTTTGGATTAAAATGGGGAGATATATGATTTCACTAATAGGCAAAGATGAAAAAGCCAAACTAACATGCCTTCAAAATCTTAGAGAAGAGTCTAAATCGGATATGGGACTTTATTATGGTTTAGATGGAAATAAAGTAATTAATATAGAAGGTCGTTCAAAAAAATTACAGCGATTATGGATGCCCGTTGCAGAATTATACGAATTAGCTTTACGAAAGGAAATAACTCTTTTTAATCAGCAATTAGAAATCTACTTACAGGATAAAAAAGCCTATATTATAGAGAATGAAAAAGAAGATGATCCTCGTTTTTGGATAAATTTTCCTTTATTAGCTTGTTGTGCTTATGCTCATGATTTAGGAATAAAAATTACTGTAAAATCAGAATATATTCCAGATTGGGTTTATCGTGGGGAGTTTGAAGTATTATAGTTCATAAACGGGTAGAACACCTTTGAAGTGATATTCACAATGTAAAGAAAATTTTAAACTTATCATGAGGATATGCTAGGCCTCGAAAAATTTAGAAAACTAATCAACCAATGAACCTAAAAACACTACTAATACTAAGCCTAGTCGCCTCTACCCTTATAGCCTGCGACGACGGTTTTCTAGAAGAAATGGAAGCACCCCCAGAAGAAGTGCCAGCAACCACCTATCCACAAAAGTATGTTTATACAGGTGTGGAATTCAATCCGACGGAATTTTTTAGGTATCGGGTGGATAGTTTTGAGCAGTTTGTGCCGGAGGAGGGAGAGTTATTACTAGCAGATTCGGTGATAGAGAATGAATTTTTAGTGGAAGGTGCGGAATATATATTTCCTATTAAAGAAATTGAAGTATTATCTGATTCAATAGTGAGAGTAAAATTAGAAGGGGCTGATTATATTCCTTTTGATAGTACATTTCAGTATAGTATAAATAATGATAGCTTACAAATTCATGAATTTTTAGGAAGGCAACTTGGATTAAGAAGAATCGACGACGAAAAACAGTTGAAATTTTGTATTCAAATAACAGCTTATTATTTTTTCAATGAAAGAAAACAAAGGCGAGATGTACATCCAATTTTTAGTGCAGACTGTGTATCCCATAATA
>CAYOBX010000274.1:0-7773 GCA_964402245.1 uncultured Saprospiraceae bacterium | reverse complement strand
TCTCATTCATCCTTATTCTTTCGTCGTTACTAAGCAAAAGAATATTATGAAATTATTCAAAATGATGTATTTAATCCTCGCACTGTCTTTATTATTTGCTTGTAATAAAAATAATGATGTAAGTCCTTCAAATGAAAATTCAGTATCTACAACTATCAATGAAGGAAATGATCCTAACTTTAAAATAGTTGCTAATAATGACGGTATTCTAAATACTTTTAATCGTAAAGTAGTGGTTTTTGGAGTAGATATTTATGCTGTATCAGGAGTTACAGATGCTAATTTGTTGCATGCTGCTAATGTAATGGCACAATACCTAGATAATGATGAAGATGGCATGATCGACAACCAATTAGTAGTTGATAAAATGCTAGAAAAGAAAGCTTTTATGGTAATGTGGGCATCTGAAAATGATTTAAATATAGATATTCCTTCTGGCAGAGAAGGACAAGATTTAGGCAATGAAGAGACTATTCCTAATTATGTGTCTAATGGAAAAACTGGTCGGTTTGATGCTTCTTTAGAGGAAGTCTTGCACATTATTACTCATGCAGGTTATGCAGAAGTATATCCTAATATTTTTGGAGAAAGAGCAGGTACTGCTATTGCTGATGCAATGGACATTGCAAGAGGTGGACGATTCACTTCTATTCCAAATAATTACCCTGCTGATGCTTGGTATACTTATGATGATAGAACTTGCGAATATAATTGTATGGTGACAGAATACCACTACTGGGCATTGACTTCTATTTTAGGCGCACAAGAAACTCGCTTGGGCGAAATTCAACAAGAATGGAGATTGAATACTAGTGCAAAAGTACAAGAAATGGATGTAGCTGTTTATCAATTATTGACGGACCCACAGTATAACTTTCCTACAGTTTTGCCTGATGGAACTTATAGACGATAGACCGTCATTTCATTTGATAAGATTCTATCTACTTCTATTTATTTAACAAATATTAACATTTGTAGCATAGTGGATGTTCTTGTTTGGATCGTCCAGTAAGAAAGCAATCAAATTTTCTAACGAAAAAATTAAACGATTATGAAGAGTATAGCTCAAAATGCTTTCTTACTTCTATTAATAGGAATCCTTTCACTTACAAGTAGCTGTCAAAAAGAGGAAGTATTAACTACTGATTTTGGCATATTTTCAACTCAAAACGCCAATACCGCTATCATGAATGGAGTTATAGATTCTAATACGCCTGCGCATTGGGATAATTTTATCGTCGCTAATCCTAATATCTCAACCATCATTATGAAAGACTGTCCTGGGTCAGAAGACGACGAAGCAAATTTAAGAGCTGCTCGAAAAATCAGACAACAAGGAGTGATGATTCATTTACCAGCAGATGCAGAAATTGCTTCTGGTGCAGTGGATTTATTTTTAGCGGGCACTACCCGTACTAGAGAAGTAGGTAGTAAAATTGGGGTGCATTCTTGGGCAGATGGAAGAGGTAAAGAAGCTACTGATTTTCCTGTCGGTCACGAGGAGCACCAGCTTTATATTGATTACTATAAAGAAATGGGATTTAGTCAAATAGATGCTGAAGCTTTTTATTATTTTACAATTAATGCTGCTGAAGCAGCGGATATTCATTGGATGACTGATACTGAAATAGAAAAGTATAAATTACTCACCCAGTAAAATAAAAAAGTATCTCATGCTTGTTTCTGAAACCATTCATTTGCCAATGTAAAAAGTCGTTCTGCTTGGTCTATCGGTAGCCAATGTCCTCCATTTTCAATATGGACATACTCCCAATCTGCATCCATATATTTTTCTGAATCAGTCATTTGATCCTCACTCAAAAAAGAATCTTTTGTACTCCAGATGCCCATAACAGGTATGGTGCACTTAGACCAAGACTTCAATAATATATCTCCTAAATTGGCTCTATAATAATTTAAACCAGCGGTTAGCCTTCCAGGACGGGCCATATCTTGAATCGCTTCCTCTATCAATGGATGCTGTCGCCCCCATCTTCGGAGTAGATGGAAATTATTTTTAGATAATACATATTCTGCAATGCCAGAAAATTGGAAACCTAAAACATACATGCCTTTTAATTTTTGCCGCCATCCAGCTCTAGCATATGCCTTGGGATGCCCGACTGAAACGGCTACCAAGCTTTTTACTAATTCTGGATGCGCTAATGCAAAACACCAGCCTAAGACTGCTCCCACATCATGTCCTAGAATATGGATCGGGGTATCTATTTTTTGGTCTTTTAATAACTCGATAATATCTGCAATGACCAAATCAGTTTTGTATTGTTTTTTTCTGGCAGGAATAGGGGAGTCTCCAAATCCTCGCATATCGGGTGCAATGACTTGATATTTCTTTGCTGTAAAGAAAGGAGTTATTTGATGCCATAATTTCTTGGAATCGGGAAAACCATGTAGTAGTAGGACGGGGGGGCCTGCCCCTGATATATCTACTTTTAATTTTACAGTATTTTTCATTAGAATAATGTCATCTGATTTGAATTTTTTTCCTTTCTTTTTAATTTTTCTCCAAATGATTTCCAATTGGGAGTTGCTGATAGATAGGTAGTAAAATCAAGGGTTTTATATGCCTTTTCTATGTCAATCCTCATTAAAATATCTTTAGTAATTGGTCTTTTTGCATCAAAGAAAATAATAGCTTTTAAGAAGGATTGAACTATGTCACTATTTAATATTTTTTGGACAATTTGTGCGTCTTCAATAGTATCAAATCCTATAAAATAACAAGTATCGTCCAACATTAACGGTTTGTCATCTTCAGGAAGGACTAAAGAAAATGTAGTTCGCTTGTACATTCCTGAAATTGCTACCTTATATTTTGCAAAAGAATAATCCCCAATTCCAAAAATAGAGAAAGGTGGTTTTCCTCGATAGATTGAAGACTTTCGCCTTTCGAAATACGATCTATTACTGTTTAGATAATCATAAGTTTTTGGATATTCTCTTTTAATATAACTGGTATCTTGCCCTACTTTTTTTTGAGTTACAATTGTTGTTTTTCTGTAAGAATCGATAATTTCCTTTTTTAAATCTGAACTCTTTAATAAGCCAAAGAGTAAAGTTTTCTCTGGAGTCACCTCTTGTTTAAATCCATTGATAAAATGCCCATTGAAGCGATCAAGCTCCATTATTTTTGAGCAATCGTGTTTCATTCCTTGTCTCCATATAAAAGGAGATTTTCCATCTAAATTTTCTGCTTTATTATAATCAATAATTGAATAAACAAATTTATCCTTATGCCAGCCGAATTCGGTAATTTGTTTTTGAGAATAGAAATCAACTTCTTGACATGTATATGTTGAAGTGGAATTCAAATTGGATAAAAAAAGACAAGCTTTAACAGAAACATTAAATTCTTTTTTTGCATCAATATTTAACCTACGTATTTTCCCAATATGATATTTTGATTTCCTTTGATCGTATAGTATATTTTTTACTACAGTGTTTTTGACTAAAAAGGCGAATTTGCCGTTATGTTTATCAAAGTGTTTTAATATTTGTATAGAGATATATTCTCCAATGTCAAAATTACCTTTACCAGTTATTGCATCAATTCCTTTATAACTCTTGAAATTAGATTTTTTAGGTAAGTTCTTTGATTGGAGTGTTCCGAGTTCTGAATTGGTAACCCAAGGAGGATTACCTATAACTAATATATTAAGATGCTTGTTTTTTTTTGCTAAATTTTCCAAGTCAAAATTAAAAATATCCTCATGGATAATTTCAATTTCTGGTTTACATTGAGTTTCTTTTCTTAGAAAGAGATTAAGTATTTCAAATTTTGTTTCCCATACATAAGGGGAATAAATTTCGATGCCAACAATTTTTTTTATAGAATGGAAATGTTTGAGAGCCGCAATAATAAATCTTCCTTTCCCACAAGTCGGCTCAATGATAAATTCTGGCAATGTTCCTTCTTGATGGAGATACTTTACTACATTAGTTGCTAAATCTTCATTAGTTTGAAAATCTCCGTAAGCCCTTCGATTAGGTTCTTCAATAACTGATATATGTTCATCGAATTTACCTTGAAGTTCGACAAACGCTTCTTCATTGGGGAAAAATAATTTTATACCACTTAATTCTTTTAATAAGTTATTTGCCTGTATAAAAGAATTAGTGTTTTTTAAATTTTCTTTAAAAAAATCAACTATTTCTGGCGAAAGATTTACTTCAAATACTGTCATTGGGTTACTTTATCAACTATCTTGGTAATACCTTTAACAGGTTCATTTAATTTGACAACTCTTCCATATTGCAATCTCCATTGTAGTGCATTAGATATAGTTAAATACCCTTGTTTAGGTGCCTCATGCAAGATTTTTTCTGCAATTAGATTAAGTGTTATTTCATCAGCTGGAATATTTTTATCGTTTAGGTATGCTATAATATCTTCTACATTCGCACCATCATTAAGCATCTGTCTAAGCCTAAAAGTTGTGGTATAATCAGCTGTCCTTTCTTTTTCTAAAAAAGAGCAATTTACAAAATCTAAAATTGCCTCTTTGTTTTTATTATTATCGCTCTTTTTGTAGACGAATACTAATAAGTTATATCCTAATCCAAAGATTTTCTGTTTTGCATTCTTAAATGGGGAAGAGGATTGAGGTTGCTTAATAGACGTTACTTTTATATCTGTATAAATCTTTTTCCCTGGTAAGTCAATACCTTTTGCAGAAGATCCTTTTTCATAGATGTAATATTCATCAAGATAGCTTTGAAATTTATGTTCAATATAAGTCCCTATAGCTTTACCATCGGTGATTCCAAATAAGTCCTTATTCTTGTAAAGTGACTCTATTTTACAGAACTCTTTTGCCGCCTTTTTTAATTTGTTAATCGTTAATTTCGATTTCATTTTTTAATTTTCTTAGCCTAGTAAAGGTAGCGTTTTTTATTGTTTTCTACTTGTAATAGGACTTATCTGTAATCTACTTAACAGAAAACTGATAAACTGTATACGAAGTATATTCCTCCTCAGGCTTTAGTAAGGTAGAAGGGAACGCAGGTTGATTAGGAGAATCTGGAAAATGCTGCGTTTCCAAACAAAAAGCACATCGCTTTTGATAGGTAATGCCCTCATGTCCAGTAAGTGTACCATCAATCCAATTAGCCGTATATAATTGTAGCCCAGGCTCTGTAGTATGGACCGTCAATAATCGACCACTTTTTTTGTCATGAACTTTCGCAGCAATTTTAGAAGCATGGATACTTTCATTAATTACATAATTGTGGTCATAGCCATTTCCAATTTGAAGCTGCTTATGTTTCTTGTTGATGCGTTCGCCTATTTTTTTCCAGGTGGTAAAATTGAAGGGCGTTTGTTTGACGGATTGAATAATTCCTAATGGAATACTGGTCTTATCCACAGGGGTATAATGATCTGCAAATAATTTCAAATCATGGTCAAGGATTTTGCTTTTTCCTCCATCTTGTAGATTAAAATAAGAATGATTGGTTAAATTGATAACTGTTAGTGCATCCGTAGTCGCATGATAATCTATAACTAAAGCATTATTATCGTTTAAAGTATAAGTAACCTTGCAGTTTACATTTCCAGGGAAACCCTCTTCTCCATCCACACTTAAATAAGTCAATTCTATGCTAGAAGATCGTTTAGTAGTATGCGTTTCTGCTTGCCAGATAGCTTTACCAAAGTTTTTTGGTCCACCATGTAAATGATTAGGTGGATTATTAATGGCTAGACGATATTCTTTTCCATTTATGGAAAATTGACCTTTGGCTATTCTATTGGCATAGCGACCAATTATAGACCCGATAAAAGGCTGTTCTTGTAAATATCCATCCAAAGTCTCAAAACCTAATACTACTTGACCAAGCATTCCATTTTTATCATGGGTTTTTATAGAGGTAACAGTGGCACCATAATTAGTTATCTTCACTTCCATTCCATTATTATTGACTAAGGTATATAAGTCAATTGGTATATTGTTCAAATGGCCGAATAGCGATTGGGTAATTGGCATAAGAAGTAATTTAGATGTAGAGGTCAGATGTTGACCCTGTAGGATAGAGCCTGTCTGGTCAACATCATACGTCTGACAGCGTAGCGATCTGACTCTTCTGACAGTCAACATAGTTGACGATCTGACTTCTAAATAATTATGTTTTGTCAAAGTACCATATTTTTTATAAAAAAAACTATGGATTATACTACTTTTGAGTGTTGAAATTCTCTTTCGTAGAGAATGTTGAAATAATAAAAAATGAGCATACAAGTACTTTACGAAGATAATCACTTAATAGCTGTCAATAAACCTGCAAGAATGTTGGTGCAAGGTGACAAGACTGGAGACTCCACCTTAGGTGATTGGGTAAAGCGGTATATCAAAGATCGTTATAATAAACCTGGAGATGTTTTTTTAGGAGTGATCCATCGATTAGATCGACCAGTGAGTGGGGTAGTAATATTCGCTCGAACCTCTAAGGCACTTACTAGAATGAATGAATTATTTCGAGAACGAAGTATTAAGAAAACCTATTGGGCCATTACCCAAACGGAGCTTCCAGATTTAGAAGGTAGTTTAACCCATTTTCTTTTAAAAGATACAACAAAGAATAAGACGAAGGCCTACGATCGCTTAAGCAATAGGGCTGCCAAAGCTAAAAAAGCAGAACTGGATTATAGATTAATAGGTAAAGTAGCCAATCATAATTTATATGAAATTAGCTTAAAGACAGGTCGACCTCACCAAATAAGAGTTCAATTATCTAAAATGGGTAGCCCTATCAGAGGCGATGTAAAATATGGTGCAGAAAAAGGAAATGAAGATGGCAGCATTCATCTACATAGTAGAAGTCTATCTTTTATTCACCCTGTAAAGAAAGAACCTGTTTATATTGAAGCAGATGCTCCTGATGAACAAATATGGAGAACTTTTTAACCACCAAAAGAAGTCAGAGGTCAGACCGAAAATTTATTTTCTGTCAGGTGTCAGACTTATGACGTAGACTACGTGATGTAACGGGACGTAGTCTACGTCAAAAACCTGATGCCTGACAGTCAACGTAGTTGACGATCTGGCTTCTGACTTCTCAAAGATATTAATGACTAAAGAAAGCATTATGGAGTCCGAAAATAAAGAAGCAAAATATATCGCAATCGCAGGAAATATAGGTGCTGGAAAAACGACCTTGACTACTCAATTAGGTAAACATTTTGGATGGGAAATTCACTATGAGTCTACAGATGACAACCCTTATTTGAGTGACTTTTACATGGATATGCACCGATGGTCTTTTAATTTACAGATCTATTTCTTGAACAGTAGATACCAGCAAGTCTTGGAAATATTAAATGGCCAAAAGACCGTTATTCAAGATAGAACAATTTACGAAGATGCTTATATTTTTGCACCCAATTTGCATGATATGGGCTTGATGTCCACTCGGGACTTTGAGAACTATTTTTCTTTGTTTAAAACAATGTCTTCCCAAATTAAGCCGCCAGATTTATTAATTTACTTAAAAGCTAGTATTCCTACCTTAGTCAACCATATACAACATAGAGGAAGAGCGTATGAAGGTACGATCAGTATTGATTATTTGAAGCGTTTGAATGAACGTTATGATACTTGGATTGAAGGGTATGATAAAGGAAAGTTATTAGTGATTAATTCTGATGAAGTAGATTTTCTAGGTAATCCTGAAGATTTAGGAAAGATTGTCAGTTCTGTTCAAGGGGAGATACATGGACTGTTTTAGGCGTCCAGTAACACGGAATTCATTCCGTAT
>CAYOBX010000273.1:0-7775 GCA_964402245.1 uncultured Saprospiraceae bacterium | reverse complement strand
AAATAGTCGCAGGATTCATTGATTCTCAGCCCATTTCCCTTATGCCTCATCCCAAACGGATAAAACGACGATATTTCAGACACCTCACTATCCTCAATCGTACCATTATTATCTCTATCCGAAAATAAAACTCTAGCATTTCCAAGATGGTCAGCCAACTGATATTCATACCCTTCAAAAACACCCTTATCAAAAAATAATCGCCCACCCTCGATATAAACCGCTTCCAAAGTATCATTTTGATATTCAATACCAGCAATATAGTCCTGTTTCAAAATAGGAATGGTGAGACCATCTCTTTTGACCGCCTTCTGCACTTTCGTTCCATCTCCCAAATACAACCATTCAATAATATTGCCATTATCAAAAGTGGTTTCGTAAGGCAGATTCAAATAATTATAAGCACTTGTAATTCCTTTGTTTGGGTCTCTGGTTTGATTCCCATTATTATCGTAAAGATAGTTATTATTAGAACGCTGCACAAAGCCATCGGTTTCATAACCACCACCTTGTGGACAGTCCTCAATCTTTGCGATAAAATCTGTGCCTGCTTTAGCATGAAAACCCGGTTGTAAGATAATTTCTGTTCCTGCTTGATAAATAATATTGGCCTTATCATTTACGGGATTATCGGCAATAATCATCTCTTCTACGGCGTGCATTTCTGTATTATCCAAACCCCGATGAATCACTTTATTAGTCGGACAAGGGGCTGCATCGCTAATGGTTTTGACTTTGTTGGTACCCGTATGAGCTATAAACGCCATATTATCTATCTGCTGTGACTGGAAGCTATTTCCATCCTCATACATCCCTCGTCTAGTGATATTTGTAAAATTTCCTCTATCATCATAGCCATAACTTGTTCCATAAGCATTATTGGCTAAATTATAATTTGCTGTGGTTAATCTATCCAAATAATCATACTGAAAACCATAGGTTTGACTTTGCCCTCCCTTTACTTGCCATTGCAAACTCGTAATATTTCCATTCTTTTGTCCAACACCGCTCAATCCTGCTATTTGTTGGTCATAATTGATAGTGAGTTGGAATAAATCATCCGCAGCCATCGTCGTATTTATTCCAGACAAAAATTGATTTGGCAAATAGCTATAATTGATTTGTTGTAAAAAACCACCACTTCCATTCGCTCCCAACTTTTTGATTTTTAATAGGTCTTTAGCATCATAATTAACTTCGCAAATATCCTGAGAAAACAGCCCTATGCCCGTCATTAAATGGTTATGCCTTATTTTTCGTCCTTGATGGTCAAAGTAGATTTTATCTTCAGTTAAAAAATCGGTTGTTGCATCGTTTAAAGCATGAAAACGAACCGCTCTAGTTTGATTGTCCAAAAAGTCATAAAACAAAAAAGTATTATCAAAGCCGCCTAAATGATTATCCGTTTGTACTCGGTCTACTCTTCCATAAGGGTCATATCTATTAATCGAAAATAGTCGATTGCCAGCCGTATTGCCATTCAAGATAGCTGTTTCCGTATAATGGATTCTACCTTTATAAATGGGATTATTGCTATTATCCGATGGGCTTACATTCGCATTTTCAGTCGCTAGTAAATCTTGCAAATCTATGGGTATATCTTTGAGGTTTTGTAGTGAAGTAAAACCAATAAAACTACTCCCATCTGTTTGTCCATCCCAAAAGGTTTTTGTCCATACTTCATTGACGGTAGTCGGCGTGGTATTGAGTCCCATTTTGATACTTCTTCCATACGCATCATATTGACTTATCATCCATTTGCCGTCCATTCTTAGATTGCCGCCCTGCTGTGCTCTGGGTAAATCTCGATTATTATACCGCATTTCTAACATTTCCCTATCTGGAATCTTTTTGAAAATAGTATTATTTGCACCATCATAAAAGGTCTTGTAAATCAGATTAGGTGTAGTGGTCAAGGTAGCGGCTGGGGGAAGGACTATGGAAGGTCGTTCTTTGGCATCAAAAAGGGTATAGGTATCTGTTTTTTCAGCCGTAGTAATTCCCTCTTTTCTAGTTAAAACAGGCCGATTTCTTTTGTCCTTAAATAGGATTGTTTTATGATTGTTTGGGTCAATCATTACTTCTTTGGTGAGTAATCCTGCGGCATAAGGGGTATTTGTTCGCCAGTTCATCACCGCATCTGTTGTCGTATTATGCCCGTAATCCATGATGGTAGTATGCCAATTGGGCGGGGTACTGCTTGACGGGCGATTAAGGGGCGTGTCTTCATAAGTATGAAGCGTGAAGGGGCTACCCTTTGGAACAACAACGGAATGACCACCTGTATTCCCTACCTCAAAATCTTCGTATTGTCTGAAAGGTCGATTATAGGCATCAAACTCTGTGGCACTAACCACATCAAAACTATTGGTATTGGAATAGACTTGTTTGACCGTCTGAAAAGGACGTGCAATATCATCAAAATACCGATAAACGGTTTGTGTTTGTAGGTCACTTCTGCTTGAGGGCGTATAGGTGGTTTGTTGCTTGACATAGGTTTGTGGACGGCTTGGGTCTTGTCCCGCATATTTATAATCAAAATCCACTTTTATCGCTCCAAGCCTTGAAATAATTGAATCTATTCTGGCTAATCCGTCCCATTTATGGTCTATATATTGTCCATCTATTTGGGTGATTCTGGAAATTAAACGGCTACCAGGATGGTAAGTATAATTCCATTCAAAATCCAAATAGCTTTTTTTAGTTGGTAGTCGATGGATAGGATGATACTCATATTCCATCGCAGGCCAATGGTTGATAGTTTCCCTTTTTTTTCTACCAAAACTATAATATTCATTTATCGTTCCCATTAACTCCCATCCTGTGATGACCTCACTCCCCAAAGTATCCCAAGTCGTTTCATATTGATAGACTTCTTCCAAATAAGGGTCGTCAAAAAAGAGATTAAATTGACTACGAGAACCGCTTACCAATGTACCGTCTACTTCTCTAGTTTGTTCGATAGGAATACCAATCATATTTCTATCAATCATTTCCTGATAGACGGCTTGATTGGGTAAATCTCCATCGTCCACTATTTCATGTGGATAACGAATTTTATTCACCGTGACCTCTCCATCCGAATTGGTCATGGTGATTTGATTGGGCTGTAAATGCTTTCTGGGAAAACTAAGATAATTATAAGCGGTAATGGTGCGAACCCCATCTATAATAGAGGTATCTGTTCGAGCTTGATAGAAACCTGTATTTTGCCACTGAAAACGATTGGTTAGGAATAGGGTGCCTGCATCTCCTGATTGGGCTTCCACTCTGACCGCCTGATTTGGATGGATAAGTTCCGTAAGTAAGTTAATTTGAAAACCTTGTTGTGCCACTGTAAAATCATTAGTCCCATCATTGCCTCCTTGTTTTTGCTGAATCATGCGCCCATTATCGTAAAAATAATTGAGCGGAGCGATTGGATAAGGCAAAAGCGAATTGCCCAAAGCAGCATCCAAGCTTCGGGTTTGAAACACAAAATCGGTGAAGGCCCCATTACTTTGATGTTCTCTAACGAACTGATAGCCCATATGATAGCCCTGAATATCTGTAAGGGGTAAAATTGGTGTAGCGTTCCAAGTGAATTTTACAAAGAAATTAGTGATACTTGCGTCGTCATTCGTAAACGTTAAATCATCTCCAGAGATGACCTGTCCAAAATAAGGTTTTTTATAGACCACGCCCGATGATATTCCTGCGGCATTGGGTAAGGAATAATCATAAAAACGAGAAGTGAGTAAGTTATTGCTGCGGTCGAAACTATGCTGCTCCTTTAGTCGCAGTCCGCCCACCAGTTCATTATCAACCGTTTCATTAATCTGCTTTTTTCTAAAAAATACAACCCCTCTTGCTTCGGTTACTTCTATGCTAAATTGATAAGCTCGCCCTGCAATCATATCGGGATAATTGGCTTTCATATCAAGGGTCAAGGAATCAAAAAGCCGAGTACTATTTAAGGTTTTTAGCGTACCTATTTGATTATTAGTCGTTAAATCGGTTATGGATAAGCGGATGAATCCTTCATAGGGAATCCCCGGTTCACTCATGCAGCCCACATTTTGCAAATAAATTTTAATGATAGCAGAATCTATAAATTCCGAATCAAAATTATAGGTGCGCTGATGCGTTTGTGTACCGCAGCAAATATTGGGCGCTAAATGGCAATTTTGTAAAGAAGCAACAGGAGTGGTCAAATTGACTTCTGTGGTATCTTTGGTCACTCTTTTGATGCTATTGGCTTCGTAAATAAATTCGTTTTTACCTCTTTCAGGATAGGTAACAGATTTTAACGTACCATAACGCATAGGAATAAATTGGGTGGCTCGATTGGCATTTCCATGAGTTAAGGTAACGACATTCCCCCCGTTAGAAGCAGATAGCGTAGTGGCAGGAATATTGAATTTTTGATTGTCATTGGCTGCTTGAGCATTATAATACCCATAGGCGTCCCTTGCTTTTGTAAGTCGCCACGGTAAAAAATCAAAACCTGCACTCGCTTCGGTGTAATAATCAAAAGTATAAGGGTTAACTCGGTCACTGGTACTGCAAGATATTTCTTGGATGGAGTTGAGTTTGAGTCGTACATCAAAAGAATAAAGTGGACTGGCAAAAGCTTTAAAATAGTCGTAGTTAAAATTAAAAGTCTTACAATAGGGACTCCCACCAATACCACGTACCTTAATCTGTGCCAAAGAGTACATTTGATAAGAGGAACGAGTTACATTATGCGCAATGGTACTTTCACTATAAGGAGCCGCATCTAAATCTTGGCGTTTGCTGGTGCCTTCAATAAAATCTACTCTAGTAGTGGAGGTAGTGATGCTGGATAATTCTTTAGATTCAAATTGTTGAATATTGGCATAGAGCGGTAAAGTTGTTCGACCATTATTTTGTGCCAATACTAGAAATGCGCCTACACTTTCTCCGCCCATACCAAAGCCTGCATCAGCTTGTAAAAAGAAACCATCACTGGTAGAACGATTAGAAAAAACCCTGGAATACTGCTCACTCGCAGGGGAAAGCAGAATATATTCTTTGGCCGTATAGGCAAAATTAATCTCAAAATTTCGGTCCTGACTTTCGATTTTTCGCAGATACCACTCCGTATGTTGTCGTTTCGGACTGGCAATCGCTTGGGGTAAATCACCTACTTGGAGTTTCGGACTGGTAATCGCTTGGGGTAAAGCGCCTACTTGGATAAACCCATCATAATTTTCATTACCTGCTTGTCCTAAAATATACCTTGTCCCATCAGGGGTAATAATGGTAAATTCTTCTAAATCGTTACCTGATACCTCAATTTTTACATCTGTTTTTGGATATTGGACAATTTCATTAATGGATTTATTGATAATAAATTTTCCAGCAATACCGCCCGGTAAACTATACGACCAAAGGTCAGGTTCTCCATCTGCAAGTCCTTTGCTCACATTGTCAAGTACTGAATTTAGACCATAATTATAATCCGTATTTAGATACCCATTGGCCGCTTCATCTTCTATACCAAGGATGGTTCTGGATAAAATACCTGTGGCACTTAAAGCCCAACCCATACCGCATCTACTCGCAGTTTCCCCAGAACGAATGCCGGCCGCATGGTAATTGACGGAAATGGGTACTTGCAAATTACCTTCTTCTAGGATTTCTATCGGAACACTTACGCCCGCTGCGCCTGTAAAATGATTGTTACTAGCCTCGGAAAATTTGGCGAGACTGGCGACTTGGGGAGAAGCAACTTGCACGTCTCCCAGGGCGGTGTTATCTGGTTGTGCCAAAAGGGTATTTGCTGTGAAAAGAAAAAGACCAATTAAGGAGTAAAGTTTCATTGGTTCGATTTAAAAGCGTGAAAAATGGTTGAGTAAAAAATAAGAAAAGGTGATTTCTTTAATGTTGAATCACCACTTTTTCAGAATGGATTAACTGTCCGTTTTGGTGAATACTTAACAGGTAAATACCTGTAAGCCAGTCAGCAGTAGCTAGTCTAATTGTACCAGTACTTGGGTTTGATTCCTGCTCATAAAGGGTTCGACCGTTTAAATCAGTTAATCGTAAATGAACAGGATGTTTCTGTTTTAAAGAAAGCTGAATCTGAACATAATCTCGCCCAGGGTTTGGATATACCTTCACTCCTTCCCCTAGTAATTGAGTAGCTTCGGATTTTAGTTTAACCGTCGGAGTGATTTCGTTTTGAACAAGTTCAAGGTTTGTACTACAACTATATGTATGTTTAATAAGATGACCTCTAGCTGCTTGCAGCAAAGCAAAAAAGCGGTATTTCTGACCAGTAGTCCACATAGATAGACAAGCATCATCGGATGAATCCATAAAATTCATAGTCTGTTCTACCACTAATTTATCATGCTGACAGCTACTTAAATGCTGATAATCGGCGCAGCCAAAATTAGGAGAATTATGAGCAGGTGTATCATAAACTAAATCTCCATTACCATCACAATCTCCTACCCCCCAAATACTATAAAGTCCTATCCAATTACCAATTAAATGCACCAACGTACGTCCCATTTCATAGGGTGCTTCGGCATTACCTACAAACCGATAATCAATGACAATCGCATCCGTAGAATCCGCAGCGCCTGGCATTTGTGCATAGCCTGCAACAGCTAAGGTGTCATGAATATCGACTATATATACATTTAAGAACTGATTAGGATTCCAAGGAGAGATACCTCCTGTATTTTCATTTTTCATCGCATTATCAAATTGCCAATCAGCTTTTGAGACAGGATAATAATTGATAGCGGAAGAATCATTATCAAATTGCGGCAAACAGAATTGAATACCAATATGGTTATTCACCGCATTAAAGCTTTCTTGGGTTAATGCTTCGTGTGTAAAATGGCTCGTAGTAAAACCAAAGTCTCGATTGAGTGCTGCTATTTGATTATAAATCTGGGCTTCGCTGATTTGCTCGGCTTCATTACTATATAGCACATGAAAAATAACTGGAATGACAGGATTAGCGGGAGCTTGCACTTTCGTAAAAGTACTTTGCACAGTTGTTTCTAAAATCGCTCGATTGGTCGCTAAATTAGGGTCTTGACTTTCTAACCATGTCATATATTCATGACTTTTGATGTAGCGTTTGGATTGGGCAGAAAGGGAAGAGAAGAATAGACAGAAAGCCACCCATAGGCAAATCAGTCCTTTCAGAAAAGTAGAGATTCGGGTATTCACTATTGTTTCGTTTTTGGATTAATGAGCCTTGCCAATATTTTAAGCGAATGGCAGGGGTCGTTCAATCTGTTTTTTAAATTTTAAAAGATTAGTTGGGGCAACTATTGCATAGATGCGTAAAGTTATAACAATCCACATTTTTTCTAATATATTTTTTACAAATATTATTTTTAGAATAGAAAACTGCTACAGGGCTCTACAACTAGTATAAAAATGAGCCTTTCGGGTCAAGCAAAATTATCAAAGATATTTTGCACGATTTGTTCCTCCAACCCAATATACCGACGCGTAATATCCGTACTCGCATGATTGAGTTGCTTAGACAGTTCATTCAACGCTCGATAATCACCTTCTGTGGCTCGTGCTAGTTCATAATACCGAAGGGCAAAAGTTTTACGGAGCGTATGCGCCGTTAGATGTTTGCCTCTGACGCCGCCAAACTCTAGACTCTTGCGAATACGGGTAATCGCTGCTGCTTTGGAAATCGGTTGATTAGAAAAAAAACGGGTGCGTACAAAAAGGTAATGTTCGTCTTTTCGTTTTAAAGCAACTTGACACAACTGCACCATTCGCTTTAATTC
>CAYOBX010000272.1:0-7799 GCA_964402245.1 uncultured Saprospiraceae bacterium | reverse complement strand
TGCTAAAACCATGCTCTTAAAAATGTACTATGAGTTATCTGAGTATAAAGCCTTAGAATCTTTACTAGAAAGTATGCGTGCTTATCTTCAACGAAAAAAGGAATTGGGCAATAGAATTAATGGCTACAAAAACATCGTCCGCTATACCAAAAAGCTCCTAAAAGTCAATCCATACAATAAAGATCAAATCGCCAAGCTCCGACAAGAAATAGAAGCGGCTACTCCACTTACGGAAAAGGCTTGGTTGTTGAAGCAGTTGGATGCTTTGTAGCACGGAATTCATTCCGTACCGTACCACGGAATTCATTCCGTATCCGCACACGGAATGAATTCCGTGGTACAGAAATACGGAATAAATTCCGTGTTACTGGTGTACGGAATAAATTCCGTGCTACGAGTGTAAATTAGTGGTTGACATTTCCTACCTTGCAAAAAAAAAATCATGGAACCCGTATTCACCAATGATGCCATTGTATTTGGTTTGTTAATGTTGACATTAGCAATGGTATTTTATACCTCTAGTTTAGAGACGCCTTTTTGGAAGAAATTCTACAGTTTTGTTCCAGCCTTATTGCTCTGTTATTTTATACCTGCCTTATTAAATTATCCTTTAGGATTAATTTCTGGAGACCATTCTCAATTATACTTTGTTGCATCTAGGTATTTATTACCTGCCAGTTTAATTTTACTGTGTTTGAGTATTGATTTTCAAGGCTTAATTAATCTAGGTCCTAAGGCATTAATTATGTTTTTTGCGGCAACACTGGGTATTATTATTGGTGGTCCGATTGCCTTACTTGTTATCTCTTATATTGCACCAGAAATTATTTCTGCTAATCCAGATCAGATATGGAGGGGCCTATCAACAGTAGCAGGGAGTTGGATTGGTGGGGGAGCCAACCAGGCAGCTATGAAAGAAATCTATGAAGTGGGTGATAATTTGTTTGCCACTATGTTAGTAGTAGATATTGTGGTAGCTAATATTTGGTTAGGATTTTTATTATACGGTGCTAATATTTCTAATAAAATAGATAGCTATTTAAAGGCGGATGCTACTGCTATTGAAGATCTAAAAGAACGAATAAAAACATATCGAGCGGGGATTGAAAAAATACCTACTACTGCAGATCTTTTCCTACTGATGGGGGTTGCTTTTGGCGGAGTCGCTTTTTCTCATTGGGCCGCTGATGTTATTACGCCATTTATGAAATCTTATTCGGATACCTTATCTTCTTTACGATTAAATTCTTTGATGAGTGGCTTTTTCTGGTTAGTGGTGGCAGCTACTACTGTTGGTTTAGCCTTATCTTTTACTAAACTCCGAAAATTAGAAGGGGTCGGGGCTTCTCGATGGGGAAGTGTGTTTATTTACATTTTAGTAGCTACGATTGGTATGAAAATGAACCTACGAGAAGTATTTGATAATTTAGGTTTATTTGCCATTGGCATTGTTTGGATGCTCGTCCATGTAAGTATTCTTTTCTTAGTAGCTAAATTGATAAAAGCGCCTTTCTTTTTTGTGGCGGTAGGTAGTCAGGCGAATGTTGGTGGAGCTGCATCGGCACCTGTAGTCGCCTCTGCATTTAGTCCCTCTTTGGCTCCTGTTGGTGTTTTAATGGCGGTCTTGGGCTATGCTTTAGGTACGTATGGAGCTATTATATGTGCGGAATTGATGCATTTGGTGGCGGGGTAAAAAATGATGAATGATGAATGCGTGACGCATCATGACGTATTCATCATTCATCATTAAGAAAATCATTCATTATTAAAAAAAGTCAAGGTCAAAAAAACATCCTTAAAAGCTATTTGCTAAATTCATAAAAAGGAATCACTTCTTCTCCAAATCCAAAATGTTGGTCATTTTCATTATAATCAAATAACACTTGCCTATTAGCATTGGTATGAAAGAGCAGGTTAACTAAGAATTCTAAAGCCCCAACTCCTTGTCCTTCTTTAGATACTACAGGTAAAAAACTAATCAAACGACCATGACTAAATATAATAAAATTGACAGCTAGTAATTTATCTTTTGAATCCACTACCCCACTCGCAAAACCCCATCCTCTATGTAATACATTATACATAATTCGCAGATAGGCATGATAATTTTCTTTAGTATATTTCTTAGAGTGGGCTTTATAAAAATCAGCTATCTTTTCTGGTTTTAAGCTATTGATAGGTCTTAAGTTAGCCGATCTTGCTAATGCCAATTGTATCTCTGTTTTATCTGAAAATTGTTCTGATAACGTATCATAGGATCTATTCATATACACCAAATGGTTTCTCTTTTTTTCAACGGTCCAATTTTGATTATTTGGTGGTAAAGTAAATTGATCCACCTGAATAGCTGCTTTTTTATAAGTAGCTGGAATAGCATCTAAGAAGGAGGAAACTCTTTTCTCCGATAAAGGATTAGCAGAATAAATTCCTGATTCTCTCATTAAAGACGGAATATACAGCCTCTTTTTCCCTAGCCAATTTTTTTTCCATATCAAGGGCATCACCGAAGAATAATCATCTTCTACTAAAGCCTCCCAGTCTTTGGTAATAGCATCGATATACCACTTATAGCCAAATATATTTCCATTGATTGCAAAATGAATACAGCTATTCCATTTGGTAATATCTATCTCCTCCCTAGATATTAATTGTGTGTTCATTTTATTATATATTTTATATTTAATTATTTACCAATGTCAAAAAAATAAATGCTAACAGTCTAATTTATAGTTTGAAGTGGCCTTAAATCAATTAATAGCAAATAATTTTTAAAAAAAAAAAAGCATCAAATTCAATTTTCTTAAAAAAAAACTACATTTAGTTATGAACATAATAAATTAATAAATAACTTTTTATGTATTAAGTATTTAATAAAACAATTAATCCTAAAATACAAAAAATAATTTTTTTTTGTAGAAATTACCCACATAGTGTATATTGCGGTAAATTATTTCAAAAAAAATCTTACACTTTCCTATTACCACCCACATAAATCCTTGTTATTAACAACAACAGGTATTAATTCAGTTTCAAATGGTGGGGTTGGTGATATTACCACCCACATAAATCCTTGTTATTAACAACAACCTTAGATTAGCTATTTGTTAATCAGTACATAGTTTTTGCTATACCTTATTCAGGGTATAAACGTCTTCTAGTAGCAAAAAGACTTAATTATAGCTAAAATTGTATCTCTTAGCCAATCTCATACGTTTTATTTGTAGCATAAGTACTTGATTACGGGTAATTTAGCTAATAAAACGGTCTGTTATTATTTTCAATTCTATTACTATTCAAAAAAAATATTAGCGATCCTCTTGTGAAAAAGAGGGCTGAAAATATACGGGTAACTACAATCCTTGTAATTACCATTAATGATAAATGTGTTCAATTTTATAGTTTTCAAGGGTTGTTCCAAGTAATTGGGACAACCTCTTTTCATTTTGAACAATTCATCCATTATTTATAACAACTCACCTAATTTAGCCTATTAGCTACCAACTTTAAATCTAATATTTGTCTAATCGTGAGTTTTTATATAGTTTAGTTATTGAGTTTAGAGAACTCACCCGTCCTCTTTACTCTATAACTGGACTTTTAAAATCATCATTCTTTGACAAATTCCGTGGTCAAGGATGAGCAAACAAAGTTTGTGAACCGCAAAGCGAATGGGTAGTCAGAAGCAAAAGCGACCACCGGGAGCGTTGATTTTTCTTTTCTACTAACCACTTTTTCAAAGGATTTGTCAAAGAACCAAAATCATGATAGTGAAATATTATACCTTCTTTTCTTTTCTTTCCTATTTATTTCTTTTTTCCCCCTTTAACACAGGAACCATTCAACTTGAAGTCCAAAATATAAAACCCTCAAAAGGTAGTATTAAAGTAGCTATATTTGGAGCAGAAGAGGAGTTTTTAGTGGATGACAAAGCCATTCAAGGACATTCTGTTGCGACTACTAATTCCGACAAGTTAACAATCACCTTGAAAAATTTACCTTTTGGCACTTATGCTATTGCGATCTATCAAGACCTTAATGATAATGGCAAATTAGATACTAATCTCTTTGGTGTACCAAAAGAACCCTATGGTTTTTCTAATAATGCTCGTAGTAAATGGGGGGCTCCTAAATATGAAATAGCTAAATTTGAATTGAATCAAGAAGTACTCAAAATTAATGCTGCTGTCAAAACTTGGCGTAAGCAATAGGCTTTAATCCAAATACCATACAATAGGTGGGTAGCTTCGCTACCCGCTGGAATAGAAGGCTTAGCGGCGGAGCCGCCAAGCCTTCTAGTAAACTTTAGCCATTTATGCTGAATTATATCCTTAAAAGGATTCTCTATTTTATACCTACCCTCTTTTTCATCTCTTTGATAGTTTTTTTGCTAACCAAGAGTGCAGGGGAATTTCTATTATGTGAAGAGGACGATCGATTTAGTCAAGAAGACTGTTGGAAAGAGGCCCATGAAAAAGGATATGATTTACCTGTTTTTTATTTTTCAATTAGTACTACTGCTCACCCTGATACGCTGCATCGTATCTTTCAAAAAGAACATCGAACAGCACTGAAAAAATTAATAGGGCAATTTGGTAATTGGAAACAAATAACTACTTACTATCAAGAGATTAATAATTTGGAAGAGGCTATTCTTGCTGTTCATTCCAAGCATAGAACTAACACCTCAATTGCAATGAGCCAAACTATTGAGTTACTCTATAGTCAATATAAAGTTCCTGTTATTGAAAGTCATTTAAAGACCTTAACAACTGCCGCACAAGACAGCAGTGCATTGTCTTTATTACCCGGTATTCTTTCTTTAAAAAATACTTTTAATGACGTTCAAGAAAAAGCTACACCAGAAAAATTGTTTTGGCCTAGCTTACAGTGGTATGGTTTAACGAATCAATACCATCGATGGGTAAGTAATTTTCTTAGAGGTGACTTTGGCGTATCCAACAGAGATTCTAGACCCGTCGCTCAAAAAATATGGGATCGTCTACCTTGGACATTAGCTATCAATATTCCTGCTATTTTTTTAGCCTATTTAATAGCTATTCCTTTAGGTGTATATACTGCCTTATATAAGGACTCTGCATTCGATAAAAGAATTTCATTTACATTGCTATTGTTATTTTCCTTACCTGGATTTTGGGTAGCTACTTTGCTGGTCAATCTTTTTACTACTTCTCAATATGGGATGAAAATATTTCCTAGCATTGGTATTAGTTCTTTATCTGGAGATGTATCATTTTGGCAAAAATTGTCTGACAATATTGCTCACCTTTTGCTACCCATCATTTGTGTAACTTATGGTACATTAGCATTTATGACTCGTCAATTACGTAACAGTATGATTGATACTTTTCAGCAAGATTTTATAAGAACGGCTCATGCTAAAGGCTTGAGTAAAAATACCGTAGTTTGGAGACATGCTTTTAGAAATTCTATATTTCCACTAATTACTATATTCGGAAATGTATTGCCTGCCGCTTTTTCTGGTAGTGTTATTATTGAAGTGATTTTTAATATACAAGGGATGGGCTATTTAATGTGGGATTCTATATTTGCAAGAGATTGGCAGGTAGTCTATACCGTGTTAATGATTGCCGCTTTACTAACCGTTATAGGTATCTTATTGGCCGATTTACTATATGCTTTTATTGATCCTAGAGTTCAGTTTGGGAAGTAGTAGGTAATAGGTAACAAGTAATAGGTAACAAGTCTAACTTAGACCCTATTACCTTTTACTTGTTCCCTTTTACCTATTACTTAATTAGTGCAAAAGAAAAAGAAGTTACCACATGTTTTCATAAAATGAACATGGCATCCATTTCTTGCATTGATTCGGAATGCATCAAGATCTTCCCCTTTCGTATTCAACTGCATGTATTTGATTTTATGACGACTGGTATATCCCATATTACCTGTAATACCCGAAGATAATACCGTATCAGTAAAAGAGAATTCATTTGCATCAGCAAATCCAGAATAGCCCATTGCTTGGAATACGCCGTCTAAGAATTCAGCATCTCTTGTACTACTATTGTATCGGTCTTTTAATTTGTTATAAAAGTCCGCACCACTTAATCCATTCGATTTTCCAAACTGTGGTCTTGAACCTAAACGTCTAACCACTTTTGGTGATGTTCCGACAGGAACATTAAATGCTGGATTGGTGTTAGTCGTACAATCACAGACTGGAGCTGGTGGTGGTGGTGGTTTTGGTAATACTAATGTCACCGCATTTCCTCCTCCATTACAATCGATACTAGATGCTGGCAGATCAACTCTTGCTGATTCTTTACCACTTTTATAAGCAACTAATTCATAGTCATCTATACAATTAATATCTAGATCAAATTGACCATCATTATTAGCAGTAATTACGGTTGAGTCACCTGTAATTTTATTATATAACACCACTCTTGAATCTGGTGCTATACTCTTATCTTCCCAGATTACATTTCCACCTAAAGGAAAAGCTTTTTTTACTAAAGGAACGATATATGGATTTTCAGCTGCCATTTCATCCGCACAAACTTCTTTACTCCAGTACTCATAACCTGGCTCATCAACCTCTACTTCATAACATCTTCTATAAGTAATGTCAGGAGTAGTCATACCATTTGCATCCGTCGTATATTTTTCTGTTCCTCTAAGCTCTTTTACATTTACTAAAGCATTACCAATACGCGCTCTAGTAGCGGCATCTTCTACAGCCAAAGTAACTGGTGCTTTATTGATTTTCCAACAGTAAATATCATCTCCTCCTTTGCCCCCTGCTCTATTAGATGTTAAGTAGCCACTTTCTCCATCAGGTAATAAAACAAAACCTAAATCATCGCCTGCTGAATTGAATGGTGCTCCTATATTAGCAGGTGTGGACCATGCGCCATCTGCCATTGAAGTAGAAAAGACATCTAAGCCACCATTTCCATCTAAGCCATTAGTGGAATAATATAGGTCACCAGTATTCGCTAAATATGGAAATAATTCATTTCCTGCTGTATTAACCGTAGAGCCAAGATTCATAGGAACACTCCATCCTTCTCCTTCCATGCATGCTTTATATAGATCCATTCCACCTGATCCTCCAGGACGATCTGATGCAAAGTATAGGCAACGACCATCCGCAGAAAAAGTAGGATGAGCTGTATTAAAATCTTCTCCACCTATTGGTAACTCTTGAACATTCGTCCATTGATCTCCTACTTTATCAGCAGACATCAAACGGAAGTTCAATTTGTTATCATTACAAGCATTCATAAAATTACTTTTGCCAGGATAGTTTCTAGCAAATACCATTTTATTACCATCAGGAGAAACAGTAGGCGTACCATCATGGTATTTTCCTGATACATCTCCGCCTACAGGTCTCACATTTTTGAAACCACAAGCTGGATCTCCAGTAGTGCCGGCAGCGCCCTCCTCAGGCAAACCTGTTTCTGTCTTTAATTCTTGTGCACTCATGTCATCCCGATCTGCATAAAACATTTTAGCAAAATAATCGTCTGAGTTACACTTATCTATCTTTCCATCAAATGCTTCTCCATTGGTAGATGTATATAATAAGCCATTACCATTTGGAACCGCACCGAACTCCATTTTATTAGAGTTGATAGATAAATTATTAAGTGTCACTTCTTCTATCTGAGCGAAACAGCTCACGACTGCTAGAAGAAACACTATTGATAATATATTTTTTCTTATCATGATTTATAAATATCTTTGATTTAGGAGTCGCCAGTTGAACTCCCCCCGCCCCTTCCTTTTAAGGGAGGGGCGAGAAGGGGTAA
>CAYOBX010000271.1:5367-7802 GCA_964402245.1 uncultured Saprospiraceae bacterium | reverse complement strand
CAGACTATCAAGATATAACAGCTAATCAAATAAAAGAGCTATGTGACCTTTATGGTGCTACTTATCTGATTATTAAGATGAATTAATTAAAAAGGTGGCGAACGAAAAGTCATAATCGTAATATAATAACTCATTGAGAAAAGATCTTATTCTAGATAGCTGGCATTTTGAAAATGCCTGCTATCTGTATCCTCAATAGATTACCTATAAAAACGACTTTTCATTTACCCTGATTAAAAAAGGCTTTGGAGTACCCTCCAAAGCCTTTTTCGATAGTTGTGTTAGCTCTAATTTTGCTCTTTTGAAAATTATTCAATTTTCGAAAGAGCAAAATTGAGCTAACATTACTTTTAGTCTAATTTTTTTCAAGACAGAACTGCCAGTTCTAATCATTTCAGAATAAGATCCTACATATAAAAGCAAAATTATGTTAGCTCGATTTAAACAATCTAGCATTTTTGTCAAAATACTAGATTATTTAAATCAGAGTTAACACAATTGCTTCTAAGTTTTCAATGAGGAATGGAAATAAGATATAAACACATCCAAGTCAACGTCCAGTAAATTCATCATTCATCATTCATCATTTACCATTTACCATTTATCCCACCATTTCCGTAGAAGCAAAGTGGAAATTACCTTCGATAGCCGCATTTTCATCAGAATCAGCACCATGAACGGCATTTTCGCCAATACTTTTCGCATATAAGGCACGGATAGTACCAGCTTCCGCTTCTGCTGGGTTAGTAGCACCGATTAACTTACGGAAATCTGCTATTGCATTATCTTTTTCAAGAATAGCCGCTATTATTGGACCGCTAGACATAAATTCTACTAATTCGCCATAAAACGGACGCTCGCTGTGAACAGCGTAGAATTCGCCTGCTTTTTTAGGCGTTAAGTGTGTTAATTTCATGGCGATAATCTTAAAACCAGCCTCTTGGATTTGCTTTAAGATTGCGCCTGCATTGCCTGCTGCTACTGCATCAGGTTTCACCATTGTGAACGTTCTATTCGTTGCCATTTTTATGCTTTTAATTGAGTGACGTTAGAAATTTAAAATACATGGCTTGTGAAGCTTTCCGCAGAGATCGTCGAGTAGCGGTAAAACTACCAAGCCTTTTTATATGATAATAGTACTATATTTTTAAAAAAAAGATACTACAACTAGCTTAATGTCAAATAATTATAAAATAATATAAAATAAAACCCCTTTTTTAAAAACCGTGCAAAGGTAAATAAAGTATACTATACAAGTCAATAGCTTATTAAAACTTTTGTAAGTGTGCTTAAAAATGGTGAATTTTGCTGTTTTTAAATACTATTTAAACAGAATAATACTTTTTTACAGAGTCTAAAGAATAACGTAGCGTACATGAATAAGCAGCATTTAGAAGAAGTCAAATTATTATTATCTACTCCTAAAGATATTGTTATCACCTCCCACAGGAATCCAGATGGTGATGCGATGGGCTCTAGTTTGGGTTTACAGCTATATCTAGACCAGCTAGGACATAGCACGAAAGTAGCATTCCCTTCTGAATATCCAGATTTTGTTGGATGGATGAAAGGAAGTGAACGGATTTTGATTCATGATACGGATACAGAGAAGGTGAATACGGCATTAGAAAAAGCGGAAATCATCTTTATATTGGATTATAATGGCTTGGATAGAGTGGATAAGATGGGGGAGGTGATTGCGGCTCAAAAAAATACCACTAAAGTGATGATAGATCATCACTTGTATCCAGCTAATTGTGCAGATTTCATATTCTCTGATCCTAGTGCAAGCTCTACTTGTGAAATGATCTATGAGTTTATCGTCGGTTTAGGGGATATGAAAATGATCTCTATTGCCTTAGGAGAATGCCTATATGCAGGTATATTGACAGATACAGGTTCTTTTAAATATAGTACTTCTTCTAAGTTATTTAAAGTAGTGGCAGACCTAAAGGACTTAGGAGTTGATGATGTGAAGCTACAAAATTTACTTTTTAATAGCTTACCAGAAAAAAGCCTTCGTTTATTAGGGCATTGTCTTAATAATCGGATGGAAATCTTAGATGAATATAATACAGGGTTGATTGTCTTGACTAAACAAGACTATGAAGAGTTCGATATTCAAAGAGGAGATACAGAAGGGATCGTCAATTATCTATTGATGATGAAAAAGGTGAAACTAGCCGCTTTTATTACGGAACAACCCACTATTGTTAAAATCTCTCTTCGCTCAAAAGGCGATTTTTCAGTTCAAGAGATTGCTCAAAAGCATTTTAGAGGGGGAGGCCATAAGAATGCATCAGGTGGGGCTTCTTTTAGAGGATTAAAAGCAACCCTAAAGAAATTCAGAGAAATCTTGCCAGAATATAAGGAACAGTTGACAGGTATTAAAACGGAGGTGGTTTCTGAGGAGAAGATTGTTGATTAGGAGGTAC
>CAYOBX010000271.1:0-5267 GCA_964402245.1 uncultured Saprospiraceae bacterium | reverse complement strand
AGAGTTAGATGTTGATTGAACACAGAGGCACAGGGCACACAGAGTTAGATGTTGATTGAACATAGAGACACTGGGGCACAGAGTTAGATGTTGATTGAACACAGAGGCACAGGGCACACAGAGTTAGATGTTGAGTATTATTAGTGTTCTTCTAGTGTTGGTCTGAAATCTGTACTAAGATCGAATTAATAATTTTTGAAATAACTGATTGTCAACACTATGAGCGCATTTGAACTTCAAAATTCCTCTGTGTGCTCAGTGCCTCTGTGTTCAACCTTAAATAGATGGCGACAGCCATTCCTCTCTAGCTAATCTCCACCACCAAGTCCTTTCTCCAAGGCGGATTAGGCGGCATTTTTACACGCCTTCCATTCAATTTTAAAATTCCAAACAACACAGGTATTTCATATAGCTTTTTCGGAAAGACCGTGAAGCCATCCGTCAGTACTAATATACAATCTGGTTTGGGTACTAAATTTAAGGCAGCTTCAATTCCAACAATCATATCAGTACCTCCACCACCAGGTAATTTTTGTAATTTAAAAAAATCAGAAGGCATCGCTACTTGAATAGGTGCGTAAGCCCTAGAATCACAAGGAATGACCGTTACTGGAAATTGATAAGCCTTTAACACCCCCAATATTTCGGCGATGATCTGACTTAATTCATCGTCCTTAATAGATCCAGAAGTATCCACCACACAGGCGATTCTTGCGGAAACATCTCCTCTCAACGAAGGTAAAATAATATTTGGATGGCTTGATTGTCGTCTGCCAGGCCGCTTATAGCTATAATCCACTCGACTACCGATTCCTTTACTGACGGCAATATTCATTCGATGTTTTAAAATCTGCTTCCAATTGACCTTAGATTTCATTCGATCCTCTGCCCATCGTTCCCAACCATCTGGCACATTTCCTTTTTCTCGTTCTTTCATCTTCTGAGCAACCTCTTTTCGGATCATCTCTACCTCTAGTTCTTCTTTGTGTTGTTTGGTATTGGAACTCATTTCTTCTACAGACTCGGGAGCTTCTTGTTCTAATTCCCATTCTCTAGGGGTACCATGTACGCCGCTTCCTTCGTCTGGATGCTTGTCTTCTGGTGCAGCCCCTTCATCATTAGGCGCTCCTCCATTAGATTCATCCGAGTTATTATCTGGAGTATCATTGTCCTTTTCTTGATCTTGTCCTTGATCTTGATTAGGTTCTTGGTCTTGATTCTTGTCTTGGTCGTTATTTTGATTGTCTGGATCATTTGGAGTATCTGGATTACTATCCGAAGGCCCTCTTTGTCCATCTTCATTTGATTCTTCTGATTGTTTCTTTCGCTTCTTTTCTTGTTGTTCTTTTAATTGTTGGTAATAATATTCCGTTACTTGGCCTTCAGGAAGATCATATGTTTCTGGAAATACCAATGGGAAAATATCTGGTGGGGCTAAGCCTTCCCATTCGGCATCATTAATTTCTAAGTCTGCTGCTACATTCCATAAGCCATGTGAGGCATTATGCGCCTTTGCTCGATCTCCATGCTCTCTTAGGATATGGGATATTTCATGTATCCATACAAAACCCAATTGAGATAGCGCACTTTTGGTATCTCCTGCATCTACTATTTTTTGTACCGATTTTGGATTGAAGTAGATATTCAAATGTTGGTCAATAGCCGCTAAGGGTACTTTTTCTGTTAGTTGGATATTGCATTGGAATAGGGCAGGGGCAAACCACGGCAACTGCTCTGCACAATAGGCTCTGGCGAAGCGAATTAGATCGTCTATGTGGCTGTGGTCAGGGGTATTATTATTTGTATCAGGCATAACTTTTTATAAGTAATAGGTAAAAAGTAATAGGTAATAAGGGCGTCTCTGCTCTCTCAGTGTAACGGTCTCTGTTCTCTACTCTTCTAAAGTGTTATTATGATGTTGTATTGAACGCAGAGGTGCAGAGATACGGAGCTAGGTATTTCTCAACAACTCTGCATCTCTGCGTTCAAATATGTTGTCGTTAATTTTGTTCATTCATTCACTTACTACTATGTTCTAACTCTGCATCTCCGCATCTCTGCGTTTAAAAATTAAAAACGACATATCCTTAAGGGGTAAGAACCTCAATAAACTCTATCAATCCATGATGAGAAAAGACCTCATTAATTTTCTCCATCGTTTTTTTATAAGCTTTATCAGACTTCGCCTTTGCACTAGATTGCGCATTGATTAATAAATTAGTAGAGGGATCTTTAGCTGCGACCATTTCTTTTAAAGATACAAAAATTAAATCACGCCTGTTGATATGAATCGTTTGTTCTACTAAATCGAAATAGGTAATGGCTGATTTATATAGATCAGGATTCTGCATGCGTTCCTTCAAGACTTTATTAAGCGAACCAAATAAGACATAGATTTCACTATCATTCAATTGATGCATATTCGGCTTTACCACTTGGTCTAATACTTCTACAGGATCAGGGAGCTTTAAACTATTTAAAAATTGTAATAAAGGAATCGCTACGCCTTCTCCGAGTGCTCCTTTAATTAGTTCCATACAAGCTGTAGAAGCCTTTTGTCCTTTTTTTGGAGCAATCTCTAATAGATCACAAGAAGTCAATAAAGAAGCTGTGAAATCCCAAGTTCTAGGACTTGCAAAAGCATAAGGATCATTTTCAGGACTCGTATATAATAAGTTAGGGGAACGCTTTAAAAAGGCAGCGACTAGCAATTTCCAATGAGGTAATAATTCCGCATGTGCAACAGGATCAACACTAGGTAAATCTATTTTCTCAAATCCTTTTTCTAGTGCAGAAATATATACATTAGCTGGTAAGTCCCATTGCAAGTGTATAAAACGATTTCGTAATGGTGGCGTTAATTCCCAGCCACCTGACATTAAATCTGGTGGATTAGCAGCCGCTACGATTCTTACGTTTTTAGGTAATTCATGGAAACCTACTTTACGCTCTAGTACCACCCGTAATAAGGCTGCTTGTACCGCAGGAGGGGCAGTGGTCAATTCATCTAAAAATAATAAGCCATTGCCATCGGCTCCAAAATTTTCTACCCATTCTGGAATGGCATATCGGACTTTCCCTTCATGCTGTATCGGCAAACCAGAGAAGTCGGTAGGATCATGAATAGAAGCGATTAGGGTGATGACTGGAAATTCATCTACGGCTAGTTCTTCTAAAAAACTAGATTTTCCTACCCCTGGTTTTCCCCATAACAATACGGGTATCCCCATGGTCCCCTTTGGAGAGGGGGTTTGCATGGCAATTAATAAAGCTTCGGCTCCTACTGGGAATTGCGTCATTTATGTATTTATTGTTTTGTCGTTACTTAGTTCTTAGTGAATTATAGAACACAGAGACACTGAGTGCACAGAGTTTAAATTAAATAAGAACTCTGTGTGCTCTGTGTCTCTGTGTTCAAAAAATAAAGCTCCGTTACTCCCTGCCCTTACTCCTTCCATTCTTTCTTAGGGAAGTAACTATAATAAACCTTCCCAACTGCCTTCATCGTGAATCGAACCATAAAATTCAAAGGCTGTCCATTATCTTGTTCATTAGAAACAATTAATTCTTCTAAATGAGTATTAATTTTTTCTTTGCGTTCTTTTCGTCTTTTGATGGATTCGGGTAGTGGACTAGAAATCCATTGGAGCGCAGCCGTAGCTGTTTGGTGCACCGCAGCATGCGATTCTTTTTCAGCTAATTTTTCAATAGCCTTTACGACTTTTTTCTCTTTAAAAATTCGTAGAGCAATTAAAGCTTTAATACGGATACTAGGATTTTGATGCTGTAGCTCTTGGATTAAAGGATCAATCGCTTTAGGATTCTGCCTATTCCTTAAAGATCTATTGATGGCTGTAATCGCTTCTAATTTTAGACTTTCATTTTCTTGTAAATATTGTAACAATGGGGCGATGGGTTTGCTAGGAGCATACTCCGTCAATATTTTTCTAACTAAAAAAGTCAACTTAGGTTGAATAGTGGCAGGAAGTTCTGAAATGATAGGGGTGATTTTATTAATACGAGACCCGTCCGCTACCTCCAATAATTGTTGGAGCGCTGCTTCTTGAATAGTTCCAGTTTCTTCTTTTACTAGACTTAGTAATTTATTAAAACCATCGTTATCTAACCTCTTTGCTAATTGCTTAGACAGGGTATTATTAATAGCAATGGCTAAATTATCTTTATTGGCCCATTGTAATACTTCTAATAATTCTGTGCCAGAAGGCAAAAATTTTACTTGATCTATCCGATTATATAGTTTTAAAATAGCCCTCATATTTTCCAAAGAACGACGTTCTTTAAATGCGGGATACAATTGCTTTGCTAAAGTTTTATCATCCATGCCAAGCGTAACTAATTGATGATAAGCCTGTATGGCCGCCACTCTGTTATCACTTGTCAGTACCGCTCCTAGTAATTGATCTCTTTGTTTGATAGGTAATTTCTTGACCGCCTTCATAAAAGTAGCCAGGCCATCTCCACCTAATAGCGGATTATCGAAGAAATACTGATGTAATATTTCTTTGTGTCCAGCTTGTTTATAGCTCGATAAGCCTTTTAAAATGGATGTATGGTATTTTTTATAGGATGGGTCTTTCAGTCGGTTAGTCAAAAGCGTATACCCTGCCTCGGACTGGTAAGTTGAAAGCGCCTGATAAATAGCATGCGTCGTAAAAATACTATTTGGCAAGGATAATAAAGGTAATAGTATCGGGCCTATAAAGCTAGACTGATAGGCATTCACTACAGACGCTAAATTATAAGTTTTTAGTGCATCATGTCGATTCGATCCTTTTTCTTTTAGCAACTGCTCTGCTAAGAATAATTGAGGTTTAGCACCCGTTCCCCGATGCATTTGATATGCCTTAATGACCCAAGGATCTTGTAATAGATGATCAAATAATTCCGCTCGATGTTTATTTTTGGTGAAAGATTGCAATTGTGCTTTTAAACCCTCCCATTCTGGTATTGATAAGCGATCCATTGCCAATAAAGGCATGACAAAAGGCAAAATACGAAGAATCCCTTCTGCTGTTTTATTGATGGAGGTATGGTCTCCGCTTATCATTAAGCGTCTTGCTGTAGGAGGGAGGTCTAGGAAAGGACAAGTAACGACTAATATCTCTCCATGTATTGTACAAGTAATATTGTATTTTATCTCGATTTCCTCGATCGTACGACAATATTCTATCTTGGTAATGATATGTTTTGGTAGCGGTTCTTGCATGTTATTTAGACGTGGAAAATTATAAATTGTCTCTTAAATT
>CAYOBX010000270.1:0-7807 GCA_964402245.1 uncultured Saprospiraceae bacterium | reverse complement strand
ATATATTATAATCATATTGTAAAATTTTTCTTTCGTTTACCCTGAAATTTAGCCCGTTATTCGCATTATTAACAAAAATAGTTTTTCAAGAACCTGCATTTATTTTTTCGTCATTCCTTATCTAAAAATAGTCAAACAATTCTTGACTGCATTCATATCATCTCTAGAATTTTTATAAATATAAAAATACGTGCCGTCTGGCAAATCTTCTCCTTCATAAGTGCCATCCCAATCATTATTATATGGAAAAGATTCAAAAACCTTTGCGCCCCATTGATTAAAAATGATAATACCACTTTCTGGATCACTGCTATTACAAGAGAGAATAAGCGTTTCATTTGAATCATCTCCATTAGGAGACAAGTAGGTGGGAAAAGTACATACATCATCATTAAGATCTGTGCGAATGGACACAATACTACTAGCACATAAATCTGTACAGGTTTCGTAACAAATCTCATAAGAGAATTGATCTGTTCCTACAAAACCTTCGTTAGGCGTATAGGAAAATGTTCCATCTCCATTATTAACCAACTCCCCACTAGTAGGTTCTGGTGAAATAGTAATGGTAAAAGGAGCATCCAATGCTACTGTGTCATTCATCAATACATCGAATTCCGTTGTTGAATTGATAACTGATCCTATAAGGTCATCTTCTAAAACTAGTTCAGATAATACAATTAAACGAGCACTTGCAGGTGAAGAAATGCAGCCATCCACCGTACGAGTCAATTCATAATTACCTGTTTGGGCAGCTATAGCATTCTCTATATTAATAGTTACTTCATTAGAAGTAAAATCATTTGGTCCCGTCCACATATAACTGGCACCAGGTGTAGCAGTTGTTCCTAGAAAAAGGGAAGCACCTTCACAGACCACTACTTCTCCTGTTTCAATTATCGGCAAACCTTCTTCGCCTAATACTTCCACCATCGTTTCTGCTTCCGCAAAACAACCACTAATGGAAGAAGTAGCTACCACTTTATATAATCCTGCTCTTTCTGGTGTTAAAAAGATAATTGGATCTTTGTCTGAAGAGCTATACCCTGCTGGACCTGTCCATTGCCATAAGTCGTAAAATCCATCTGTATCTGCAATAGCTAATAGTTGTAATTCTGTATCTACACAGGTTAAGCCTTCAGCACGATTTACAGCAATAGCTGGCGGCTCCATTATGCTGACTTGAAAAGAACAGGTAAATTCCTCTCCAGTATCATTGGTCACTAAATATTCTATTTGAGTATCTCCTGTGGTAAAATCTGTATTATTTCCAAGGAGTAATTCTGTTTGAATAGAAGAGGTACAATTATCTATTACATCAAGCTCTGAAAATTCCAATTCATAATTTCCACAGGTAGTAACGTTCACATTCATAAGAAACGCTGTGCTATCTATTTGAGTAGTTCCGTCTGCGGCTACGATAATATCGGTAGGACAATTTACGGTTAAGGGTTGCAAATCTTCTACTGTGACAGAGAAAGACCATACGGCTCTTTGATCGATTTCGTCCGTAGCAACATATTCTACTACAGTTGTGCCTACAGGAAAGAAACTACCCGGTTCTATATTACTCACTAATTCTATGGGTGCACATCCGCTAATAGCCGATGGTGGTCCATCCCAATCATAAGTAGCACCACATAAACCGATCTCTGCGGCAATGCTTACATTCTCTGGTTGTATATCAAAGGTAATAGGATCAGAACCTGTCACCACCACTTCAAAGACACAATCACTACTACTATTGCCTGCTGCATCTGTAGCCGTATAAGTGACCATTGTTATGCCTACTGGAAAGAAGCTACCTGGCTGCATACTACTCATTACTTCTGTCTCCGCAGCAGAGCATCGCTCTAATACACTAGGCGCATTCCAAGTCACAGACAAATCACAGCCTGCATCTTGCGAAAAATTGACCTCTAAATCATCTGGACAGTTAGAGATGACTGGTGCTATCGTATCTTGCACGATATGTATAAAACTGCACATACCTGTGTTTCCAAATTCGTCAGAGGCGGTATAGGTAATCATCCGACTGCCCACCTCAAAGATAGTCCCAATATCGTGTGTAGAAGAAATAATAAGAGATCCTGTACTTGAGCAAGTTTCAAAAGTTGGAACAGCCCACATACCTGCTACTTCACAAGAGGTGGCTGTCGTATATTGGATAATAGTATCTAGGCAATTTACTGCGGAGGGAACCATATCACTTAAAAAACTAATGGTACCATTATTTAAAATAGGGTCTACAGTACCATTTGTACTTATGACATCTATGTCTGATTTTTCATTAGAAATAATAATACTAGTTTCTGGATTGATTGCATTAAATACCCTTAAAGAGATTATGAATAAGGTATCCTGTGGTAGTAAAGATAAAGCTACTGAATCCTGCCAGATAAATCGTATACTGCTGTCATTAATTCTAGATATGCTACTTGAAGGAATAAAAGTATTCGTCGCGTCAGGTATATAATCTAAAACCGTCGCATCCCATTCAAGGATTAGTTGTACCCCTAAGAGGCTATCAAAATTTTCAACGGTAACGGGTATTTGAATAGTTTCGCCGCAATTGGCAGATAAGGAAGGGAGGGAGAAAGTAGTTTGCGCAACTAGTGGCGTTAAGCACATTAGCACAAAAAGATTCAATAGGTGAAGGATCTTTGTCATGTTCTAGTGTTTCGATAATGTTCATGGTTGTGATGGGAGGCCCATCAACTTGCAAATATAGTATTTTTAATAATATATTATCACAAAAGTCTATCCTGTATTATTCTGAAACTGAAATTTTGGTGAAAAATGCTTAAATTTGGTAAAAACTAATGACTCAAATACCAGAAAAAGATATAATCCATCAAATCCTAGAACATCCCAATGCAAGGAGCTTGATTAATAAAGTCAATTCTATTTTAGAAGAAGAAAGAAAACGGAGGCATCAATTCTATGAAGATATAACAGATGAAGAAAAAATAGAATTTATCAATGGAGTAATCGTTACACATTCTCCTGTTATGAAAGAGCATAATGATGTCAGTAATTTGTTAACTAATTTACTAGGAAATTATGTTCGGAAGCATCAGCTAGGATATGTCGGTGTAGAAAAAGTAATGATCACCTTAGAGCGCAATGACTATGAACCAGATATTTGTTTTTTCTGTACCGAAAAGGCAAAAGCTTTCAAGAAAGGGCAAAGTCTTTTTCTTGCACCCGATTTTGTAGTAGAAATACTATCTAAGGGTACTAAAAAAAATGATCGAACTATTAAATTTACGGACTACGAAGCCAATGATATTAAGGAATACTTGATTATTGATCCAATAAAACAAGTACTGGAATTATACCGTCTAGATACCTCCAAAAAATATGAATTGGTTTTAAAATCAGGTACAGGTTTATTTGAAAGCGAAGCTATTAATGGTTTTTCTTTTCCTATTGAAGCTATTTTTGATGAGGGTAAAAATTTTGATACCTTAAGTAAAATTCTTAGTGCTTAGATCATCTGTAAGCACTCTTGGTGCTAACATTATTTTAAACTTATTTATACTTCCCCAAATAGTCTGCAATCATACTTTCAGAGATTTTATAGGATTACCTTTTCAATAGCCATATTTATAGAAAAAGTCCAAAACAGAATTCTGTTTTGGGCTTTAAAAGTGAAAAATACAAAACTTAATTTAATTGAATATTTAAGAGCAAATACCATAATCTGTAAAAGATATGCTACAGGAACAACTACTTGATATTTACTTCTTAGAATTACCTAATATAATCGTGGCTTTTTTCCTGGCACGAAGAAATCTAGAACGAGCAGTAGCTTCTGTCTTTAGGTTTAATTCATTCATAATTTGAAAATAAGTAGTATTTTCTACACCCAGTGAGGAAGGATAAAATAGAAAGTAGATATTATAAGTCACTCCAAATTTCAAGACAGGCAGTAAAATATACGCATCGAACATTTATATTCGATAGCTCTAAAGACACCAAACTAATTTTAGAAATTCACCAAGGGCAAAATATTAAATTTCATCATAATGAAATACCTAACTGGATAGATAAATACTTATTACAAGCTTAGTTTTATTACAAAAAGAGGTATTGCCAAATATGAACATTAGCTTCTCTTGACCAACTAAAGCCTAGTTGTTTCTATTTTTCTAAAAAGATTTAAGTAGTTCTAGATTTCTTCTATAAAAGATTTTTTAAAAATTGAAGTAGAAAAATCTCTAGACTTTCTGCTGCACTTATTGATTCTGGAAAATGTAGTAAATATACCTCTAACTCAACAAGGCTTTCCTGAAGTAATTCTTCTTTTTCTTCCTTTGGCAAATAAAAAAGGAGCTACGAAATTCGTAGCCCCTTTTCTATAATCATTCCAGAATCTCCTACCCCTGATACACCCCAGGCCGCTTCTGCATAAACGCCTGAAAAGACTCCACCAAATCATCAGAATAAATCATCGCCGCATTCCAAGCTTGTATA
The DNA here is from genome assembly GCA_964402245.1 of uncultured Saprospiraceae bacterium. Lineage (GTDB taxonomy): Bacteria > Bacteroidota > Bacteroidia > Chitinophagales > Saprospiraceae > JAFMDF01. Next base: position 3,328 of record CAYOBX010000270.1, on the reverse strand, counting down.
TACTGCAAGCCCTCATTTACAGAATGATCTCTAGTATGCTGTAAGATATGCTTCGTGCCTCTGATAACCACAGGCGACTTAGAAGCGATCATAGCAGCGATACCCATTACAGCTTCCATCATCTCTGCCTTATTCGTATAAGTTTGATTGGATAAACCTATTGCCTTTGCTTCTGGTCCATATACCTTTCTTCCTGTATACGCCATCTCCGCAGCTACTCCATAAGGAATAATTTTTGGCAGGCGTTGCATTGTACCTATATCTGCTACTAAGCCCATGTCTACTTCTTTTACACAGAAATAAGCATCCTCCGAACAATAACGCATATCACAGGCACTAGCAATATCTACCCCTCCGCCGATACAACCTCCATGTATCGCAGCAAGTACTGGCTTTTTACATTTTTCAATAGAAGAAACGCAGTCTTGTAAATATTTTAGGCCTTCAATAAACTCTTCTCTTTTTCTCGCCTCACAGCCCTTTCCCGCAAAATTGCCAATATCCATAAGCATGGATACATCTATGCCTGCACAGAATAATTTGCCTTCTCCACTTAAGACCACTACCCTCACCTCTTTGTTAAAACTAAATCCTTCAAAAATTTCTTTCAATTCCTCCCATGCTTTTTTGTGAAGGGAATTCGCCTTTTCTGGACGATTGAAGGCCACATGGGCAATGTGGTTATTGATTTCTACTTTAAATGCTTGATAACTCATATTATTTTATTTTACTACCTCATGAACTATATAGAAATAGCTCTATAACTTGTTAAAATATTAGATTTTTTAATTCTGCGTGGAATCTATTTTCTTCGAATAAAGACAAGAGTAACAAAGGAATTATTACTTTTATCTATAGGTTATATTTTTTAATCCAATTGAGATATTCTCCATACGGTAGTAGCTTGTGTGGCTAACCAATCCTGTCTATTATCAATAGAATTTGGTGTCCAATTTGGATTTGAGATTCCTTTCGTCATTTCATATTCACTAGTTTTATAGATTTCTTTTTTCTCATTAAAAGGTAATGCTGAACAATCTCTATTTTTTGATTCTTCAAGAATTGTATAGTTACCTAATCTATAAACAATTGAATCATGAATTGCTTGTGGAAAATCTTGCAAATAATGTTCGTTTCCATTTTCAGGCAAAATGTGCTCAATGGTTCCTGCATTCTCTTCAAAGTCGTGATTTGAATTATTTAAATGATTCTCAATCTTGAATAAAATATACCTAACTAATTTAGTTCTCCTCTTTGTTGGAATTGATTTGCTCAAAAAGTTATTTTTAAAATCTTTATCAATAGGGTATAAAGGTTTTAGCAATTGAGCTATCTGGCTTAAAGAAATTTTAGGATTTTCATTGATTGCAATAGCAGCTTTATTATATATATCTTCTTTAAGATTTGTGTATAGTTTCAAAATGATAGTATATCTAAAAGTAATAACGCTTATAAATCTTAATACTTTAGAAAAATCTTCATTATCCAAATTATTGTAAGCTGAAATTAATATTGGATATGCTTGTTTTTCTTTAAATAAACTCAATTCTTTAATTCTTTTTTTTATCTCACGATGACCTCCCCAAAATGAATCTGAAGGATTTGAAAGAGCATTATACAATTTCGAATTTTCATCTAACCTATCAAGAAGTTCAATAACTTCAGGTGAAGTTGACATTGAATCTCTTAATGCTCTAAATAGGTATTCTTGCCTAATTAGTTTGTTTTTAGAAATCCAATAGTGTCTTAAAAATGTTGGAAAATTGTCTAAACCAATACTTTCAACTATTGATTTCCACTTTTGCTTTACATGTGGTAAGTCAACCTTTGTTGCAATTGAAAACAAATAGTTTTTTAATAAGTCAGTAACTGTTAATCCGACTCCTCTTGAGTTTAGTGTTTCGAAAACGGTGTATGCACTTAATTCATCTTCTACTATTATTTGAATAAACATTAATTTTTCAGCGATAAGTTTATTCAAAAAATTTGTTATTGTTTCACCATTTGTTTCAGATTGAAAAAGTAAACTTATCTTTTCTACAAAAAAATTAAATGCTCGCCAAATTAGTTTATCAGAATCGATAAGTGTTCTGACATTATTAGGTGTCCTATTTACTAATAAATTAGTTTGAAAGAAACTATCATTATTTTCATTCAGTTTAAGTTTTGAAGAATATGTTAAAGAACCAGGATCCTTGTCGCCTATAAATTTTTTCTGTAATAAGCTTATTCTTTCTCTATTCTGTTCTACATCAATGTCTTTAGAAATTAAATCTTCCAGTTTCTTTATGGTAGCTAAAACAATTATTGTAAGTGTCGAGAATCTTTGTTGTCCATCAATTACATGGTATTGTTTATCTCCCATATCTTGAAGAACAATTGAGCCCATATAATGAACATTTTTTGTTTCATACACATTCATTATATCATTCCAAAGATCTTCCCATTGATCTTTTTTCCAAGAATAATCCCTCTGATAAGGTGGGACTACATATGTTTTACCATTTCCAATGATATCACTTAGACTTACCGTACTTGTATCTAATAAATTACTAACTGCCATAATACAAAGATAATTATTTAGCTAGATTTGATGCCTAACTATCTGAAAATACATTTTTCCTCATCTAGTCCATATCAATTATATACGGTTTGTTCTTAACTTCATATTGTAAATTCACAACTGCTGCATTGATAAAAGTTGTCTCTTTTTGTATAAGGATTCCTCGATCCTCATGTATATGTCCAAATATAGCTAATTTCGGCCGAATAATTTTAATGGCATACGTCAAACGTTCACATCCTACTTTCGCTCCAAAAAAGGTCTTATCTAAAATACCATGCGGCGGTCCATGAACCACTAGAATATCCGTACCTTCTGGAATCATATCCCAATGTTTTTCAATCTTTTTACCTCGATGTCTCTGAAACGCCCAATTATGAAACCAAGGGGTAATCGGTGAACCCCAAATAGAAATACCTTCAATTTCAATTCCACTATCATTCAAATAGGTAACTCCTTCGGGTATCAAGGCAGCTATCTCTTCGTCCGTTGCTCTTTCAAAATAGAAATCATGATTGCCTGCTATAAATATTTTATGCTTACACGGTTGCTCTTTAAACCAATCTAAAAAGTCTTCTACTTCTTCTTTTCTCCCTTTTTGGGTGACATCTCCTGCATGTATTAATAGATCACCTGGAGGTACTATTAAGTCTCGATGCTTGGCGTGCGTATCTGAGATGGCTATTATTTTCATTTTTTTTATGGTTCTTTAGATTATCAGATAATTATGAGGGTAGTTTTTGACAATCGGCAAGCAGTAGCTTT
>CAYOBX010000269.1:0-7840 GCA_964402245.1 uncultured Saprospiraceae bacterium | reverse complement strand
GTCCCGCTGGACCTGCTGCTCCTGTTGCGCCTGTTGCACCAACTGGTCCCGCTGGACCTGCTGCTCCTGTTGCGCCTGTTGCACCAACTGGTCCCGCTGGGCCTGCTGCTCCTGTTGCGCCTGTTGCACCAACTGGTCCCGCTGGACCTATTGAACCTGCTCCTCCGCCCGCTGGTCCCGCTGGACCTGTTGCGCCTGTTGCGCCTGTTGCACCTGTTGCGCCTGTTGCGCCTGTTGCGCCTTGTAGAGAAGCAAGAAAAACTAATACTGATCCTGAATTACCTTGTGATAACCATACTTGATATGCAGAGTTACCTTGTGGACCCGCTGGACCCGCTGGACCTGCTGGACCTGCTGGACCTTGTGGACCCGCTGGACCTCTATCACCCGTTGAACCGGCTGAACCTGTAGCACCTGTATCACCTTTTGGACCTTTTGGACCTCTTGCCCCATTCCCTACACATACCCAAGAAGGGTATTGCGAAGTACCATTATTTACTTCCAGACATTGTGTATCTGTATTGTAAATTAGAGCACCTGTTAATGGAGAAGGAATACGATCCCTCTTATAACTAGTCATTCTTGGAGGTACAAAAGCTTTGCTCATACTTTCCAATTCCAAAATGGCTCCTTCGGATACTTGTCCCGAACCCATATCAGAAATAATCATTTGACCTTGAACATCTACTGTTCCCAATAATAAAAGAAATCCAAGTACAAACATATAGGTGGCTTTCGCCCTTATACGATGCCCCAAGAAGCCTTTTGCGTTCAAAGGTTGAATAAGTGATAGTCGTCTCATTTAATTGAATTTAAATTAAATTAAAAAAAATATAATTACACTTTAGTTAAGTGAGTAATACCAATTTCATACGACTATAGGTAGTAGAGCATAGCTATAACAGCTAGTCCTATAGTCAAAGGAAGCATATAGTTATTAGGGTATTAATATGTAAGTGGAATTCAATTCACTTAATCTACTTGGTCGTAGATTTGTGATGTACAGTTTAAGGTAAGTAGATTTCAAATAGACCTATTTCTCTGTCAAATAAATAGAAATATGCCTTTGGGAATGTTAAGGGGAAGTATCCAAAAATAAGAATTCATCAGAGATATACCATAAAGCAATAACCCCTAGGGTTAGATATTTTAATTATACTAATTGACAAAAAATATCTATTAAAGTTTATAGCATAAAAAAATTAACTAGTCTTACAAAATTTAAACTTCTCAATTTAGTAAATTCTCAATGAGTATAGATTAGAAAATGATTAAATGAGTAAATTAGGCTTCAGTTCTTTGTTTAAGCAGACTAATTGGTCTTGGTAGACTGCTAATATTTACTCATTTATACATCTATTCATTTTCTCATTGAGAACTTACTCAATTTATTCCCAAACAATAAGTTCTTATGAGAAAATTTTCTAATGACATTTACTAGTAAATATTAGACTGAATTTGAAATAAAAGTAACTTTACTATACTCGAAACAGGATAAATTACCGAAAATGAAACTTCCCAAGTCTCGAAGACTTTGTAAGTTCGATCCCGACAGACTTACAAAATCTTCAAGATTTGGGAAGTCTAATTCAAAAATAAATTCGGCAATCTATCCTATCCGTAGTATATCCTGAAAAATACCTGCTTTTAGCGACACTAAGTAGTGTGACAAAAAGAAGTTAACATCTAAAAATGATTGTATGACTGTTTGATTGTCTGATGGTCAACGTGACGTTAACCATCAAACAATCTAGCCATCAAACCATCAAAAAGAAAAAGTTAAAATACCTTTGTTAGACTACTTACTCTGTCTTTTCTGTATTTTTACAATATGCAAACTAATAGACCTATATCAGATTGGCTACCCATTACTAAAAAAGAGGTAGACCAGCGCGGCTGGGAAGCATTAGATGTCATTCTAATTTCTGGAGATGCCTATGTAGATCATCCAGCTTTTGGATCTGCAGTTATTGGAAGAATTCTAGAAAGTGAAGGTCTGCGAATTGCTATTGTGCCACAACCTAATTGGCAAGATGATCTAAGAGATTTTAAAAAACTAGGTACACCTCGTTTGTTCTTTGGTGTTACTTCTGGATGTATGGATTCTATGGTCAATCATTATACAGCCAATAGAAGAAAGCGTTCTACGGATGCTTATACACCTGCTGGTACTTCTCATTTTCGGCCTGATTATGCTACGACCGTTTATACTAGAATATTAAAAAAATTATATCCTGATGTGCCTGTGCTTATCGGAGGCATTGAAGCGTCTTTAAGAAGAGTAACCCACTATGATTATTGGAAAGATGAGCTTTTTCCTAATATCTTAGAAATGAGTGGTGCTGATATGTTGGTCTACGGAATGGGGGAATTACCTTTAAGAGAAATTCTTCGTTTACTCAAAAGAGGAGTGCCTTTTAAATCAATTGACACGGTTCCTCAAACAGCCATTCTTCGATCTATAGAAGATGGCTTACCCAAAAATAAAAACTGGGTAGATGTACATCTAAGCTCTCATGAAAAATGTCTTCGAGATAAACGTTCTTTTGCTGCCAATTTTAAAGTCATCGAACAAGAGTCTAATAAGGTCAATGCCCGAAGAATTGTTCAAGAAGTAAATGGCAAAAACCTAGTAGTCAATCCGCCTTATCCGCCGATGTCGGAAAAGCAAATTGATACCTCTTTTGATTTGCCTTATACTCGCCAACCACATCCAAAATATAATAAGAGAGGAGCCATTCCTGCTTATGAAATGATTCGGTTTTCTATTAATATGCATCGAGGCTGTTTTGGAGGTTGTAGTTTTTGTACCATCTCCGCACATCAAGGAAAATTTATTGCAAGTCGATCAGAAGAATCTATTTTAAAAGAGGTAGATGCCGTAACAAAAATGTCTGACTTCAAAGGCTATATCAGTGACTTAGGGGGACCATCTGCTAATATGTATAAGATGAAAGGTAAGGTGCAATCTATTTGTGATAGATGTGTGGCACCTTCTTGTATACACCCCGTTATCTGTAGCAATCTAGATACGAATCATCAACCGATGACTGAGATTTATAAAAAGGCTGGCGCGCATCCAGAGGTAAAAAAAGCATTTGTGAGTAGTGGTATTCGATATGATTTATTAGTCGATGGTTATAATAAAAATGCAGACGATAGTTTAGATGAATATATGGAACAGGTAGTTACCTGTAACATAGGTGGTCGAATGAAAGTAGCACCAGAGCACACTTCTGATGCTACTTTAAAGATTATGCGAAAACCTTCTTTTAAACACTTCCATGAGTTTAAAAAGAAGTATGAAAAAATTAATAAAAAGCATGGTTTAAATCAACCTTTAATTCCTTATTTTATTTCTAGTCATCCTGGTTCTCAAATGGAAGATATGGCTAATCTAGCCGTAGAAACTAAAGACATGGGATTTCAATTAGAGCAGGTGCAAGGATTTACGCCAACGCCTATGACGGTGGCGACCATTATTTATTATACGGGTCTTCACCCTTATACCTTGAAGCCGGTTTACACAGCAAAATCTAAACAAGAAAAGAAAAATCAACACCTTTTCTTCTTTTGGTATAAAAGAGAAAACCATCAACAAATCCGAGAACGCTTGACCAAGATTGGTAGAGCCGATATGATTGAAAAATTAATTGAGGATAAGAAGAAATTTAATAAGAGAGAAGTATTGAAGCAGAGAAATTCAACCCGATCGAAAAAACATTCTTCAAAAAATAAAAAATTCAATAAGAATAAAAAACGTCGATTTAAGAAGTAGGGGCAACCCTTGTGGTTGACCATTATTGTAAATTTAAAACCTACCATGTAATAGGGCAACCACGAGGGTTGCCCCTACCAGTAAAACATCCGTGGAAAATTTCCTGCCTAAATCCAAAAACGACAACTCTGGATAAATTATGGCTCTTTCTTAAACTAATCGGGTGCCTTAATTTTAAAACAAAAACACTATGGAATGGTACATCTACATTATAGCTATCGTTGGTAGTTTTTTCGCAGGAGCTATCAACACACTCGCAGGTAGTGGCTCTGCCATCACATTAACCATCCTAACAGAATTAATTGGTTTGCCACCAAATATAGCGAATGGAACAAATCGTATAGGGGTGTTAACCCAAAGCTGGGCAGGTTCCTATGCTTTTCATAAAAACGGAAAACTTAATTTGGAAGGTGGTAAACGATACATCATTCCTACCGTGATAGGGGCCATTCTAGGTGTTTGGGTAGCTGTCTATGTGAGTAATGAGCAGTTCAAAACGGTTTTTAGTTATTTAATGGTGGGTATGTTATTTGTTATTTTAATAAAGCCTAAACGCTGGCTCAGAGAAACGGATGTAAAAAATCCTCCTTCACTACTTGTTGTTATTCCTTTATTTCTAGCGCTAGGATTTTATGGTGGTTTTATACAAATGGGAATGGGCGTTTTTTATTTAGCGGCGATGGTCTTAGTAGCAAAATATAATATCATAGATAGTAATGCGATCAAGAGTTTTGTGGTAGCAGTTTATACCATAGTTGTAGTCGCCATTTTTCAATATAAAGGAATGATTGATTGGCCAGTTGGACTTTTGTTAGCGATTGGTCAAACAGCAGGTGGATGGTTCACGGCCAACTATGCTTCGCAATATAAAGAAGCAGATGTATGGGCTTATCGACTGCTTGTGGTAGTGGTAATTTTTGGTATTTTAAAGTTATTTAACTTCATTTAAAAGATTCTTTTACAAAAATCGTGAAATTTAGAATCGTCAAGGTAGGTTGTTCAAAATATCGAGGATTTTAATAAAAAAGTTCCTCCATTTTTCACGCCGCTAGCACAAGGCACAGCCTTTGCGCCAGCAATACTTACAAAAAACACGGGGAACTTTTTTTAAAATTTAGAACAGCCTATCGTCAAGGTTTGTAACCTTGATGCTATACTCGAAACAGGATAAATTACCGAAAATGAAACTTCCCAAGTCTCGAAGACTTTGTCAGTTCGATCCCGACAGACTTACAAAATCTTCAAGATTTGGAAAGTCTAATTCAAAAATAAATTCGGCAATCTATCCTGTCCGTAGTATATATGACTAGCATATGGCATCGAAGTTACAAACTTCGACGATCCACTACAATCACAGGATTCATCAAAGAATCATTAATAAAGGTGAGCGAGAATCCTTATTTAATCCATTGAAAAACTAGATAGCAGGCATTTTGAAAATGCCAGCTATCTAGTAACAAGTACTGTTTTAGTTGATAATTTAGTATTTTGACTGCGAATTTTCGCTAGATGACTTCTTGCTCTACCGATTAATACAAAGCAATACTATTTATATAATTATTAGTAAGCATTACACTTGTTCCTTATTTCCTTATTTGTATTTTTGTAGGCTTTGGAAGAAAATTGAAATCTCATTGATATAAATTATTAGAAAAAATACGATTATGGCTGAAGTCATTAGAATGCCCCGAATGAGTGACACAATGGAAGAAGGTGTCATTGTAGGTTGGTTAAAGCAAGAAGGAGAAGAAGTAGAATCCGGTGAAACCTTAGCAGAGGTAGAGACCGATAAAGCTACTATGGAATTAGATAGTTATAGTGATGGTATCTTATTACATATTGCAGTAAAAGAAGGTCCTGTTCCAATCAATGGTGTTATTGCTGTTATTGGAGAAAAAGGAGAGGACTGGAAAGCAGCTATTGCGGCTGCAAGTGCAGAAGGCGGATCAGCCGGAGATAATGCCACACCAGAACCAATAGATATTGCTGCTACTGCTACTGTTGAAGCAATGGCCCCAGTAGCTGTTACAGCTGATGGCGCAAGAATCAAAGCATCTCCACTAGCTAAAAGTATGGCTAAAGAAGCTGGTATCAGTTTAGTAGGTGTAAGTGGTTCTGGAGACAATGGAAGAATCGTTAAGAAAGATATAGAAAGCTTGTTGGGAAGTCCACGAACCACTGCTGCACCAACAGCAGCTCCAAAAGTAGGGACACCAACAATAAAAGCAGCCCCTGTTGCTACACCAATGGCTGGAACACCAGCAAAAGCTGCGCCTGCTGTTCAGCCTTTTGTCTTTAGTGGTGACGAACAATCTGAAGATGTTTCGGTGAGTCAAATGCGAAAAGCAATCGCAAGAGCCGTGGTAGCTAATAAATTTTCCGCTCCACATTTTTACTTAACAGTAGAGATAGATATGGAAAATGCCATTACTGCTCGTAAGCGGATGAATGAGATTGCGCCTACGAAGATTTCTTTTAATGATTTGGTTTTAAAAGCAGCGGCTGTTGCTTTGCGCCAACATCCAGAAATCAATGCTTCTTGGTTAGAGGATAACAAAATTCGTTATCACCAACATATCAATATAGGGGTAGCAGTTGCCACTCCCGAAGGCTTATTACTACCAGTAGTTCGCCATACTGATATGAAGTCCTTATCTCAAATTAATAGTGAAGTTCGATCTTTAGCTGGATTGGCTAAGGATAAAAAAATACAGCCTCAACAAATGCAAGGCAGTACTTTTATGATTTCTAATTTGGGTATGTTTGGTATTGAAGAATTTACCGCTATTGTGAGCAAGCCAAATGCTTGTGCATTAGCTGTCGGTTCTATTATAGATAAGCCAGTTGTAAAAGACGGAGAAGTAGTTCCTGGTAAGCGTATGAAAGTAACGCTCTCTTCGGATCATAGAGTGGTAGATGGTGTGATTGGTGCAAAGTTTTTAGAAACATTCAAAGCAGTTTTGGAAGATCCTTTGCGAATGTTGGTTTAAATAGTTGTTAGTGATTAGTGATTAGTGATTAGTTTTTAGTTTTTAGTTGCAGTTGACTAACAAATAAACACTAATCAAACTTAAAGAGCCAGAATATTGTTTTTAAAATAATATTCTGGTTTTTTTATTTAAAATCGTTCTTTGACAAATCCCGTAGTCAAGGAAAAAGGGAAAGCAAAAGCGACGATAATGAGGGAGTATTCTCCCGAACCGCTTGCACGAAGGAGTGTAAGCTCCTGAACCGTGAAACGGGTGGGTTGGCTAAGTGGCCTTGATTTTTCTTTTTCCTTGACATATGCTCACGGGATTTGTCAAAGAACCTTTAAAAGTTTATCTAATGAGCAAAAAAACATTAGTCTTAGGTGCCTCCCTCAAACCTGAACGATATTCCAATATTGCGACCAAGCGATTAACAAATCATGGACATGAGGTTGTGCCTATTGGTTTACGAGAAGGGGAAATTGATGGAATTAGTATACTGAAAGGTACTCCAAATCTAGAAGGTGTGGATACGGTTACATTATACATGAATCCTGTAAGACAGCAACCCTATTATGATTATATCCTGTCTTTACAACCTAAGCGAATTATCTTCAATCCTGGAACAGAAAATCCTGAATTGGTACAATTAGCACAAGCGAAAGGCATTGAGACGGAGATTGCTTGCACGCTGGTGATGTTGGCGACAGATGTTTATTAGAGTTAGAAGTTAGAGGTCAGATCGCTACGCTGTCAGAACGCCTACGGCTGTCAGATGCGAGCATTGCGTCAACGTCATACGTCTGATTCTTGATTCCTCAGGCTGACCATTAATTACCCGTAACCGCCAATTTTAATTGGCTGGTTCGTAAATACTCAATATAGTGTCAGAACAGGATTTATAAGATTATAAGATGAATAAGATTCACACTTAATAGCTACGCCTTAATCCTGTTCTGACAATGAGTGATGTATAGAGAATTTACGCTGGTTCGTAAGTTCTCTATATCACTTAAATGTCAGAATTAGGATTCGTAGGATTTCAGGATTAGTAGGATTTTGAATCGTGCTACTGCTCAAAATCCTGCGAATC
>CAYOBX010000268.1:0-7875 GCA_964402245.1 uncultured Saprospiraceae bacterium | reverse complement strand
AGAATTAACCATCGAAAGTATTTATTTAAAAGAACACAAACCAAATAAGCATCAAAATAAGCTAAGTATCGTAGAAAAAAAGATTAAACAATTATTAAACGATACTACCTATACAAAATACAAAGAAATATTTGGTATGGATTAAACAATCATTTTGGCTTATTCTCTCCCATGTATCCACTCATAAAGCACTCCATAGACTTTTTCGCCGCTTTAATAGGTCTTTTCCTATTATCTCCCATCCTTTTAGTAACCACCATTGTCTTAAAATTAACAGGAGAAGGTAAAATTTTCTTCACACAACAACGTATAGGCTATAAAAATAAACCATTTAAAATTTGGAAGTTCATTACGATGGTGAGCAATGCGCATCAAGCAGTAGACGGTACGGTCACTGGAAAAAATGATATGCGTATTACTCCTATAGGGGCCTTTTTACGAAATTCTAAAATTGATGAATTTCCACAACTCTTTAATGTACTTAGAGGAGATATGAGTTTTGTTGGCCCTAGGCCTTTAATGGAGAAACCTGATTTTGAAAGTTACCCTAAAGAAGTCCAAGATGTTATTTATAATGTAAGACCTGGTATTACTGCTATTGGATCAGTCGTCTTCAGAGACGAAGGAGCCTTAATTACTCAAGTAAAGGAGGATGGAGGAGATGCAGGTGCGTTTAAAAGCAAAGTCATTTTCCCTTACAAAGGAAGATTGGAAATGTGGTATAACGAAAACCAATCTTTTTGGGTGGATCTAAAGATTTTGTTTTTAACAGCATGGACTTTAATCTTTTCAACCTCCCAATTAGCATACAAAGCTTTTAAAGGCTTACCAGAAAGAACGGCTACTTTAAGTGTGGAGTTTGATAGAATGGAGCAACTGAGAGAAAGTATAACTTTATTACTGGTCGTCATTTTTGTCTTAATACCAATAGTACCTTCTCCTTTTTGGTTTTGGAATAATCCTCAATTTGTTTTGATGGCAATCATTCCTGTTTGGTGGTTTGGGTATATACAATTTGGTAAGGCAGAAATTCCTATTAAGGTGATCCCAACTGATATTTATTGGTTAGTATTTATTAGTATTAGTTTCTTGTCTTATTGTTGGGCGATTAATGGTTCTTTAGTTTGGTATCAAGCCTTTGGCTGGCTTGTTTTGATTTTATGGATGTTTTTATTTCGTTCGCTCTCTACTAGAAAAACGGCAGAAAAAATAATGCCCACTCTGTTTATGTTTTTCTTTTTAGCAATGCTTTTACATCATTTTTTGGCCTTATTTGTAAATGTACAAACAGATGGTCATTGGAATTATTTCTTTGGTAAAAATGCAAATTATACGTCTTGTTTTTTAGTTAGTTTATATCCTTATATCTTATTTTTAAAATCTAAGCATCGCATTTTAATACTTCTAAAAATTATTGCTACCGTTGGTGTTTTATATATTTTATTGATAACTAAGACAAAGTGGGCACTAATAGCCTTTTTGATTATTGGCCTTTATTATATTTGGACTTATCTAACTAAACAATGGTTTAACATCCTTTTAGGAGTTATTACAATTACTTTATTTTTTATTAATATTCCTACAGTTTTCGGTGGGATTGATATTACAAGAATTCCCTTATTGAAAGAATTCTCGGGTACTACAGAATTATTTAAATCTTATTTATTAGGAGCTTCTATAAGAATTGCACAAGAAAATCCACTGCTTGGTGTTGGTTTGGGTAACTGGCAATTGGTCGTTTATCAATTAGGAATTAATGGTATCCCTCCATTTGATGATCCTTCTAGCTTTATCAGATTTAGAAGTCATAATTTATATACAAAACATTTGGTGGAATTAGGTCTAGTTGGATTAGTAGCCTTTTTATCACCTATTTTATTGGCAATCCGAAAAGGCTGGGATACTACTACTAGTTTTGATGATTTTCATAAAGCCGCTTATGCTTCTCTTCTTGTTTATTTTATTACTGCTTGTTTTTATAATGATGTTAATTCTTACGAATACCATTTTAGTGGATTGCAATTACTAGCCTTCTGTGCTTTAGGTATTTTAACTAGTACAGAACAGAGGTTTTATACAGTTCCAAATTGGGCGAATTATATATTATTATTTCTTTCCATTTTAGGTTTAGCTTGGTTCGGTTACACTAAATATAGTTATGACCAGTACTGGTCTGGTAAGAGAGCAATGATTAATGGCCAAGTAGATACTGCAATAAAACAATTGGAAAATGTATATAACCCAGTTTTTAAAACGGCAAATGGTTTCGAAGAAAGATTAAGCTATAATAAATTGATTACTTTGGACTTAGCAAAGCTTTATGAACAAAAGAATAATATTGGTAAGGCCGAAGAAAACTATCTATTAGCATTAAAGCAAGCACCCTATAATGAAAAAACCTTACTTCAATATGCTCGGTTTTTGTTGGAACATAAAAATCAAATAGATCAGGCTAAGAAATACGCAGATAAAGTTTATGTTATTCAACATAATAATTATGAAGTTAATTTATTGTTGGTAGAGATTGCGATTGCAGGAAAGCAATGGGAAGTTGCTAAAAAACATCTTGAAATCTTTGAAGAAAAACCAAGTAAAAAGCATTCCCAGCAGGTTGACAGCTTAAAAAACATAATTTTACAGCATTCTTCACATTAGGAACGGGAAATAAATAAACGCTGATTCTTGGGTCTTAGTTTTTTTCTTGAAAATACGATCTATGTTGATATAGTGAGTGTTTTCAAGAAGAAAATTAAGGCAAAAAGAGGCAGCCAAGTGTCAGTGATTATTTTTTGCCTTAGCCCTTAAACAGGGTGAACGAAAAGCCATCTTTATAATACATAGCCTATTAGTTTTGTAACAAAGGACGTTCTTGCAAAGAGAGCATCCTTCGTAACATCTCGCTATCTAGGCAATTGCATATTATAATTTAGACTTTTCATTCACCCTTTTGTATTTATAACTACTAAGCTCGACTTTAGCCATTAGCTATCAGCTTCCAAATACACGCTTGCTACATTAGCTAGGCTATTTCTTTATACTCCTTTTTTCACCACGATTGTAAAGAAATAATCACGTTTGCAACGTGCTATTAGAAGCTAAAAGCTCATTGCTAATGGCTAAAGTCGTAAAGAAATCTAATACCAACAAGAATGGTAAAACTGTTTTATAAAATAATTTTATTAAGTGTTGTGTTGGGTATACTCGGAGAATTTTTTTGGAACTCTTCTGGCCAGTTACCTCATTATTGGGGAAACATACATTTAAATACGAAAATAGAATACTTAAAAGAAAAAAATATCCAACCTAATACCTATTTCATAGGTTCTAGCATCACCTTTAGACAGGTAATGCCTTTGTTATTTGATAGCATAGCTCAAGTGAAAACACAAAGCTTCAATCTTGGAGCTGATGGTGCCTTCCCACCTCAAACTTATTTACTACTGGATCATTTAATGGAAGAAAACGATTCAATTAAATATCTATTTGTTGAACTAAGCGGCTATGATTATTTTGCACAAAATTTTAGAACTACTAGAAGTAAATATTATTTGACCTTACCACATTTGTCCTCTTTCTACCAATATATTTTTGCATCTTCTGTTCCTTTAGGTACTAAAATAGGGATTAGTGGTATGTATTTATATTCCTATATTGAAAAATTATTAGGACTGGGAATGAGAAAGGAATATGTCAAAGAGATAACTGAAAAAAATACAAATATCGCGCTTGGAGTTGTTGGAAGAAATAATACAGGATTTTATCCTTTAGGAGAAAAAACAAGTAATATCCATGAAAAAAATAGATTGCCTGATTTTCTAAAAATATTAGAAAAAGACTTTTCGAAAGCTTATGAAAGTACTAAAATAGGTAAACCATATTACAATAAGGTATTTAAAAAACAGCTAGATCATTATATAGCCTTAGCTAAAACGAAAGACATTCAATTGATTTACATCTTAAATCCAGTAAAGGGTGTTTTTGATTCACCGTCAGATATTGTAGCTCTTTTTCAAGAATTACCAGAAATAAATAAAATTGACTTAGCAGATCCTTCTAAGCACCCCGAATTATATTTATTAAAATATAGATGGGATAAAGAGCATTTAAATACCGCTGGTTCGGTCATCTATTCAAAAAAATTAGCAGAATCTTTTAATACCTTAATGAAGTGAATTTACTTTTTGAAACTTTAGGGTATCGCCTCTTTTTTCCAGTAGAGGGGGCTATCTATTTTGCTATAATTAGCGCTATCTATTTTGCCTTACCTTGGGTGAAGGCAAGAGTTTTTTGGCTCTTACTGGTCAGTTATGTGTTCTATATGTATTGGAATCCAATATTTATAGTGCTCATTGTTGGTTCGAGTTTAGTTGACTATTTGGCAGCCAGATTTATTGCGAATACAGAAAACATTCAGCGGCGAAAATTATTCTTGAGTTTAAGTATTCTTGTAAATTTAGGCATTCTTTTTTATTTTAAATACTATAATTTTTTACGAGAAAATATTCAATACCTTATAGATACTATTGGAGTGGAATTAACGATTCCCGATCATACTTGGCTACTGCCAGCGGGTATTTCTTTTTATACATTTCAGACCTTAAGCTATACTATTGACGTTTATAGAGGACATCAAAAAGTTGAGAAAAACTTTTTTATTTTTGGATTATACGTTTCTTTCTTTCCTCAATTAATTGCTGGCCCAATAGAACGAACGACGAATTTACTACCCCAGTTTCGGAAAAAGCAACAGTTCGATTATAAACGGGTAAGAAGTGGTTTACTATTGATCCTGTTAGGCCTTTTTAAAAAAATAGTGATTGCAGATCGTTTTGCGGTTTATTCAGATGAAATATTTAATAACCCAACTGAATATACTGGAATGGCTGCTATCATGGGCATGTTCTTTTTTAGTTTTCAAATTTATTGTGATTTCTCTGGATATACAGATATGGCGATTGGTGCAGCCAGAGTGTTAGGGTATCGCTTAATGGAAAATTTTAAAGGTCCCTACTTTAGTAAAAGTATTCAAGAATTTTGGAGGCGTTGGCATATCTCATTATCTACTTGGTTTAGAGATTACCTATATATTCCTCTTGGAGGTAATCGAGGAGGAACGTATCTATTATACCGTAATTTAATTATCGTTTTTTTAGTAACAGGGATCTGGCATGGTGCTAACTGGACCTTTATTATATGGGGACTATTTCATGGATTCTTTTTAATTGTTGAACGTCTCGGATGGTTGAAAATACTTGAAAAATTGCCTTCTATCGCACAAGTCTTTTATACATTTTTTATTACTTCTATAGCTTGGGTTTTCTTTAGGGCGAATTCGATTTCGGACGCAATGCTGATCTTCCAAAACTTTACGGTGTATGATGAATCCTTTTTCTCAATTAATATCTATGACACTATTGTAGATACCGTTGAATTTAAAATATCTATGGTATTAATGATAGTGATAGCAATTATTCATTATTGGGAATATAAAATAGATATAGTCAATACTATTTTAAGCAAACCTCTTTTAGTTCGTTGGCCTGTTTATCTTCTATTAATTTATTCGATTACCTTATTGGGTCATTATGGAGAGACGAAGCCTTTTATCTATTTTCAATTTTAATAGGAATTGTCTAGATAAATTTTGCAAGCAAAATATTGTATTGAACGCAGAGATGCAGAGGTGCGGAGAACACACATAACTCTGCATCTTTGCACTTCTGCGTTTAATTATGTTGTAGCTAGTTTTGAGAAATGTTTTGTCATTACTTTAATCTCATTTTTAATGAAAGTCAGAGAATGCCTCTTAATATTTGGTATGCATAGAAGTGGTACTTCTGCTTTTGCTGGACTATTAAAAGAAATAGGCATCCCTATGGGGAAACTTAAAGAGGCAAGCTTTGACAACCCAAAAGGCTTTTATGAAAGTAAAGAAGCGGTAGCAATTAATGAACGGATACTAAGCTACTTTGGACAATCATGGGATTCAACAATTGCACTTCCTGATAATTGGATGTCCATTCGACAGGTGATAGAGATAAAATCGGAGATAAAAACTTTTCTCCAAAAAGAATTTAATAGCTTTGATATTTTTGCGATCAAAGATCCTCGATTTTCTTTAACCTTACCTTTATGGGAAACCGTTTTTTCGGAATTAAATATTAAAATAAAACAGTATGTTTTAGTAAGGCATCCTTATGAAGTCGCTAATTCTTTGAGAAAAAGAAATTACTTGTCTCAAGATAAATCGATCGCTTTATGGATGAAATATCTACTTAGTGCAGAAATGAATTCTAGGGGAGAAGAACGAAATTTTATTTCCTATAATACTATCCTATCTGATCCAGTAAAAGTACTTTCATTTTTAAATATAGAACACAAGTTATCTGAAACTCAATTAGAAAAACGCATAGCTGATTTTATAAATCCCAATCTTCGGCATCACCAAAGTGAGCAGCCTATTCATGGTTTTCTACTTCAATCTATTTATCAAAAAATTAATGCTTTAACTTTAATTGATAAAAGGGAGCCTAGTAGCCTTGTTTTTGATGACTTAAGAAACTCAGAGGAGTATAAAACAATCCTACCCAAAGATCCATTGATAGCTACTTTAGCAATTGACTATGGAAACGGTTTCACAGAGATTGCGCCAATCAGGATACCTGTTCAATTGGATACTAATCAACTAGTGGTTACTTTGCCAAATAAGGAAAATCGACCGCCAAAACGTCTGCAATTCTACCCTTGTAATACCTTAGTAGCTTTACAACTTAAGACATGGTATGTGAAAGGAGCGAACGATGAAGATATAAAGATAAAAAGGGTCATAAAGACACCACTACTAGAGGAAGAGAATATATTTATCTTTAATGAAGAAGGATTTATTGAGATTACTCTAGATATAGCTACTACATCAGCTACTTCTTTTACGATTGAATTAGAATATTTAAAATTCAGAAAACATGCGGAGGAATATATTAAAAAGATTGGTTCTCGTTTTAAAATTTGGAAAGACGAAAATCAAGCTGCTATTGATGTAATTAATACTAAAAATAATCTAAAAGGAAACAGTAGGAATATCGACTGGACAGAAGAAAAAGAAATGCCAAAATATACCTTTTGGCTGAATGTGCTACAAACTATTGTAAGCTCTCCTGCTCGGTTTTTTAAACAAGTAAATAGAGAAAATTTTAGAATCCTAAAGAGAGCATTAGCGAATGAATCGCCTGCAATGATTTTGATCAATTTAAAGAAATTGTTACAAAATAAGGATACAGAAACTTCTTTGAATACTACGAATAGAAAAGGATTTTCTGATTTGCCAAAGGAATCTAAAAGTGAAGTAGCCCAAAATAAAGTAGATCACTCCAATCATTTATTAAAAGATGAAGATGGAAATGGAAAATTAGGGAAGTTGTTATACGTTTTTCAAGATTTACCAGATTATGATCGCTCCAGTGGAGGCAAAAGAGCACTGCGAATCTTAGAATTATTATTAGAAAACTTTGAAGTATATGCTTTTAGTTTAGGGAAAAAACCAGCGCCATATATCGCTACTCTAACTAGCAAAGGAATCCGAGTAATCACAACTGCTGATTATCGAAAACTACAAAAACGTATCCCTGAATTTAGGGCTATTGTATTTAGTTTCTATCGAACCTATCATGAATCTAAACGTCTAAGAAAGTTATATCCAAAGGCAAAGATTATTATTGATACTATAGATTTAAATTGGTTAAGAGAAGAAAGGTCTATAGGGATTTGGCAAGGTCTTACCAAGGAAAGAGTAGCTAAAAATAAATTAAATGAAATAGCTGCTTATAAGGATGCGGATGTGATTTGGGCAGTGACAAAAGAGGATAAAGAAAAGATATT
>CAYOBX010000267.1:0-7882 GCA_964402245.1 uncultured Saprospiraceae bacterium | reverse complement strand
CTGGTCCTAATCGAAAGCAGTTAATTTTTAAAGAAACTGAGGTGAATGCTTAAAATAAGGCGAGTCTTTTTAAATCATGGTGATTTTCAAAATCACCATGATTTTAAGAAGCTTTTATTATAAAAAAACTCTAATTAAACAAATTACTCAAATTAGTAGCAATCCCCAGCCGCACGCCAAATTCTTGATATTTCCAATCCTGAAAAGACGTAACAAACTCCAATCTAAAGATCCTAAAAATATTATCTAAGCTATACCCTGCCTCAAAATAATTATCGGATGTCTCCGTCCCTAAATAATTAACAAATACATTCTCCTTGATCCCTAACAACTGCACCTCTAATATTTGAGAGACTAAGAATTTTCTAAATTGATAATGCACATGTGCATTTATATAAGCATTATTGGTACTATGCATATAGTAATCTAACAATCTGAAATTACCTACTGGATCTGTCGTCACAAAAGGTGTTTGGTTGCCCAAAAAGTGTTGGTAATCTGGAAATTGCATTTCTTCTTGATTGGCAAAGAATCCAATATTAGCCTTTACATCTACTTTTCCTTTTACACCCAATTGAAAGCGATGCTGTGCCCCTAATGCAATATGACTAAAATCAGTACTACTCTCCCCTACTCCCTTTATACCTTGTCGGATAGCTAAAGACAATAAAGGTGAGGTATTTTGAATAGCAATCTTTCTACCATTCCGAATACGATATTTTTGCCAAGGTCTTGTTTTAATATTTAGACTAGTTATAAAGGCTTGGTGGGGTTCAAAATCGGCACTTGTTTCTATGTTATTTGGAATATTAGACAGATAATCTCTATCTCCTCTATCGACCCAATGGTGTGTAGAAAAATTGGATAAGGTATTTCTTTTAGACCATTCTGCACCTAATTCAAAAACGGTATTAGCTTGTATCTGATGTACATAGTTAATCTTTGCAAAATCTTTTTCATAAAGCCTTATATAATTCCGCTCCAACAATAAGGTCGTAAAGGTATTCACTAGTGGATGAATGGGATTGTCTGGATTATATTGGGCAACCCCATTGCCTGCGGATATTCGGATTTGTCTTTTTTGAAGTCTCTTTCCAAAATTATATCCTACTGTTCCCCAATAATTTAGCACTTCTCTAGCAAATCCATAACGAGCGGTCCCTTCTACAAACAGCCGTTTATTCAAAGAATCCCTACGCTCCAAACCTATTCCATATTCAAAATTATATCCATCAACCGTATTAAATTGAATAGTGTTGACCATTGGTTTAATATAAAATTGGGTCTGTCCTTTTTCCCCATAAGCACCTCCTAATACTAAATCTGGTAATTTAAAGCTATCTTTCCTTTTACTGACCGAACTACCATTATTCCCAACAGTAACCGTTACATTATCTTCTGTTTCTTTATCTTCTTTTTCGTCTGCTACTGTATTCAGACTATCCATTACTTTATACCCTCGTACTTCCAATTCACTTAGTGGAATAGGTCTTATTTTTGTCCAGTAAATAGAGTCTCTTTTATAGGCACTGCTATCTACATCATATTGATAGGTACTGACTACATCTGGTTCTTCTTGCTGCGCCTGTTCTTGTTTTTCATATTCCTTTAAAAGTTTTCGCAATTCTTTTCTCGTTACTTTTTTCTCACTTTGGAGCCGTTCTTCTATTTCTTGGTAGTTTTGCTTTGTTTGCTGTTGAATACTTTCGGCTTCTTCGGCCTCTAACTTTTCATCAATGACGGCTACTTCGTAATCCAAATCTGGATTTAACTCAATCTGGTATTTACTAACCGTTGCTAAATAGCCAAATTCAAAATTGAATCCAAAAAACTTGATTCGCCCATCAAACTGATGTGTAACAGGGAGCCATACTTTTTCTTGTATAGGCGCGTATATTTGCTTGATTTGAAGGAGTGTATTCGCAGGCACGACTTTCTGAACTTCTATATCCAAGCTATGAATATTCCAATCTCCGTCAATAATATGGATATAGCCTGTTGCTACATTTTCTCCTTTACTTTTTGGGGTAATTTTGATTTTATCAATTTCTTGTCCTCTATCCATAAAGAAACCTTCATAGGTGAAATTATAATAAGCGAAGGCTTTTGGAGATAATGGAGAGATGACATCTATTACGGTGGGGTTATAGAAACTAGCATTGATATATCCATTAGGGCTAGAGTCTTGATCGTCACCAGTGGTAAAAACAGAAATAATTTTTTCTTTAAAATAATTAGGTCGCTTATAAGTCACTTCGCTGACGGATTCACTCACAAACGCAAATGTAGAATCGATCCCTTCTTTCTCCATCATTTTCCGAAGTAAAAAAGGAGATTTTTTCAATCTACCAGATCCTTTGGTATAAACCTCTGCGGTATAGCTATTTAATTGATTAAGATGAAACGGCGCTTTCGCTATAGCCTTTCGCATAATGATATAGGCAGGATCTCTTCCTCCTACCGTCACTTCTACTGTTTTTAATTCATAGGTTTGGTCTTTGAGTTGAATATTCAACTCTACATAAGCATTGGCTACTGTTACTTCTTTAACCAAAGATTCATACCCTATATATTGAAAAGTAATTGTGTAACGGCCATTCGGTAAGCGATAAGAGAAATCGCCTTTGGCATTTGAACTAGTTCCTGTTCCTATTTCTTTTACAAAAATAGTGGCAAATGGCAAGGGATTGCCGCTGGCATCGCTAATGGTACCTTTTATTCCATTAGCATGTAGGTTCTGTACCAGAAAAAGGGGCAAAACAACGAATAATAACAGTCGGATAGTTTTCATATTTTGGGGTGTGGAATGAATAGAGGTCAGATCGCTACGCTGTCAGATGTATGACGCGCTCTGTAAGGTCAACATCATAAAGTCTGACCTCTGACAGTTCCGTTAGCGCAAGCTAACTAGAACGATCTGGCTTCTGGCTTCTGGCTTCTTAAAAACAGTTATATTTCCTCAATAATAGAGGCACCTTTCCCCTCCAAGCCATTGGTCCATTCCCATGATTCATGGTAACGAAGTTTGCCATTGGACATTCTTTCTGGTTTAGAAGTGCATCTACCCGTTCTAAATTCATTATCTGTATTGAAATGTTGGTAGGCAAAAGACAGTACTCCTTCGTGATCTATTTGACCTATTAAGTTACCTTCTCGAATACCACCTCCGCTATAGCTAGCACTAATCATAGTACCATCTTGCATATAATGGAATAGCGTTTCCATATCCACCTCCCCATTTCCAGAATTCGATACCGAACGGAAGGTTTTATTGTCTAGATTGACAATAGACATACATTTATTCATTTTTTTTCTCGTAGGTTCAATTTAAGGGACTTGAAAATAGATTTACCCATTTCTTTTGTCCCACAACTCATGTTTAAAAAGTAATTTTTGCTACTTCGAGAACAAGATAAATGCTTTTTTACGGAAAAGAAAATAAAATAGGAAAAGAAAAAGCCAATGTAATAGATAGAAGTAAACAATTGAGTATCAGTAAATAAAGTCGCTCCTATCCAAATAGGATGAAGTTACAGGTAGCTTAGGCATTCTTGCCTGAGTAGGTTACATCTAATTGAAGGAGTCTATTCTGTTCAGACAAGAATGTTTAAGCTACATCTATAAAAAAAGCCCTGAGATGTATGTCTCAGGGCTTTTTTTATAAAGAAAATAAAGTTAATTAATGCTTATGGCCTTCATGTCCTCCACCTAAAATACTAGGTTCCGCAGAAGGAATAGCATCTGGCTCAGCTGCTTTCTTTTCTACCTTACCTTTGATACGTAATACCTTAGTATCTGACTCCTCATTAGTCGTTAAAGTAATCGTCTTAGTAAATGGACCGATACGGTTAGTAGCATATCGAACCTTAATCTCAGCAGTTTCTCCTGGCAAGATTGGCTCTTTAGGATAAGTTGGAACGGTACAACCACAGCTACCTTTTGCATGCTTTATTACTAAAGGCTCATCTCCTGTATTCGAAAACTTAAAGTATCGAAAAGGGTCAGAATCTTCTAGAATTAGTCCATAATCCACTTCCGTTGATTCAAAAGTCATGTGTGGCCCAGGAACCGCTAATTCTAATGGCGCAGCTTCTGCTGATTTATCCATTGTTGGAGTTGCCTGATCTTGAGCGTAAGAGAAACTTAAGCCTAAAGAAAGAAATAAGGCAAATGCTATTAATTTTTTCATGTTGAATTATTTGAATTTATTTTAATTTTGATTAGTCTTGGAGTTGTACAAATTTATAGATTATTACTACAAGATGAAAGTTGTCTATTACATTTCCTTGTTAATGTAACGTTAACCTGACTAGTTGGATATTGGAATTAGAATTCACCAATTTTATCGGAAATTAATATTTTATTTCGCAAAAATTAGGTGTAGGAAAATATAACGAAATATTTCTCTAAGATAGTATCTGTTTTTGAAATAAAATTTGTACTAAAAAAGTTAATAAATCCCTGAAAAGGAACAATATTTGTTTTTAATTAGGACAATCATTATGAAATTTATGCAAATTATACTCCAATAATCAACTTTTATAGCCTCCCTTTGTATTACTTTTACAATATTATTTTTATTTCTGTATAAAAGAGATACTAATGTATTTGAAATACGTAGATATTTCTTTTATATCTCCCCCTATAACGAAAGCCATATTTAATGATAGGAAATCGTCTCATAGAAGCTGCTTCCATATTAGAATCTCCAAAAACAGACTATCAAAAAAGCGTTATTTACGATTTTCAATTAGCCTGTCTCTGTAGGGAAGTAAGTTATTTAGCTAGAAAGGAAGTTTTAAATGGTAAAGCTAAGTTTGCTGTGACTGCGGATGGCAAAGAAGTACCGCAAATCGCAATGGCAAAAGTTTTTCAAAAAGGGGATTTTTGGGCAGGCTATTATCGAGATCAAACCTTCATGTTCCATACAGGTATGGGTAAGCCAGAAGATTATTTCGCTACCTTATATGCTGATACGGTCAATGACCCTTTCTGTGGAGGCCGTCAAATGGTGAATCATTTCGGATCAAAATTAATAGATTCATCTGGTAAATGGACTAATCACAAAGAACTATTAAACGCTACCAGTGGTGTGTCTTCTACTGCTGGTTCTTTTGCTAGAGGATTAGGATTAGCATTAGCCTCTCAAAAATATCGCTCCAACAAGAATATAACCTCTAATTTTTCCAATAATGGCAATGAAGTAATCTTTTGTACCATTGGTGATGCCAGTACTTCAGAAGGCGTCTTCTTTGAAACAGTAAATGCGGCTTGTGTGATGCAGGTGCCCTTAGCCATTTTTATATGGGATGATGGATATGGCATTTCTGTACCTGCCAAATACCAAACAACCAAACAAAACATCTCCGAAATATTAGAAGGATTTAGAGTGAATGAAAAAGGGGAAGGAATGGAAATTTATACCCTTAAAGCATGGGATTATAAAAATCTATGTGAGACTTTTGAAAGAGGTATTCAAAAGACTAGAGAAACACACACTCCCGTTCTATTTCATGTTCAAGAATGCACGCAACCACAAGGTCATTCTACTTCGGGTTCTCACGAACGCTACAAATCTAAGGAGCGATTGCAATGGGAAAAAGACGTGGATTGTAATAAGATGATGGGGGAATGGATGATGAAAGAAGGAATCGCTACCCAAAAAGAAATTAACTTAATTATTCAAAATGCTCAAAGAGAAGCTAAGGCTGCTCGAGATCGGGCATGGAGTGCTTATAGTAATAGAAATAAAGCAGCATATAGACATTTACAACAAATCTATACGAAGGTATTTGCCGAAACAAAAAATAGGTCTACTGTAAATGATATCTACCAAGAGTTAAAGCAAGAGCAACGCCCCGTATTAAGTGATCTTGTGAGAAATGCTAAGCGGATACGCTATGCCACAGTGGGAGAAACTTCTCAAGGTCTATTAGAATTAGACAATTGGCTAAAAGAAAAAGCTCAAGTGGCACATGATCGCTATCATACACATCTGTATAGTGAAGGTCCTGACTCTGCTTTAAGGGTACCTGTAATTCCTCCAAGCTATGCAGCAGATGCCCCCAGTAAAAATGGTTTTGAAATCATCAATGCTTTTTTTGATAAAGCCCTAGAGCAACATGAAAATCTATATGCATTTGGAGAAGATGTTGGAAAAATTGGGGATGTGAATCAAGGCTTTGCAGGAATGCAAATTAAATACGGAGAAGAACGAGTGTTTGATGTTGGTATCAGAGAAGCAACTATTATTGGTCAAGCTATTGGTATGGCTGCTAGAGGTCTTCGACCTATTGCTGATATTCAATACTTAGACTATTTAATCTATGGATTGCAAGGACTAACAGATGATTTAGCTACACTTAGGTACCGCTCTAATAGTCAATCAAAAGCGCCTGCTATTATTAGAACTAGAGGGCATCGCTTAGAAGGTATTTGGCATTCTGGTTCGCCTATGGGTATGATTCTTAATGCGATAAGAGGTATCTATCTTTTAGTCCCGAGAAATTTTACACAAGCTGCTGGACTCTACAATACTATGTTGCAATCTGATGATCCTGCTATATTAGTAGAATGTTTGAATGGGTATCGTTTAAAAGAAAAATTACCTAATAACATAGGAACATATACCGTTCCTTTGGGAGTACCAGAAGTGCTACAAGAAGGCAATGACCTAAGTCTGGTCACTTATGGTTCCTGTGTACGAATTGCGGAAGAAGGAATTAAATTATTAGAAAAAATAGGGATTAGCGTCGAACTAATTGATATACAAACTTTACTTCCTTTTGATTTAGAACATCGAATTGTCAGCTCTCTGAAAAAGACCAATCGAATTTTATTTTTCGATGAAGATGTACCTGGTGGTGCTTCTGCCTATATGATGCAAGAGGTATTAGAAAAACAAAATGGCTATCAATATTTAGATTCTGCGCCAAAAACTTTAACCGCTAAAGCACATCGTCCTCCTTATGGAGATGATGGTAATTACTTTTCTAAACCTAGTGCTGAAGATGTGTATGATGTGGTATTAGCAATGATTCAGGAAGCAGAACCTCATCGGTTTTAAAGTACAAATTCAAATATCAAGTTCAACACATGATGTTGACTACTAAACGCTGTCAATGCCTAGTTTTTGAACTTGCACTTGATGCTTGCACTTGAACTTAAAAAAAATTCTCCATGCAAAACAAAGACCTCTTCCAAAACCATATGCCTGGTAATATTTGTTTTGGCTGTGGTCAAAGTAACCATCAAGGATTAAAAATAAAAAGTTATTGGGATGGTGAGGAAGCTGTCTGTCTTTGGCAATCGGAAGAAAAGTACCAAGGCTGGAAAGGCTTAATGAATGGCGGTATTCTTGCCACATTGATAGATTGTCATTGCATGTGTACCGCAATGGCCGCTGCTTATCAATCAGAAAATAGAACCTTAGATAGCTTACCTGCCTATCGCTATGCTACTGGCACTATCACTGTCAAATATCTAAAACCTACCTCTAATATTAAACCAGTAGAGCTTAGAGCTACCGTAAAAGAAATACGAAGAAAAGTAGTCGTACTAAATTGTAAAGTATTATCAGAGGGGGTACTCACGGCTACTGCGGAGGTAGTGGCTATCCGAGTTTTTGATAGTAGTGATGAAAATAGTAATGCTGCTTTTATGGAGTAACACGAAATTCATTCCAGTAACACAGAATTTATTCTGTAGTATGGTGTCATGGAATAAATTCCATGACTGGGTTTACGGAATAAATTCCGTGTTACGGGTTTACAGAATGAATGCTGTGTTACTGGAGAAAAAAAAACTATTATCAAATGAATGCCAACCTAGCAAAAGTCCTTCAAATTTTATTCGCCATTTTTTGTATAGCATTTGGCATCGA
>CAYOBX010000266.1:0-7899 GCA_964402245.1 uncultured Saprospiraceae bacterium | reverse complement strand
TCTGACAGCGTAGCGGTCTGACTTCTGACCTCTGCCTTCTGACCTCTAAACAAAAACAAACTATGAAAAAAGTCCTGCTCTGGATACTCCTCATTTTTGCTATTGTCTTAATAGCCTCTATTGGCATTGCTGTTGCATTTGAAAAACAAATTGGTCAACAATTAATTTCAGCTATTAACAAAGAATTGGTACATGATATTGAGGTAGAAGAATTTGAGCTATCTTTATTGAAAGGCTTTCCCTATGTATCTGCCCGTCTAAATAATGTAAAAGTACCTGATAAGCGTAAAAATTTATTGTTAGAAGCAGAGGCTATGTCTTTCAATATTGGGCTATTAGGCCTGCTGCGTTCTAATTTAAATATTGGAAATGTCATTATCGAAAATGGAGCCTTGTTTGTCGAAATAGATAGAAGAGGGCAGGCAAATTTTTTAATCACCAAAGAAAATGAGGAAGAGCAAGCAGCAATGGCGGGCGCAGATTTTTCTATGTCGTTAAAGGAAGCTACCTTAAATAATATGGAGCTAATCTATATAGATCGGCAGTCCAAGCAGGAGATGAAATTGTTGTTGCAAAATGCATTTTTTACAGGCGAGTTTGATAGTCAGGAATTCTCTTTAACTAGTGATGCTAGTATTGAATCTAACTTTGTAGAATTAGAAACTAAGCGTTATTTGGTAGGGAAGCAATTAGGGT
This sequence comes from uncultured Saprospiraceae bacterium, assembly GCA_964402245.1. Taxonomy (GTDB): domain Bacteria; phylum Bacteroidota; class Bacteroidia; order Chitinophagales; family Saprospiraceae; genus JAFMDF01. The sequence continues at coordinate 7,203 of CAYOBX010000266.1, read as the reverse complement.
ATGATGCCAAAATATATGTAGATTTAAATAATGGATTGTATGAATTTCAAGATGTTATTTTAACAGTAGATCAAAATGATTTTGATATTAAAGGAACCGTTCAAGAATTAAAGAAAGGAACTAGTTTTGATCTCGTCATCCATAATAAGAGTGGGAATTTAGAATCTGTTATACAATTAATGCCAGAAGAATATGAATACTTAGAAGGCTTTTCTAGTAAAGGAAATTTCGATTTTGATATTTTATTAAAGGGAAGATTGAATGCGACAGAAACACCCGCAGTAGATTTTAAATTTGGTTTGGCGGATGGCAGCATACAACACGATGAATTGGGCAGTTCGCTCAAAGATGTTTCTTTTGCGGCTAGTTTTAAAAATGGAAAATCTCCTTCTGGTACAGATGCCATTTTAGAAATCAATAATTTCAAAGGATATTTTAATAGAGAATTAATAGAGTCCAAATTGAAAGTGAGCAATCTCAAAAGCCCACATATTCAGTTAGATTTAAATGGAACCTTGCCCGTCGAGTCGATCTATCAATTAATGGGACTAGATTATATCGAAGATGGAGATGGAGAAATGGAATTACGTAATATTCATATCAATGGTAATTATGAAGACATGATTCGCACCTCTCGAATTCATAAGGTCTACGCCAGTGGAGAAATAGAATTTGATGATACCTCTATTACGATAAATGAAGAAGAATTAATACTTGATAGAGGGGTTATAGCGATGAAAGATAATCAATTAAGAGCGGCCAATATAAAGTTAGAAGGGGCAGGCTCAGAAATACTTTTTGATGGATATTTCACAAATGTTATTCCTGTTTTGCTAGCAGATTCTATCAATAGCAAAGATGCAGAATTACAGTTCAATGCTCAACTAAAAGCTAAAGAGATTGATTTAGATCGTTTGCTAACGGCGGTCAATCTTAAATTAGAAGAAGAAGAATTAGTGGCGAAAGGCGTTATTGTCGATTCTTTAAAAGAGGAGCAAACAGAGCAACGAGAATATATCACTAATTTTCTGAATGGCACTTTTGCGGTAGATATTGCTGCCTTTAATTATAACGAAGTAGAAGGAGAAGGTTTTAAAGGCGAGCTTAGTTTCAAAAATCAAGAAATGAGTATTGTAGGAGCTGTTCAAGATATGATGGATGGCACCATTGATATAGATGGCACGGCCTATTTTGACGAAGCTACTAGTTTAAAAGTTAATGTTATTTGTAATGATATTAATGCCAATGAACTCTTCCAACAGATGGAAGATTTTGGTCAAGAAGTATTGAGTCATAAAAATTTAAAAGGTACGCTCAGCACTAAAATGGCCATCTCTTCTAGGTGGGATAAAACGGGTAATTTTTCTTACGACGATTTACGGGTATTGGCAGATGTCACTGCTAAAAATGGGGAGTTAAATAATTTCGGCATGCTAGAAGATTTTTCATCCTACATCAAAGTAAATGATTTAAGAAGGATCAAGTTTGTAGATATGCGCAATTGGTTTGAAATTAAAAATCAACGAATTTATATTCCTGTGATGTTGATTCAAACCAATGCGATGAACATGTTATTAAGTGGCGAGCATTCTTTTGAAAATAAATTTGACTACAATATCAAAATTAATGCAGGACAAGTCTTATCTAGTAAGTTTAAAAAACATAATCCAGACCTTAAGCCGCAACCAGCTAAAACGAATGGCTTGTTTAATTTGTTTTTTAATGCTTTTGGCGACTTTGACGATTATGAAGTAAAAACGAATAAGAGTAAAGTCAAGCAAGCTTTTAAGACTAGTGAGTACCGAAAGAATGGTATTCAGGCCGCTTTAGATAGGGAATTTGGTAGGGCGTATCGGATGGAAATACCTGCGGCCTATGAGGAAAAATTTAAAGACATTAAGGATTTGGATGGATTTGAGGAAGGGAATATCATGTATTTGGATCCTATTTCTGGAGGAGGGAATTAATTGTAAATCATAAAAAAGGGCTTGTAATTTTCAATTACAAGCCCTTTTTTTATGATGTATCAAACAATTACTGCTGATACTCCACTTTCACTTTCTCCCCGATCCAACAACCAACTTTAGCTGTTTTACCACCTTGCATACTTCTCATAAATACATCTTCCTTAGTCGGAATAGATTTTCTATAAGTACCAATTTTTTTATTAGCTTCTTCTGACACAGATGGGTCTACAGATTTCCCTTTTCTATATTTAGCAATCGCAGCTAAAACCGCTAAGCCTCTAGAGTAGCCATCCTTACCACATGTTCTACTAGCTTTTGCGTATAAATCACCAATCAACATGTATGGTCTACCTGAAGATGGATTAGCAGCAGCAGCTTTAAGCGCTGTAGATCTAGCCTTACTGTATTGCTTTAATTTTCTACCTTGGATAGAAGCAATACTAAATAAAATACTACCTTTTTTAGCTTGATCTGTTGTTGTTGCCAATGCTTCTTCATATTTAGCAATAGCTCCATTGAAATCACCAGCATCATACGACTTCTTAGCCATCATCGCTGGATTATTTGCTTCGAATTCCGCTTTTCTAGCTGCATTTTCAGCCGATGCATACTTCGCCCATTTCTTTTCTACTTCATCCAATAAAGGAACACCTGCTTGGCAACCTTGCTTTTTTAAAGTAGTAATGGTTTCTCTTAATACTTCTTTATCGTCTGGATTTGCTTCATATGCAGGACGCACCTTTTCTACGAAGTATTCACAGTCAAAGATATTTCTTTCTATTTGTGCAAACTCTCCTTCTATAGAAGCTTTTGTCTGCATATAATAGTCTTTATACTTTTCATTATTAGCGATATTATGATCCACAATTCTTCCTAATTCCGCATGAATTGCTCTAGCTTCTTCTTTTGTCATTTGCTCATCAATAAATTGACGAACTGCAATAAAAGCATAAGGATATAATACGGTGTACTCCGTATTCAATCCGCCTTTTTCTACTGCCGTAGCTAAAGTTTTAATATTATCAACATAAGGAGTTCTAAGATCATAAAACTGGTCGAATGCTTTTCTACCTAAATGAAAAGCTACTCGGTCTTCTGTCTTAATCTTTCCTAATTTGATAGCTCCACTTTCTAAACAAGCAATTGCACCATCATATAAGGCAACAATTTGCTCTTTTAAAGATGCCTGCTCTGCTTCGTCTGTAGCAGCTTTTAATTTGTGCTTTAATATTTTTACACCATCTGTATAGTGTACATCTCTAGCACCATCTGCTGCTGGAGCTAAGTCAAAAACTTTTTTCCAGTTGTCAAAAGCAGCATCAAAGTCTTTTTGCTTTACATTATCTCTATACAATACATGCGCTGTTTCTGCTGCTTCTGTATCAGAAGATTCTGTAAATTTTTCACACTGTGCATAGGATACATTGGTCAAGAATAGTCCAACTGCCAATAACAGTGCGACTGATAAGAATTTTTCTAATCGCTTCATAATTTGTTTGAATTTTTATTAACAAACGAGATTTTTTCAGAAGTCAAAACTCGCATCTGGTCGTCCGTTATTATATAGGACGTAGAATAAGCCATACGGTCTCGCTTTTAACTTTTAGTTAAACCTTCGCTTGAAGAACCAAGAATTATCGTTTAATGTAAATCCTACCGTCATTCGACCATAGGTTTCTTTTATAGTTGTATTTCCTCCGTTTTGTCCAAACTCAAAAGCAAGGTTCACAAAAGAAACTTGCTGCCTTGCTAAGGTTAATGGTAATCCGAATCCTATACTCCCTCCTATCTGGTCAATCTGCTCGCCATCAATACTTCGAGGATCTCTACCATAAAAAGCCCCCACTCTAAATCGTACTCGCTTAAAAAAACTATTATAAGAGGCATAGTTTGGAATGTACTCACCACCAACGGATACTCTCCAAGTGTCTAATAAATTCTCTGGACTAGCATCATTTTCATAATCACTCCAAGCAGAGAAGTCATAATTAATCCCAAACTGCAATTTATTATTCTGAGAATAAATTATTCCTGCACCAAATGCTGCTGGCAAGGTCGCTGAACCCTCGACACCTGAAGTATTCAATATAGTATCTTGAGGAATAATATATGTTCGATTAAAACGCTCAAAAAATTGAGACGTACTCGTATTTATATCATGTCCTGAATTTCCCGTTACTCCAATAGTCACTCTCTTCTGAAATCTAGGATCTTCTGTTTTGATCAATAGGTCGTATTGTACCCCCGCATTCCAAATAAATCCATTAATGTTAATATTATCATTAAAGCGACTTTCGTAGCTAGAAAACACTTCATTTAGGGTAACTATTTGAGAATTTTCTATTCGTCCAAACAAATAGCCCACATTAATTCCTCCAGAAAAGTTTTTATAATTAACACCATTCCCCCACTGAAGTCGATAAGTCCCTCCTGTTCCTCTGAATCGGGTAATTATTTCTCCAATATTTTCTAAATCACTTTCTGTTGCCAAATCATAACCTACTAGCGTGTAGGGTTGAAGATTGAAACCCATTCCCCATTTTAAGGTTTTGATCTCTCTATCTAAAACTTGATTGACAGGGTTCAACATTGGGAACCCAATAGAGATATAACTTAGATTTCCACTCCAGTTCCTATTAGTACCATTATTGGTATCTTCCCACTCCGAATTTTGTGCATATAGGCCCAAATCAAAAGCAGTAACTGTTAAATGAGCGAAAGAAGCTGGATTTTGAAAGTTTAGATGATAATAATCATGAAAAGCATTCGTAAACCCAGTAGTCTGGGAAACCGCAAATCTTTGATCTAACAAATCTCCTAATCCAAAACGGGAATATGGAGAATTGGTTTTGGGGGGTTGTGCAAAAATTGTGATGCTAATTAAAAGCGCCAAAAAAGTAAAAATTAAACTACGCAAGAAACTCGACATTGTGCTTTAATATTTTATTTAATCCAACCAGGACTAAATTTGGATTTGCAAATATCTTAGATTTCAGGCGGTTAGCAAAATATTCACCGTCTCCTCCTGTTAAGATTGTGTTAATCACGTCATATTCTTGACGAAAATACTGAATCCAGCCATCCATTTCTAAGATTGTGCCTAGTGCACCTCCCGTTACTAACGCAGATATAGTGTCTTTTCCTATATCAGGGGATCGCTTTTTCTCTACTAATGGTAGTTTAGCGGTAAAATGATGCATTGCTTTCCAACGCATTCTCATACCTGGTACTATATTGCCACCCAAGAAATTACCCGCAGCATCAATTACATCATAAGTAATACAGGTTCCAGCATCAATTACTAAGGAACTTTCCTCTGGATATAGGTGGTACGCTCCTACAACTGCTGCTAAACGATCTTTTCCTAATGTTTTAGGCGTTCGATACTTATTCTGTATAGGTAATGGCGTATTTGCTTCCAATCGAATATAAAATCGAGTCTTTAGAATACTTTCAAAACTTGGATCTACTGTCTTTACAGTAGAACAGATGATATTTTCCACCTTTTGGTTGTCTAAAAGAGTTGTTAATGTATTTAAATCCGTTGATTCCCAATACATTTTCTTGCGAAGCCGCCCATTTTTGAAAAACCCAAATTTGGTGCGGGTGTTTCCTATGTCAATTGCTAGATTCAATATAATTTGATTTTAGAATTGAGCCACTATCCTCTTATACAAAAGACGCAAAGTTTACTCATAATATGTCTTAATGAAAGATTAAGGGTTCGTTAAAGCCACGGTACCACGGAATTTATTCCGTAGTACGGTCAGCAAAAAAAGAAAAAATCTTTACCCAATTCTAATCCCTCTACTAGTGCCAATTGCTTATCTATTTCAGCTTGTGCCGCTACATTTGCTACTGCAATAATAAAATGAGGTCGAATCAATTGATTTAGATACTTTTCTCCTTGTAATATATGGCCATAGATATTATGTCCAATTTTATTCGGGTTATTACATATCCAATGAAAGGAGATTTTCTTTTCTATTAAAAATTGAGCGATCCACTTCCCTTTTTTTCCAGCCCCCCATACCACTAACGGTCGATCTTTGAGATAATCTAATGCTAGAAAATAGTCCATTTTCATGGATAAAAAACGATTATCCGCATAATTAGGATCATTTCTCGAAGTACGTTCAGGATAATCACGCCAGTAATGCAAAACTTCATTGCTCGGAATAATCCTTAATCCCTGCTGGTAAAAACGAAAAAATAAATCATAGTCTTCTGGATATCGGTTGGCTTGAAAAGCACCACATTGCGCTAAGTCTTCCCGATGAACCATCCAACAAGGAGATGGAATGGCACATTCTTTATATCGTTCTTGATAATTAGTCCCCTTACTCGTTAAACTATTCAACCAACTTTCATATCGTTGGTACCCATTTCCGATCCTTTTCTCCGCAAAATATTGTACTTGTCCGATAGCTATATGTTGCTTTCCTTTTTCTAGTAATGCTTGCTGCATCCATTCCAATTTATTATAGCTCATACGATCATCTGAATCCATTCTTGTAAGGAATGTTCCATTACTTTTACTGTAAGCTAAGCGCAAGGCGGCTATGATTCCTTTTTCTGTATTATCGAATACTTTTATACGTTGGTCGTGCTGGGCGTAGTTTAGTAGAATATTTTTGCTACTATCGGTAGAATGATCGTTTATTGCTATTAATTCCCAATTGGGGATGCTTTGGGCGAGTATACTATCCAAACAGGCAGGTAGGTACTGCGCTGTGTTTTTGACGGGCATTAGGATGGATAGTAAGGGAGACATGGACTAGGATTTATAGGATTTTTTGATTGATAGGATTCTGGGCGGTGCGTCAGATGTAAGGCTAGTCTTACATAGGATACCAGAAGTAAAAATGGCTACAAAACTAATGATATAAGAGGTTCTAATACTTTTTAATATTCATGATGTTTTTCTTCCAGCCTTACATCTGACACACCGTCGGATTCTGTATGTGATGGTGACATATATTAAAAATATATTTATAGGAATTTGATTTTCAAAAAGTTCTAGATCTGCCAGTTTTTGAAAAACTTGCAGATCGCACAGGAACCGACTTTTCGGAGTGGACTCAGATTTGGGAAGTCTAATTCAAAAATAAATTCGGTAATCTATCCTGTCCGTAGTATACTTCGTAACCACGCAGATGACACGGATTTAGGTAGATTGTAGGTAAAGGGTTTTCTTATAAAAAGAATATTGCCTAAAAAATCAAGTTACAAACTT
>CAYOBX010000265.1:0-7916 GCA_964402245.1 uncultured Saprospiraceae bacterium | reverse complement strand
TTAATGATGAATACAAAATGATGAATGATGAATCTTTGATGTTGACTACTTGACTTTGACTGTATTCTAGTCAACATCTAGTAAATTCATCATTCATCATTCATCATTTCCCACTCCCCATTCCAATCAATCGCTCTATCAATTGCCCTTCCTTTTTAGAAAGCATATACTTTTCATTGTTGACATAAATACTTTTGGATTGATGCCCACCATATAGTTTTCCATTGCTATTAAAATAAGCCCAATAGATCCAATTCTCCGTTCCTCTTTCTGGAATACTTTCCAAGCTAAGACAGTTAAAATCTTTTAATAATAAAAATAGTTGTTGGGTAGAAAATTTAAAATACTCTGTTAGCTGTCCAATAGGGAACTGGTAGGAAGCATATTTTTGTTTGAAAAAAGTCTCTGTAAAAGCTACGCCTTTTTTAAGGAAGAGCACTTTTAATTGTAGGGTAGGGTAGTATGATATTAAATCTCTTTTAATTTCCTTCAATCTAGTAGCTATAGCTCTAGAAGTAAGGCCAATTTTATGAAACTGATCTGTGTCTGTAGTAACTTCTATAAAATATAGATCGAACAGATTAAAATAATCTAATTCTTTTTGGAATAAGCTTACTTTGGATTGAAATTCTGCTATATCTGCTGTAGTACTTTGTCGAAATTGTCTTAGACATTGAATGTGCTTATCCAATGCCATTGGATAAAAATATTCAAAGATCTCTTGCTCGACCTCTTGTGAACGACAAGTTTTTTTGCCATCTGTAAAACCATCTTTAAATAAGGTGGTATCTTTTATTAAGTGAAATTCAGGAAAAGGTGCAATCTTATGGGTGGTGTATTTGTAAGTTTGCTCTTTGATTTTTTTAACCTGTTTTGCCTTTTTGGATTGTTTTTCTGCTACATACCTCTGTTCTAATTGGGTTAATATAGCAAGAAGCTCTGGAAGTAAATGTTGTTCCTTGTTTTCTATTTGGTTAGCAATTTTCAATCTTTGCTGAAGTTCTTCCAACTGCATTTGAATGGTTTGTACTTTATGTTTAGCATACATACAAAGGGGCAAGTGGATGGGTAACTTACCAAGAATACCAAAAAAATTATTGTTGAAACTAGCGATACAACTATTCCCATCATGTGCGAAATGATGCCGCTTTATTTTACCTTTTTTGGCTAATAGCAATTGTTTACAAAAAGGACATTGGAGCTTGGAGCGACCAGAAGGTACTTCAGATATATGGATAAAATTACCATTACTCACTCCATAGGGTAATTTCATGATGTTGATTTTTAGCTGTTAGCTCAACAAAAAAAAAGCTCCTGCAAATTAACAAAATTTACAGGAGCTTTTAATTTTAAATGGCGAATTACTATTAGTAATTCTCAAAAAATAACTTCCCTCTTTAATTCAAAAGAATAGCTTGAAAAAACTCATTATCAATCACTTTTTCTTCACTAGACTTGTTACTCTTTAATCAATACTCCTTTGAAAAGGTCTTGGCATCCCATCCGCTTTGCGGTTCGGAATTGACTTTCCTCATGCTATTTTGCCTTAAAAAATGAGTCCGTAGCTCGGCTATGCACTAATTTTTTAAGACAAACTATCGAAAAAATCCAAATTTCATAGAAGCACTTCTTAAAGGGTAACAAGTCTGCTATTCTTTTGAAATCGGGAAGATTTTTTGAGCAGGACCTAGACAACTAAATCGATATTCCAGCTTTTAATTTGGCCAGCATCTCGAGGTGCGTAATCTTTAACTTCCAGTGCCCAAACACCTTTAGCATTGGTACCCACTAATTTAGTTAGTTCCTTTTTATAGGTTTTCTTCAAATTTTTCTTATTGCCACCAGCTCTGCTATGTAATTTTACAGAACCCCCCGGGCCAACAAGCGTTACATCTAGATCTCCAATATACGCATGTTTGATATTAATAGAAGCAGAAATACTTTTAACTTTTCCTGCTACATTACAAACTTGCTTACTTACTAATTTTTTTCCTTTACCATCTGGGATGAAGATTTCAGAGGCTTCCTTTTTGGCATCATTTTCAATTTGAAGACTCCAAGATTGTAAGATACCTTCGTCTCTAGGGGCAAAGTCCTTTACCGTAAGATTCCAGTCTCCTTTTACAGATTCTCCAATTAATTTAGCCGTAGTTTGCGCTCCAAAAACTTTTACAATATTAGGTTTACTAGAACCTGTTCTTCCATGAAGTACGATGGTCTTGCCAGAAGGTGCAGTTAAGTGAATTTCTAAATCTCCGCTATAAGGATGCTTGATGTTAACGCTCACTTCTATTGAAGTGGCTTTGCCTCCTTTGAAGACTTTAATCGAATCCACTAGTCCTGAATCACTATTGTCTGGAATGACTTTATTGATTGAACTTGTTTTTGCTACAAAAGACATTTATGTTGATTCTTTTTTGTTAGATAATATTAGCTTTTAGCAATTAACTTATTGCTTAATAGTACAAGAATTACGAAATGGATCTAAAGATCTACTTACCTCCATTTAATTTATCCTGTAATTTTTTCAAAGCTGCCCACTTACCTGATGCAGCAAGATCAGATTGCTTTGGCCAAGAACCAGGGTTATGCATTTGATATCTCGGACCTGCTTTTTCTAATACCTCTTTAAGTTTAGAAACGCTTGCTTTACTCAAGGCACTAAAAGTGTGAATTCCTGCAGCATTTAATAAACCTGCAATTTTTGGACCTATACCTTCCACCTTAGTTAAATCATCTTTTTTACCTTTTGAAGTAACTTTCTTAGCTGTTACCTTTCTTGACTTATCTGATGATTTGCTAGATGACTTACCAGAAGCTTTTGATTTAGCACCTCCAGATGATTTAGCACTTTTACTTTTTGAACCACCTTTAGCACTACCAGAAATTCTCCCTGATGAACTAGATTTAGTTCTAGAGCCAGACGATACAATCTTTTCATCCCCAACAGTAGTCTTAGTACCTGTTACTTCTCTTGAAACCTCTACTGTATCTACAGAAGACATCATCTGTTGTAACATATCAAAGTCAATAGACTTAACTACTTCTACTTCTTTGATTATTTCCACAGGTACTTCTTTAATTACTTCTACTTCTTTGATTACTTCTACTTTTACTTCCTTAATCACTTCTATATTGTTCGTGATTTCGTAAACTTCATGCAACTCCTTAACTGTATGAACAGGCACTTCTCTAACTACTTTTACTTCTTTAACTACCTCTTTAATTCTTTCAACAGGTACTTCTTTAATTACTTTAACCTCTTTGATATTCTGAATCTTCTTAACTACTTCCACGGGTACTTGCTTAATTACTTCTACAGGCTTTATCACTTGTACATTTCTAACTACTTCCACAGGTACTTCTTTGATTACTTCTACCTCTTTGATCACTTCCATAGGTACTTGCTTAACTGTTTCTATTTTCTTTACTTTTGGTACTTCTTTAATCAATTTAACGATCTTGTCTTTACTTGTCTTCACTTCCTTGACCTTAGGAACTTCTTTTACTCTGTCTACTACTTTTGTAACTTCCTTCACTACACTAATAGATTTTACCATTTCATACGGTACTTTCTTTATGGTAGTAACAGGTACTGTTTTCTTCACTTCTACTCGCTTGATCTTAGGTACTTCTTTAATGACCTGAACAGGTACTTGTTTGATGACCTCTACAATCTTTACTACTTCCTCTTTTTTGATTACCTCTACTGGAATCTCTTTAATTATTTCAATTTCCTTGATTACTTCAACAGGTACTTCCTTGATAACCGGTATCTCTTTAATTATTTCTTTGATGACCTCGACCTCTTTAATTACCTCTTTTACAACAGGTACTTTTACTTCTTTAATCACCTCTACCTTTTCTATAACAGGTACTTCTCTGATTACTTCAACGAATACTTCTTTAATTACCTCAACCGTTATAGGTGCTTTTGCAGCTTCCTTCTTTACGACCACTATTTCTTTAATCACTTCCACAGGTACTTCTTTGATTACTTCAACAGGTACCTCTTTGATTACTTCTACTCTTTTAATTTTCTCAACAACATCCTTAGTAGCAACAGCTTTTTCTCTTACTAATTCTACTTTTTGGATTTTGCCAGCTTGTTTTACCTTTACAACTTTGTCTCGTACTGTTTTGACTTCCTTGATGCCGCCACCTTTTACGAAGACAGTATTAGCATCGATAAAACATTTAAGGGCTTTCATAGCTTGAGCTTCCGTAATCCCTGCTTTTTTAGTAATGCTTTTGATTAATCGACGTTTGTCGATTGGGTTTGAATTAGCCATTTAAAATTTAATTTAGTAATTAGTTTATTTTTTAGTTAAAATGTCTAAGTAACGATAAAATTAAAGAGACCGTCCAAATGGCGGAGTTAGGTTTTTTCGTTACTAAGTAAATTAAATGTTAGGAATTACTAGAACGCAATATCAATTGCTATAACATTTAATAAGCCTAGTACAACAACTATACGTTTAAAAAAACAATAATGTGTCAACAAGTAATAGAAAACTTGTGCTCCCATATTAGTTGGTGAAAAATATAAACTTAGACGTTAGAAATTAGAGCCGTGCAAAAATACAGTTTTTGAATATTTGATTTGGTATAGAAGTCTCAGTATGTTTTTTTAAAGAGTTGTTATGCCTTAAAATTATAGCGATAGCCAAAGATTTTTTAAAAAAGAAGCAGGTGAAGATTAGTAGTAATTGTGGATTGGTATTTAGAAGTGTGTTGGGATGGGTTAAAAATAAACTTACAATTTACGCTGCTTCTTTTTCTCCTTGAAAACAGTTATTACATCAGCATAACTCCCGTTTTCAAGAAAAAAAATAAGAACAAAATAAGCTAGCCTAAATTTGTAAATTTATTTCTACCCCATCCCGTAGTTTATCAATGAAGTTATAATCCTTATGGATTTAACTTATAAAAAGCCTAACAAAAATGTAAAATTATTTATGAAAAACCTACCTTTTAAAAAAAAAAGAATATTTACATATTTGAATTGAATTGCTATCGAAATTTTTCTAAAATATAAAACCTAGCTATTGTTCTAGTAGATCGAGTTATTTATTTCCATACTATTTACTTGCTTTTATGTGTGATAAAAAGACAAGTTTATCCATCTAGTTAACATTCTTAAGCAATAGTACTAGTTTGTTCAGAAAAGAACGTGCGATCTGATTGTTCCAAACGATCTGACCGCTTGATTAAATACCACAAAGTGTCCGAACTTAGCAGGGTACTCAAACAGTCAAGTACACTACTGGTTAAGAAGGTAATCAAGAGCAATCAAGAGCCTTCAAATTGGGAATTGTGGCTATTTGAACTATAAAATAAATAAGTTGTTGTTTTTTACATCAAATTAAAATATTTTTGTTTTAAATTGAAACGTATTGTTTTTGTCAAAAAAAAGAAATTCTTTTTTAAGTAACGACAAAACAATAACTTGAGCATCTTCTTCTATTCTTTTCCAGTCTAAGAAACTTAAAAAATGAGTCCGTAGCCCTGCTAGGAACTAATTTTTTAAATTCCTTAGACTGAAAAATAATTAGAATCAGATTGCCCAACTTATTATTTCGTCGTTGCTAAAGAAATTTTTTAAATAGTTTCCCACTTAACTATATGTGAATAACAATTCAATTACATAGTTTGTCTAATCTGTTTAAGATTGCTTAATACGCATATAAAAAATCATTAACAAAATATTGAGTATTAAGGAATTCTTTAGACAATTCATTATATAATTTGCCTATTTTTGGTCAAATGATATTTTTTTAATTACATAAAGTATTGTGTCAAATTGTGGATAAGTATCTCTTATAGGGAAGTTATTAACATTAAACTCATAAGTTATCAACATATATTAACAATTTCCTTTACTTGATGAATTAGGGTATTCGTCAAATAAAATGTAGATTTGTTAGGAATAATTAACGACCCGTTTTACAAAAATTATGGCAGGACCAGATAAAAATGGCAAGCAAATTTCTCGGCTTAGACCTAACAAGACCGAGGGCGATCTTTCAACCTATGTATTCGGAAAGGTACAGCCCCAAGCTTTGCCCTTAGAGGAAGCAGTATTAGGTGCACTAATGCTAGATAAGGATTCTATTGCCATAGTGATTGATATACTTCGAGCAGAAAGTTTTTATTCTGATGCTCATCAATTTATATACAAAGCGATTCTGCGATTATTTGAACGTTCACAGCCTGTTGATATATTGACCGTAACAGAAGAATTAAAGAAAGCAGGGGAATTAGAAAAAGCAGGTGGAGGATTTAATTTGGTGAATTTAACTAATCGGGTAGCTTCTGCAGCGAACATAGAATATCATGCTAGAATTATTTCCCAAAAACATATACAGCGAGAACTAATTAGAGTCTCTACAGGAGTTATTAGAGATGCTTATGAAGATACGACTGATGTATTTCAATTATTAGATGATGCGGAACAAGGTCTTTTCAATATTACACAGCAAAATTTAAGCAGGAGTTATGAAAGTATGGGGACCTTAGCTAGTAAGGCCCTTAAACAATTAGAGGAACTTTCTCAAAGAGAAGAAGGATTGTCTGGTATACCTACAGGGTTTACAGATTTGGATAGAATTACTTCTGGATGGCAATCTTCTGATTTGATTATTATGGCAGCCAGGCCGGGAATGGGTAAAACCAGTTTAACGTTGGCACTAGCCAAAAACGCTGCAATGGACTTCGGAAAAGGAGTAGCCTTTTTTTCTTTAGAGATGTCCAATGTACAGTTGGTACAGCGTTTAATCTCTTTAGAAGCAGAAATATCTGGTTCTAAGTTAAGAGGCGGTAATTTAGAAGATTATGAATGGAAGCAATTACATTCCGTAATTGAGAAGATGAGTGAAGTGCCTATTTTTATAGATGATACGCCAGGTATTAATATTTTTGAGCTTCGTGCGAAGTGTAGGCGACTGAAAATGCAAAATGACATCCAAATGGTTATCATTGATTATTTGCAGTTAATGACTGGAGGAGGAGAGAATAAAGGGGGCAATAGAGAACAAGAAATCAGTGCTATTTCTAGAGGCTTAAAAGGTTTAGCTAAAGAATTGAATATACCTGTAATTGCCCTATCTCAGTTGAGTCGGGCTGTAGAAACGAGAGGAGGGACGAAGCGTCCACAATTATCGGATTTGAGAGAATCAGGAGCCATCGAGCAAGATGCGGATATAGTAACCTTTATTTATCGACCAGAATATTATCAAATATTGGAAGATGAAGAAGGTCAATCCTTAAAAGGAGTAGCAGAGGTTATTATTGCGAAGCATAGAAATGGTGCATTAGGGACTGTGAAATTGAAATTTACAGACCAATATGCTAAGTTCTCTGATTTGGATGACTTTGGTTTCAATGATTTACCAACGGATGGTGCTAATACAAGCAAAGATACCTTTGGTGATAATATTATTAATTTACCTTCTCGGATGAATGATGATGATATTCCTTTTTAAAAGAAGTCAGAGGTCAGATCGCTACGCTGTCAGATCGCCTATGGCTGTCAGATGTATGAAGTTGACCACGTGATGTTGTCAACGTCATACATCTGACTTCTGACAGTTCCGTTAGCGTAAGCTAACTAGAACGGTCTGACCTCTGACTTCTGTTTCCCTTCCTCTAATAAATGGGCATATACCTCTCCCCAATCTTCCCAGCCACCAATACTAGAAAAAGAACTATTATGCCATAGACTACAAAATGTACCATTGACAGTGCGTATAGTCTTTATCATTTCAGAGATGCTAATCTTTGCCTGCTCAGGCGTTAGATGAAGATACTCCTTAAGGGTAACATCCATTACTTGAAAAGGATGAACTAATAAAGAGGTAGTAGTTTCTAGCTGCAAATCATACCAATAAAAGGGCAAACTAGTACCCGCCCTAAAC
>CAYOBX010000264.1:0-7956 GCA_964402245.1 uncultured Saprospiraceae bacterium | reverse complement strand
TACAAAATAGCAAAGTCGACTTATTAACTCGCTACTGTACTAAGCCTTATTTGGCAACGACATGTAGTCGGATTTCAAACAGAGAAAGCTACCCTGCTAAACAATAACTGTTTAGTAAATCGTTCCAGAACATAACTAAAGAACGAAGAAATAATAAACTAAACAATTAAACTCGTCCTTTTTGCCCCTAAAAGCCTTAAAAAATAAGTCCGTAGCTAGGCTATGCACTGATTTTTAAAGACTTTTAGAAACAAAAATCACTTCGTTTAATTGCTCATTTTACTAATTCTTCGTTCCTAAATAATTCAGGGTATGTCAACTAATTATTCCGAATTTCTAGATTCCCAATTACCTGCAATGAACTTGTTGCGGAAGCTGAAGTATATCTACCTACCTAATCAAGTAGCTTCAAAGTATAGAGGTGGTTCTGAATCAAATGTACTTTTAGAAGATATATTAGAAGAGAAATTAATTGCGCTCAATAGTTTTGAACATAAAGGTGAGTCTTATAAGTTCTCTAGTACCAACATTCGAGAAGCCATCCAAATCTTAAAGACTATTCCAGACGAGGGCTTACTCCGAACCAATGAAAAGATATATGAATTACTCACATTAGGAAAGAGCTTTGAGGAACGAATTGGCAATTACAAAAAGAGCTTTTCTTTAAAATATATTGATTGGAAAAATATTGAGAATAATGATTTTCATATTGTAGATGAATTTCAAGTAAGCGGACTAGTAAAGGAGCGTAGACCTGATATAGTGTTATTTGTCAATGGGATTCCTTTTGTTATTATAGAAAATAAAAGACGAGATAAACCACATTCCGTAAAAGAAAGTATCTCCCAACATATCCGAAATCAGAAACTAGAAGAAGGAATACCTAAGTTATACCATTATGCCCAATTGTTATTAGCTGTAGAACCTAATGAGGTCAAGTATGGAACAGTGGGAACACCTTATAAATTTTGGTCTGTCTGGAAAGAAGAAAAGGTTGAAACCAGAGTAAAGCGACTATTGGAAACGAAATATAAGACCATTCAAGCTACAGATAGAGCTGTCACAGAACAGGATAGCGTATTGTATAGCCTTTGCCGAAAAGACCGACTCATGGAGTTGGTTCAAAAGTTTTTGGTATTTGATGCGGGAGCAAAAAAGATAGCTAGGTATCATCAATATTTTGTGGTACAATCAACACTACAGAGAATTTACAAAATACATAAAGATGGAAAACGACAAGGTGGGGTAATCTGGCATACGCAAGGAAGTGGAAAATCCTTAACGATGGTTATGTTGTCTAAAGCAATACGTCTATCCAATACAATAGAAAATCCTAGAGTGATTGTGGTGACGGATAGAATTAGTTTAGACAAGCAGATACATAAAACCTTTCATCAATGTGGTATTGTGAATTTAGCAAAAGCTAAATCAGGGGTGCACTTGGCAGAATTAATCACCAAAACCCAAACAGAGGTCATCACTACTATTACTGACAAATTTGATACTGCATTAAGAAAGGAAACTATAGCCAATGATTCTCCAAATATATTTGTCTTAGTAGATGAGAGCCATCGAGGACAGTATGGGCGCACCCATGCTCGTATGAAAAAGGTATTGCCCAATGCTTGTTATATTGGTTTCACAGGTACACCTTTAATGAAACCCCAAAAGAGTACTGCCAATAAATTTGGAGGATATATAAAACCCATTTATTCCATTGATATGGCAGTCAAGGATGGTGCAGTTTTACCTTTATTATATGAGGGACGATCTGCTAAATTATTGACCAATAAGAAACAACTGGATAGAAGTTTTGATAGAGTAATGGAGCCGTTAAATGAAATGGAGCAGAGAGATTTTAAAAAGAAGTTTGCTCGTATCTCTAAGTTATATGAAACTACTCAGGTCATAGAAGAAATAGCACATGATATATCCGAACACTTTTGCGAGACGTGGCAAGGTACAGGCTTTAAAGCACAGTTAGCTGTACCTAAGATAGACACTGCTATAAAATATCAACAATATTTTGAACAACAAACAAACCCAAAACTGAAGATAAACACAAGTGTTATTTTTACTCCTCCCGATTCTAGGACTGGACATGATGATGTATGGACGGACGCTAAAGAAGAAAGTAAAAAATATTGGAAGCGTATTACAGAGCGTTTTGGTAGTCAGGAAAAATACGAGGAACATGTCATTGATAGATTTAAAGAAGAAGGGGATGAAGTAGAGATTATTATTGTAGTTAGTAAATTATTAACAGGATTTGATGCACCAAGAAACACCGTTCTTTATTTAGCCAAGCCCCTATCAGATCATACCTTACTTCAAGCCATAGCGAGAGTTAACCGTTTGTTTGAAGGAAAGGAACACGGTTTTATTATTGACTATGTGGGGATTTTAGGAAAATTGGATAAAGCCTTAACTGATTATAGTGCTTTTGATGAATTTGATGCAGAAGACTTACAAGGAGCTTTAATCAATGTGCTAGAAGAGATAAGGAAAGTTCCTATTCGATATTCGGAACTATGGGATATATTCAAAGAAGTAAAGAACAAAAAAGATATTGAGACCTTAGAAAGGTACTTAGCTCCAAAAGACATTCGAGATACTTTTTATACTCAACTTTCTGCTTTTGCTAGATCTTTACAAGTTGCGCTTTCTACTGATGAGTTCTATCGGGAATATACAGACGAACGGATTCAAAAATGGATGAAGGAATTGAAGTTTTTCCAACGGATGCGACAGTCGATACAGAAACGATATGCAGAAGTGGTAGATTATAAAGAATATGAGACTAGGGTTAAGAAATTATTAGATACCCATGTCTCTGTAGAAGAAGTGGTACAAATTAATGAGCCTATCAATATCTTTGATGAAAGTCTTAGACAGGAAGAGATAGAAAAACGAGGAGGTAGCCCAGCATCGGTAGCAGATACGATTGCTCATCAGATGAAGAAAACTACTACGGTAAATATGGATAAAGATCCTGCATTTTATAAGAAGTTTTCAGATTTGGTAGAAGAAGCAATTAAAGCCTTTCAAGAAAACAGAATTAATGAAACGGAATATCTTCAACAGATACTTGCTATAAGAGATGAATTTAGGGAAGGGGGCAAAGGGCAAGAACCTACATTAGTAAGAGATAACCCAAAGGCAAGAGCATTTTATGGAGTTATTAAAAATATCATTAGTGGGCGAGAGAATGGACAAGAAATCAAGGAAGATTTACTAGCAAGGGCAGGAGTAGATTTGGATCAAGTGGTACAAGGTATAGCAACGAGAGATTGGAAATCAAATCGTAATAAACCGAATGAAATAGCTAATGCTATAGAAGATTATTTTTTAGGGAATAGAGATAAAATAGGGATTAACTTATCCTTTGAAGAAATAGATGAGATTATTACACAAACTTTGAAAATAGCTAAGAGTAACTATTAATGGAACACCTTCAATATGGTACAACCACCATATCCTATGAACTAAACTACACTAAGAGAAAAACCTTGGGCATCAATGTTTATCCTGATACTACAGTAGAGGTAATTGCTCCCTTGGATGCAAATAAGGAAATTATTGAAGAGAAAATATTGAAGCGAGCAAAATGGATTGTAAAACAAATCAATTATTTTAAAGGACTTGCACATAATCCTATTATTAAAGACTATGTAAGTGGAGAGACTCATTACTATTTAGGTAGAGCTTACCGATTGAAAGTTACAGAGGCTAAAGAGCAAGATGTGAAATTAAAAGGAAGATTTTTTCATATCCAAACTCTAACACAACATCGAAAGCAGATAAAAAAGCTATTGACTAATTGGTATCGAAAGCAAGCAGTTAAAAAATTTAAGGAACGACTAGAGATATGTTATAAACAAATGCTACGGGAAGAAATAAAATATCCTGATTTAGAAATCAGACAAATGGCAAAACGTTGGGGAAGCTGTACTGCTAAGGGTAAAATCATATTAAACTTAGCCTTAATCAAGACCCCTACATACTGTATTGATTATGTGATTATCCATGAACTATGCCATTTAAAACATCATAATCACAGTTCTGACTTTTACCAGTTGAAAACCAAATATATGCCTGATTGGGAAGAACGAAAGAAGCGATTGGAAGAGCAAGTATAAAAAGCCAGAACAACGCAAGCATTCCGTAAAGCCTATATCGAAAAAAGCTAAGAAAAAGTAGGTGAATCAGATTGGATGTATTTATTCTTGTTAAGAATAAATTCTGTGTTACTAATCTAGGCGTAAACCTGCTTCAATCAGATAGTGATCAGAAAAACGACTTCGATAAATATGATGGCCCATAATTGTAAAAGAAGGATCACTGAGAATATAATCAATTCGAAGAAATGCTAGTTTATTTTTCAAAGTAGAGCCAAAAGTAGCACCGATCCCATTTCCACCTACTCTAAAAGCATCTTTTTGACCATCCGCTAATATTTTATATACATGAGACTGTGGGGGGTCATTGACATCGCCACAAAGAATAGTCGGATAAGGACTACTTTTTTGGTGTGCTTTGATCTGTTGAGCTTGGGTCACTCTTAGGGAAGAAAATTTTTGATAAAATGTTAATAAACCAACAGCAATTGAATAATTAACAGGTGGTTCGTCTTTATTGAGCAGTACCGTCTTGGGTATTTTTCCATTTTTTCTATTCGCTTCAAGGTGGACACTATAGACCCTTATGGTATCTTTTTTTAGGACAATATCTGCCCAGATACAATCACTGACATTGCTCTCACTGAAATTTTCGAGACTCCCTTTATTGATAATAGGGAATTTAGAATATAGGGCTACAAAATTATTCTTTTTTGAATAATGCTTATAGGGAAAATCTAGCACTGCTTCAATATGTTGTTGACCTAAAGGGCTATGTTCTTGCAGGCAAAGAACATGTATAAATTTAAATTGGCTTAGATATTTTTTATATTCCTTTCTTTGACTAATTCCTTCCTTTCCTTGACTTATCCTTACTGGTAGAGATAATTGCATATTAAAGGAAGCGATATGTAGCGTAACCCCCCCTTTAACATCGGCATTATTGAAAGAGAAACCAACCAATCCTAATATAGATTGATAGCCAATTAGAAGTACTAAAATAGACCCGATTGCCCACTTAGGATTGACTAACAACCAATAAATAATGAATAATATATTTGCTATTAGCAATGCGGAATAAGCCAGACCAAGAATAGCTAAAATAGCACTAGTATCTGGATGAACATATGGAGCAATGTTTGCTCCAAAAGTCAGAATCAGTAAGATTACATTAGCAAAGAGTGCAAGTTTATTGAATAAATTCATGAGCCTCAAAAATCATTTCTATAAAAGACTAATACGAATACGGTAATTAATAAGAAAACAGTAAAAATATAAAAAGCATAAATAATATTATTGCCCGTCAAAAATAATGGTAAAGAAAAGGAAGTCAGAAAAATGATTCTAAAAAATACATGACTTAAAAAAAAGATACTGTTGGCTCTTCCATATACTTGATTTGGAACAGTCTTCAATAAATAGGTAATTCGTTGTATGCGGATACCTGCATTGGTAATTCCTAATAGAAAAAACATACCATAAAAAATAAAAGTACTAGAGGAACTCGCTAAGGTAAAAAACGCCAATGCTGCGAATAAAGTCATGATGATAACCGAAGCATTAATACTTATTTCTTTGAATAATTTTCTAATTACTAATCCAGAAAAGACTGCACCAATTGCATAGTACATATCACCAGCTGCGAATACATCTGCTTGTTCCTCTAAATGTTTTTTTACATAAATAGGAATTAGGTAAAAGGTGGATACTACTAAGCACACAAAAACAGAGAAGGAAGCAACGCCGAATATAGAGATACCCTTATTTTGTTTTAAATAATTGATACCCACTTTGAATTGGGTAAGAAGATTGCCGCTCTCTTGATCTCTTTTGACGAGTGGCTCATATACAATAGCACCAATAATGGGCAAGGACAAAAAGTACGTACTCGCATCCAATAGAAATATTTCATGAATTTCCCAAGGAGAGATTACCCAGTTGGTAGCTATTTTAAAACCAAAAATATTAACCATTCCACTAGTAGTACCTTCTAACAACATGGCAGCAGTAGCTCCTGCCAAAACAGTGGTTAACTGGTGTTGAATTTCTAAATAAGAAGATAGTTTCCCATAATAAGAAGCATCTACAATCTCTTGTGCAAATGCATATACTGCGGGGAAGTGAATGTTATAATTTAAAAAAGTAAAGACAAAAGCAAGTCCGACCCAGTACCATTGTAGATGTCCTTGATGAAAGCCCATAGCACTGATTCCTGCCAATAGACAACCCATCACTAAAGCTAGCACTAAGAAAATATATTTTCGATTATATTTATCTACAAGTGTGCCAGAGTATGGCCCCCAAAAGATAGCAATCAAAGTCACACCAATGTAGATATAAGCAAAGACATCCATCTGATTTAATGTAGCAAAATACCAAGGAATAGCGATCATACTAATACCTTGTGCAACTGCAGATATAGAATTAGCAAGGAATAAAAGTAATAGAGCCTTTAAATTTTTCATTAGTGATATTATAGGGTAATTTACCTTGAAAAACTCACCCTTTATAGGAAAGAACACAAAGATACATAACGAGGAAAGAATTAGTTACTTATTTTTATGTTCCTATTCGACAAGGTATTAAGTTTGCAACTAAAACAATTGTTAGTGGTTGTACTAGGAATCACTCTAGCCTTCAAACGGGATAAAAAAGTGATTTTGAAAAAGATTTTCACCATTACTTAATGACTAGACTATAGTAAGGCTATCAAAAATATTCAAAATGAGAATTGCTGCCATCAAACAGTCTGATTATTTTACACCGTGTAGAGTATAACATCCTATTTATTTCTTCATTTATGAATCAAAAAATTTTTGTAACAGGCGGAACAGGTTTCGTCGGGTCCTATCTATTGCGCTATTTAGTACAAAGAGGACATCAACAGATATTTGCATTAAAAAGAAGTAATAGCTCGATGGTATTAGTGGAGGATGTTAAAAACAAGATTACTTGGGTAGAGGGAGATATACTAGATATTAGTTTCTTAGAAGAGATTATGGAAGGTGCGCAACAAATTTACCATTGTGCTGCGCTAGTATCATTTGATCCAAAGGAAGTGACTAAAATGATGCAAATTAACATAGAAGGGACAGCGAATATGGTCAATATTGCATTATTCCATAAAGTAAAGAAATTAGTACATATAAGTTCTATAGCAGCATTGGGGAATAGTAAGCCAGGCGAAACCCAGGATGAAAAGACTAGTTGGAAAGAAGACAAGGATACTTCTAATTATGCCAAGAGTAAATACTATGCAGAAATGGAAGTATGGAGAGGGATAGCGGAAGGACTAAATGCAGCTATAATCAACCCCTCACTTATTTTAGGGGCTGGTTTTTGGGATAGAGGGACAGGGACAATTTTTAAACTCTATGCTTCAGGTTTTCCTTTTTATTCAGAAGGAATAGGAGGCATCGTAGATGTAAGAGATGTGGCTAGAATGGCGATACAGGTAATGGAATCTGACATTCAAGAAGAACGCTTTATAGTGAGTTGTGAGAATATGGTTTATAAAAAATTATTTACGGAAATAGCTACCTTGGCGGAAGTAAAAAAGCCATCTATTAAAATTAATCGTTTCATGAAAGAGTTGGGCTGGAGATTGGAATGGTTGAAAACATTTTTTACTAGAACAACACCAACTATTACTAAAGAATCTCTCAGAAGTGCGGATAATCAAACTTACTATAACAATCAGAAATCAATTGATGTTTTAGATTTTGAGTATACGCCTATTGAAGAAACCTTAAAGGAAACGGTTGAACAGTTTAAGCTTGCTAAAGTTCTAGAACCAATGGTGTTACCTTTGAATAAGCTTTGAATTTTGTTTTAAGAG
>CAYOBX010000263.1:0-7961 GCA_964402245.1 uncultured Saprospiraceae bacterium | reverse complement strand
CCCTAATAAATTATCAGGAGATTTGTCATAGGATTTTATTTCATTCCGCTGTCTGTCAAATTTAATACATCGATCATCATCAGGGGTCGTGTGTATATAGAATCGAAAAACATTGGTATTTAATTCATTATCAAAAACCTCATCAATGTGTTCCCCAAATTCCGTGTGATTACAATCTGGTGCTTCGATCGGCTTATGGCCAGGTGCTAGTATGGAAGTAATTAGTTCATAGGTATTTCCAGGTCCATCTGCATTGAGTTCTACTTGTCCATATCCGAATTGAAATGAAAAAAAGAATAAGAATGTATTTAATAATGGTTTCATTAGTTATTAAATTGGAAAATCAAATCTTTTGTCTCGCTGCCTTCGGCAGCTCGACTAGGGAGAATTTGGGGCTGACGGCATTTTACTTTACAATAAATTTAGCTCGACCAATCTCCCCAACTTTTATAAAATAAATTCCTGCCGTTAGATTAGAAACATCTATTTGTTTGGAATAGGAACCATTCCCATTAGTAGCCAATACTTGCTGACCAGTTATCGTATAGACTTCAATAAGATGGAGTGCCTTATCGGTAGACGAAATGGTTAATAGTCCTTCTGTTGGTACTGGGAATAGAGTTATATTTGAAGCTATTAGCTGATTGTCGAAAACACTGGTAGTAGTTGCACAATCTACATTACCGTATAGGTTTACATTAGCGATACTTGTCCAGTTGGTAGAAGAGCTATTTCCTATGCCTACAAATTTTACAAAGCGACCAATCGTATTATTTAAGCTAAACAATTGCTCGGTATTTACAGTCACCCCATCCTCTGAAGAAGTAGCCTCCTCAATAACTGTTTTAAAGGGTCCGGAAATACCATTAGATACCACAATGGAAAAAGTAGTGGTCCGTTCGTCGGCTTTCCAAAAATTAATTCCAATTTCTGTCAATACATGAGAACAGCTTAGGTCGAAGGTGATAGATACTTCTGGGTCTGTATCTGGATTCCCAGTCCAATAATTCGTAAGATCGTCATTGAATGCGTTTTCTTCCGCTATCTCCTCTTTGATCTGTGTACCCAAACTAGTCGTTGCGATAATTGGAATCTCAGTAGGTAGAAAAGTATTTAATTGTACAACGGATAATACCGCAGACAACTCGTTTTCTCCTTCCATTGCAGTAATAGAAATAGTTCCTGTTCTTTCTTCACCTGTAGGGTTTTCAGTAGTAGTGACTGTTATAGTTGTACTTCCTGATCCTTCCAATACATCTATACTTAACCAAGATAAATCCTCTGTAATAATCCAATCAACATTAGCAATCACTTCAAAAGTGGTCGTTCCACCGTTTATATCAAAGGTTATTGGAGAAGGAGATACGCTTAATGTAGGATTTGAAGTAGTTCCAAAGCCAACAAATACACCAACATCTGATTCGGTATATGGTAAATTTGTCCCATTGGCACCAAATTCTTCTGCACCTGCATCAAAATCAGCGTCCCGGTTCCCTCCTAAAATATCTTGCATTAGAAAAGAATAGTCCCCTTCACCCGCATCTATAGCAGAACTGCCATCGGTCAATCTATGAAAATTGCCATCATCCTCCATATCACTTTCTGCTAAATTAGTAAGGTTTCCTTCAGAAGGAGAAGTTCCTGTAGGAGCGGTAATAATTTGATAAGCATCAATACTTGTATTGAGCATTATATTATTCGCCACCGTTAAATTTTGGGGTGCTAGACTTAGGTCACTTTTCACCTGAGTACCGATTCTTAAAGCGTAATCACAGTTGACAAAAGTGTTATTAATTATTTGGGTGTTTTTAACTTGGAAATAACCATTTAATTCAGTGTTAGGACGACCATTAGAAACGTTGATTCCTCCAGTCGTATTAGAACCTGCGCCACTTGGTTTTCTATAATTGATCTCTTCAATATAATTATTATAAATTTTATGACCTTCCCCAATCACCCGAACGCCGCCACTGAAAATTTGATTTCCCGCTAGGAAGTAGTTACCATATACCTCACAGTTATTACCATGTCTAAGCGTTAAGGTACCTGAATAATCTCTAAAGGTGTTGTTGTAGTATTTGTTTTGTCCAGATTTATTTGAAATAATCTCTACTTCACCAGAAAAGTCATAAAAATAATTTGCATATACTTCCGAAAAAGAATCACCCAATGAGGTACTACTATTACCTATTCGAATCGCATCTTGGTCATTATCATCATTCACCCCATTGATAGGTCTTCTACCTGCGAAATAGTTATGGTGAATTTTTAAAAAATCAGGATCACTCGAATTTCTATTGTCATTAATAATACTGCCTATCCCAAGTTTGCCAATAAAGGAATTATAGGCAATCTCATTATGTTGTCCATCAGCAAGAACCCATTTAAACTTTATTGTTTTTTGAGCTTCTGTTCCATTATAGCTGTCAATTTTATTGTTTAAGACTTTACAGTTATCGCATCGTTTTAATTCAATGACCGGTTCTATTTCTGAGCTACTGGCTACTAGGTTTGCAGGGTCTTGAAAAACTAATCCCGAAACCGTTATATAAGCACCTTCCATATAAACTCTTGAGTTACCAGTCATCAATACTGCTCCCGGATTTTGTGCAGTAATGGTAATGGGATCAGCTTCCGTACCATTTTTATCAATATCTATAAAGACGTTATTCCATGTACCATCTGCTAGAGTAATGGTAGTGCCTGGTGTGGCAGCGTTAATTGCATTTTTTAATTCAGTTGCATTATTCACAATTTGAGTATAACCTAAGATACTCAGGAAGCATAAAATTAACGTAGATAATAATTTGTTAGTAAACATAATGAATGATGTTTATGCGGCCATTGGCAGACTTTTGTGAGTAAGTACTCTGTAAATTAAATTTCTTGGCTTTTTAGCTTCTCTGTTTCAGGGTCGCTTTCCGCGCCCCCGAAGCTTTAAACTCAAAGAATTAAATCACGGGGGCGCAGAAAGCGACCCGTGATAATTCTTCGAAAAAAAACTTAATTTACAATGAACTAAAGATTGTTTCAAAAGTAAGGTGATATACACTTTTTAAGATAACCCTTTTCTCGTTCCTTCAAAAGGTGTCACCTTAAAAAGAATTAATACATTAATTTCAACTTCAAATTTTCCTCCACTACTATTTTTCCAGAATTGTTGATAGCATTTTCACTATGCGTATTATTCTTTGCTCCCCACAATAAAGCAATCAATTTCACTTCATTATTTTCAAACGTATTTTTTGAAATATCCACATTGATAATTCCTCTAGTATTTAATAAAATACCATTCTCTTCTTCACTACCTGAATTTGTAAAGGTGGAATTTGTGATTGATAAATTGCCACCAATAGTCGATTCATCATATCCTCCTCTATAATAATCAATGACATTACTTTTGATATTTTCAAACTGGCAGTTATCAATCGTTATAAATTCTGCATTATAATCTCCTTTGTCATTCGTTTCTTCTGATAATTCTATACCATTATTACAATCCTTAATACTGGTATTCGTAAAAATAAGCTCATCCGCAAAAGATTCTTTGTAGACCTTTAATACATAGTCGAAATTACTAATTGCCACATCTTCTATTCTAAGATTAAAATGGTTCGACATATTTTCTTTTAAGGAAGCAAAAGCATATTGTGTAGTTTCTCCTTCTAAAGTTAAATTTTTTAAAGTTAAATTTCCATTGGGATGCATAGCAAATGCAGGCGTTTTGTCCGCACCAGTATATTGAATGTTCGCATTGCCTTTTGATTGAATAGTGATTGATTTATTAATAACCAAAGAGTTATTCAAAGTATAATTTCCAGCCGATAATTCAATAATATCGCCTGCTTTAGCAGCTTCAATTTTTGTAGTTAAATCTCCTTGTTGAGCAGTTAGCAAATGTGTTTGTGGAGCTACTTCTTGCTTTTCATTAGAAAACCAAGAAGTACCATATTTCTTCTTATTTAAAATATTTTCTGGTGCACCAGTTAACTTGACAATTGCGCCCGCTGCATTATTGTCTGCTCTGCTATTCCCAAATATATCTTTGTCTATTTTGTCAAAATCAAAACCCTGATAGATTGTTTCATCGGTAGGATTAACGGAAGGAGCAAAAATGTATTCTGCTATTTCGGCTGCTTTCATGGTAGCCGTTTCCATACCTTCTTGATCTCCAAAAGATACCCCTTGGTTAACAATTGTATTATTTTTAAATTTGATTTTGTCAATTTTGTCATGCGCAACAATAGGTTGTTTGTCTCCCACTTCATTATAAATCAAATTATTGGCAACCGTGGTTCTTATAGGAACTGCCGATCGAATTTCAGATTTAGGTAATACTTCTTTTTGACTAATATTAGTACCTACTCCAAATTGTAAAGGAGATTTACAATTGACCCAAGTATTATGTGCTACTACTACATCTGTTACTTGGTTATAACGGTTTAATGGCGATTTAGGAATACCATTCATCACTGCTAAAGGACTTCTAAAATTTGCACCTTTTAAGTTATAAAAGTAGTTATTCGTTACCCAATGTCCTGTGTTGATGAGCCGAATACCCCCAACATTAGAGTTCTCATCTCCAATAAAATAATTGCCATCTATTGTACAGTAATTACCATGTCTAGTCACTAATGATCCTTCAG
Source organism: uncultured Saprospiraceae bacterium (assembly GCA_964402245.1). GTDB lineage: Bacteria > Bacteroidota > Bacteroidia > Chitinophagales > Saprospiraceae > JAFMDF01. The sequence continues at coordinate 3,315 of CAYOBX010000263.1, read as the reverse complement.
ATTTATAGAAAACATTATTTCTAAATTCATTAAAGTTGGTCTTACTTGAAATCACCTCTACCTCTCCATTACATTTTTCAAATAGATTATTAGAGACATTCGTATAACTAGGAGACATCGAAGTACCACTATCTCCTATTTGAATAGTTTCTGCACTCGGGCCACCTTTCCTAGGTCTAGGGCCAAAGTGATTGTTAACAATTTGATGGTAATTATTAATACTTTCATTGCCTTTAATATCTACTCGAACAGTTGGTCCCTTATTAGTTTTTCCAGCAATATAACAATGGTCTAATTGATTATGTCTTCCGCTAAAGGATACCCAAAGATCTACTTTATCTCGATTTGGTTTGTTGAAATCTTCTATGACACAATTAGTCACTCGACAATGATTGGCTATCGTTTCTTTATTTAGTCTAAAGTTAATAATCGCTCTTTCTGGTGAATATCCATTTTTAAAATGTAGTCCACTTATCCTTAAATATTCTCCACCAAACTTCACATAGGATTGACCTTCTATGGACACCTTACCTTCCGTTTCTGCTCTAAGTATAATTGGGTTTTCTTCTGTCCCATTTGCAATAAAATTAATTTCCACATCTTTCCAAACACCGTTTGCTAAGACAATTTCATCTCCTGGCTCTGCTGCTTCAATAGCATCTGTTAATTCTATATTTGTTTTGACGGTTGTCTGTTGAGGTTTTACTATTTCTTTGATAGGGGGGGTAGCTGTTGAAACGGTATCTTGTGTAACAGTACAAGCTGCTAAAAATAGTACTAGACTTAGGAAGGTGAAGTTTTTCATGATTCTTGAATGTAATACGGATTGTTAATCCGTTGTCGAAAATTCTTGAAAGCGAATTAACAATCCGCGCTACTTTCTAACCTCTTGAATAGTCTGCAAGGCATCACTCGTTCTCTTTTCTAATAACTTAAAATCTTTATTCTTTAAAATATCTTTAGAAATTAATTTCGAGCCCATTCCTACACAAACAGCCCCTGCATCAAACCAAGCTGTTAGATTTTCTACTGTTGGCGCAACACCACCCGTTGGCATAATGGTTGTCCAAGGTTGTGGACCTTTAATAGATTTAATAAAATTAGGACCATACACACTGCCTGGAAATAGCTTTACTATATCACAACCTAATTCTTCTGCTTTACCTACTTCCGTAAGTGTTCCACAGCCAGGCATATAAGGTACTTTTCTACGATTACACACTTTAGCTATATCCTCTCTCAAAGAAGCAGACACAATAAAATTAGCACCTAACTGCATAAATAAAGAAGCCGTAGCTGCATCATTGATGGAACCTACGCCCATAATCATTTCTGGTAATTCTGCTCTACAGAATTTGTTCAATTCACCAAATACTTCATGCGCAAAGTCGCCTCTATTTGTAAATTCTAATAAGCGCGCGCCTCCTTTATAGCAAGCAGCAATTACTCCTTTCCCCAATTCAACATCAGCATGATAAAAAAGAGGCATCATGCCTTGTTCTGCTGCTTTTGTTAAGACTTGTATTTTTGTAAATTTTGCCAAAATATTAATTTTTAATGTTGATTTTTGTAGGGGTAATCCTTGTGGTTGACCACATAAAACGGCAACCTTGATGCCCTATGATAATCGTATTGCATTGAATGTTGATCGTATAGCATCGAAGTTACAAACTTCGACGATCTGCTTGCGTGTTAAACATCCGATTGGGTTGCGTATTAGTTGGGCAACCACGAGGGTTGCCCCTACCGGGCTACTCGACCACTTGCATCTCCACTCATCAATTTTTCTACTTCTGCAACCGTTGCTAAATTTGCATCCCCATAGATCGTATGCTTTAAGCAAGAGGCTGCTACTGCAAAATTCAGTGCATTTTGGTCATCCTCTGGATAAGTCAAAAGGCCATAAATCAGACCGCCCATAAAACTATCTCCGCCCCCTACTCTATCTACGATATGGGTAATTTGATAAGTTGGTGCTTCATAAAGTGTTTTGCCATCATACAAAACACCAGACCAAGTATTATGAGAAGCACTAATAGATCCTCTCAATGTAGTAATGACCTTTTTAGCTCGTGGAAACATTTTCATTAACTGTTGTAAAACAGATAAGTAGGATTTTGCATCTACTTCATGGCCTGCGGTAACATCTAGTCCTTCAGGATGTAAACCAAAATGCTTTTCCGCATCTTCTTCATTCCCTAAAATAATATCACAACCTGCTACTAATTCTGGCATCACTTCTCCAGGTTCTTTTCCATATTTCCATAACTTCTTCCGATAATTTAAATCAGTAGAAACAGTTACCCCCATCTTATTAGCCATTTGAATGGCTTCCAAACAAGCATCGGCTGCACCTTGTGAAATAGCAGGTGTAATACCTGTCCAATGAAACCAATCAGCATCTTTGAACACTTCCGCCCAATCAATCATTCCTTTTTCAATGGTAGACATAGCAGAATGTGCTCTATCGTAAACGACTTTACTACCTCTACTAACAGCACCTATTTCTAAAAAATAAATACCTAATCGTTCTCCTCCTCGAATAATTTGTTGGGTATTGACACCTCTTTTTCGCATTTCCATTAGCGCACAATCTCCTAAATCATTGTCAGGTAATCTTGTTACAAAAGTCGCTGGAATACCATAATTGGCTAAGGTAACAGCTACATTACTTTCTCCGCCACCATAAATGACTTCAAAAGAACTAGCTTGAGAAAAACGTTTCCAGTTAGGAGGAGTTAATCGAAGCATGATTTCTCCAAAAGTTACTACTTTCTTCATGATAATTTATAGAGTTATAAATGAGGTTAAATTCTATTTTTAAAGATTAGAAAATTGTTTACAGTATTCAACTTTGACCAACAATTTAATTATAAAAATAGCCTCCTAAAAAGTTATATAGTTTTCTTAGTGCAGTATTTTATCTTCTAAAATACATAATAGTTTAATGTAGAAATAAATATAAATTTGGTAGGGAAAAAACTGAGATCCAATTTCAATTCTCCAAAATATTGTAACAGTGGAAAAATGAATAATAGATTTAAGCTAGTAGATATTTTTAAGAAGTCAGAAGTCAGATCGTTCTAGTTAGCTTATGCTAACGGAACTCTCAGACGTCAGACTTATGACATTAACCACACTACGAGTCTGACCTCTGACAGTGCAGCGGTCTGACTTCTGACTTCTAAAATTAGATTCCTAAGGCTTGACCACCACCAACTTGGATCGTTTCAGCCGTTAAGAATCCAGCATCTTTACTTGCTAGGAAAGAAACAACACCCGCAACATCTTCTGGTTGACCCAATCTTTTTAGCA
>CAYOBX010000262.1:0-7986 GCA_964402245.1 uncultured Saprospiraceae bacterium | reverse complement strand
TCTTCAATTACCTCAAAACAAGTAATCAGACCAATAATAGCGGGTACAGAACAGTTAACCATCTGATCCTCTCGTATAGTTATATCCATTCTTACAAGTAATCGATCTCCTGCTTGCCCAGTAAAATTCGCATTGCCTGAAAAGGCAGCAGCTATAAACCTTCCATCTTCCAATTGCAAAATTGGATCGTTTGATCCATTGCCACAAAGACTTACGGTTACGAGTCCTTCATAATTAAAATTACAATCACTATCATCCGATCCACAAAACCAAACACTTAGCAATTCTGTTAACTCATAGGCTTGGAAACAATTGAGGGTAAGGGCATCTACCTCAAGAACTCCCGAATCCTGACAGAATACTTGTCCACTTTCATTGTATAAAATCCCCTTACCATTTGCATCTGATACCAATAGATAGGTAATATTCTGAATTGATTGCCATACTTCCACTTTTTCTCCCGAGCAACTATTAGGGTCCACGATAGCTGATAACCACGGGTAATCTTCAAATATTTGAACATCATTATAAGTATTTGTATCTGGACAACCACCTGTGTCAATGTCTCTACTTTCAAAACTAAAATCAACACCGATCGTATCGTCCTCTACCATTAAAATATATAATTGATGAAATTCCCCAAGCGTTATGGTTTCTTCTGGGAAGGCTCTCCCTAGTAAACCTCCTCCAGATCCAAATACGCTCAATAGCTTGCAACCTGAGTTTGTTAACCTAGATGGTTCCGTATTTATGGAACAGCCATCTGTGAACTTATTAACTACATCAATACTCGCATTGGCACAGGAAACGGTTTGACGACCTAATTCAAGATCATTCAATTTAAAAACATACGTTCGAGTCTCCGCACCTGCCAATGGACGGGTATCTTCCCAAAAAGTAGAGGTGTTAGGATTTGTATTAGAACTTAAAACGGTTAATTGATTGTCATTTTCATCATAGACCACAACGCCGAAGCATTCTCTGTTAGTGATGGTAACAGTACACTCCGTTAAGGGAGGGTCATCGCAAGATCCATCGAAAACAATTTCTACGCCTGCACAAGCGGCTTCACAACTATTGCCATAGGTATTGCCATCTACTCCACATACTGGAGCTACTACTTGGGGACAGAAACAATCTTCTGAAAGATTATCCGTACAAGTCCAATTATCAACAGGTGCTCCAAAATTAAAAGCAACTACACAGTCATAAGTAGCAGAATTTTGGCAATAAAACTGTCCAACTTCATTGTATAGTTTACTATTGCCGCTAGCATCCGTCACTAATAAATAGAAGTAAATTCCTTGTTGGTAGACGGCTATATTTTCTGTACTGCAATTGTTAGCATTTACTAAATCGCTTAGCCATGGATAATCATCGAAAATAGCTGCATTACTTTCGGAACATCCTTTTGTATCAATATCTACTTCCCTAAATCCAAAAGCTGATATGACCCCTAGCGTGTCTGTACCTGCTATCATAATGTATAGCGTATTAGCATCAGGCCCAAAATTTAAGGAACCACCAGGCACAGCAATATTCAACACATTCCCACTTGTACCAAATACCTCTAGATCTCTACAACCCGTATTATTTAATAAAAGAACACCCGCTGCATCTGAACAACCACTAGGAAAATTACTAGTTACCTCAATAGTAGAGTTGTCACAAGACAGGGTTTGACGACCCAGTTCAAAATTACCTTCTTTAAAAATATAGGTTCGAGTTTCCCCTTCGGCTAAAGGCTGGGGATCTTGCCATTCTTCTAATGGTACGGTAATGGCTGGAACAAATCCAGGATCTAGTGTTTGTAATAGATTATCATTTTCATCATAGATACCTATTCTTCTACATTGTCTACTAACAATGGTAGGAGTACATGAATCCAAAGTGGGGTCTGGTTTTATTCTTACTTCAAAATGATAGGTCAGATTGGGGCAACTAATTAGGTCATCTCTTGTACTATAATTACCTGTTCCACCCATCGCTGCAACTTGGAAACTTCCTTCATTAAGAATACGAACTTGTAGATCTTTTTCCAAAGGAAAGATAGGCTCGGCTAATTCTGCGGTAGTTCCGCCTATAAACTGACGATTACTAGGACAAGCATTGATAAAAGTAGCAGACGGAACTACTGGACTCGGTATGGTTATCACCTCGCCTCTAAAAGCTTCAATTAAGAAAGTGGGAGATTCCGTAGTTTGACAGTCTGCCTCTTTATTTACAATTACTAAATAATGTAAAGGACGTCCATTTGGTAATACCGTGCCACCCGAACATTGTCCAGAAGGAAAAGTACCTATATATTCAGTTGTTTCTTTAGGATGAAAACTTATTGTAAGGCCAAAATTAGTGGTAAAGTCATTTTCTCCGCTGCTCTCCCAATTAGGCGTATTATTAAAGACTTGAGGAATAATATCAATAGGTGTCGGAGTTCCGATTGGTGGAGCTGGTCCTGTAGGATTATTACAGATAAAGGATCTAAGAGGATTTGGGACAGTCAAAGTATCTCCTTCACAAATGGAGTATATAATTGTGAAAAGACCAAATTCATCCGGGAGCCTTGTTAAGGGACCAACTTCTAATGGAAGTGTTTCTTCCATTATTTCTTCTTCCATTATTTCATAACAACTAAGTGTCCCTATCGTGAGAAAATTCAAACATGGATTACCTGTCAACTTATCAACGGTATAGTCAAAGGTAATGGAATCGCCTTCTATCAATGGTCTACTCCCTGCAGAACCATTAATGGCAAAATAATTAAAATCAATAAAAGGGTTCGTCACATCTCCAACTTGAATATATACGCCACATTCATTTTGTATTACCTTTCCCTTAAATTGCTGGCAAGAAGTAGTAGTCGTTTGACATTCGCCATAGTAAGCTATATCGACCCCTGCGGCATTTCGATCACATCCTGTTCCATAAGTAGTACCATTTGTACCACATACAGGTGCATATACTTGAGAGCAGGCAACATTTAGTGGACAAGTCCAAATCGCTATGGGTGCTCCTAAATTATAAGCCGCTACACAATCGTAATTAGTAGCGTTTTGACAATAGAATAATCCATTTTGATTGTATAATTTACTATCTCCATTAGCGTCTGATATTAATAGATAATTGTATATACTTTGTTGATAAACAGCTACCGTTTCTATACTACAGTTATTTGGGTTAACCAAATCTTTTAACCATGGATAGTCATTAAATATTTCGTTGGAGGTTTCCACTAACTCTACACAGGTAAGGATAATCGCTTGTTCCGCAATAGAACATGGAGAATTAAATCTAGCAGCTTCATAGCCAAATTTCACTTGTTGTCCTCTTTCAAAATTAAAGGAAAGCCCTTCTCCCAAATAAGGATCAAAGACCCGACCATCAGTTGTTCGGAGAAAGAAAAACTCTCGTCCATCATCACAGTTGTCAAAAAAGATTTGACCTTCCATATTACATAGATCCTCCTTTTCTTGAAAAGTAGGAAATACATCCTGAGTGCCTCGTGCATTTATATCATTAATATATAGAAATGTCAGAATACCTACTAAAGTAACAAATAGTGTTCTCATTGTTAAAATTGTTGAGTGATTGTGTTAAGCAGGAATAGTAATGGAGAGTGTAAGACTATATATATTGGGGTGGTAAGACTACTACAATTGAATAATTGGATACTTATACAGGACGCAAATTACATATTTTAATAATAAAATGAAGTCGTTTTATATATTTAGAAAGGTTTTTTTTATAAAAATGGAAGAAATGGAAGTTCTTGGCTAATGGGCAACAAGTATGTTTATTATATTACTTTAGAGGGATCAAATTTATTAGGCTTTTTTGAAAAAAAGCCTAATAAATTTGATCCCTCTAAAAAACAATGACTAACTTATAATCAATTGAAAATTATTTTGTTTAGATAAAAATTGCCTCTTTGGGTAGGTGTTTAAAAGATTTTAAATAGCTTAGAGTTTATTACAAAAACCTACTCATTGAGCATTAAATTTTGACAATGCATAAATTATTAGCTTCCCTATTTTCAATCAGCATTTTTTTCACTGCCTGTGCGCCTACTGAAAAACCAGATTTTACCAGTGAATTCACTATTGAAGAGGGTTTCCAAATAGAGACAGTCGCCGCAGAACCTCATTTAAATTCATTGGTTGAGATTGAATTTGATGAAAAAGGCAGAATCTGGACATTGGAAATGACAGGGTATATGCGGGATATAGACGGCTCAGGAGAGGATATTGCAGATGGAAAAATTTCCATTTTAGAAGATACTAATGGAGATGGTATGATGGATGAAAAAATCGTCTTTTTAGATGGCTTAGTGCTACCTAGAGCGATTGAACTCGTAAATGATGGCTTACTTTACGCTGAACCCCCAAATCTATGGTGGGTACCTATCGAAAATGACCAACCTGGGGAAAAACAATTAGTAGATTCTATGTATGCTTTAGGAGGCAATATCGAACATGCGCCGAATGGTCTTTTATACAATATTGACAATTGGATTTATAGTGCAAAATCTGATCGACGATATCAATATCGAAATGGAGAATGGCATATAGAGGCTGCTGCTACCAAAGGTCAGTGGGGTATTACAAGCGATGACCAAGGACGCTTATTTTATAATGATAATAGCAATCCAATTTATGGAGACTTAGTAATGTCCAATCAAGTAAATGGGAATCCCTATTTTGAAAGTAAAAATTTAGAACGCCAAAATTTATCAAAGTCTCGGCGTTTTTATCCTAAATATGCCACCTTAATTAATCGGGGGTATGGAGAGGGAGCCTATGACGAAGAAGGTAAAGTAAAAGAATTTACTTCTGCCTGTAGTCCGCTAATTTATCGTGGAGATCAACTTAGAGCGGAGTTATATAATCAAGCCTTCGTCTGCGGTCCAGAAGCCAATTTAGTAAAGCGATTTTCTTTGGAAACAGAAGACGGTAAAATAGTAGCAAAGCCAACAAGCGAAGGTAGCGAATTTTTAGTCTCCAATGATGAAACGTTTCGTCCAGTAAATTTGAATAATGGTCCTGATGGAGCCTTATATATAGTAGATATGCGTAGAGCAATTATTCAGCATAGAGCTTATATGACTAGTTATTTAAAAGAACTAATTATTGAAAGAGGAATGGATACTTTGCCTTTACTAGGCCGTATATATCGAGTAATCGATAATAAAAATAAAACTACTTCTCGACCAGATTTAAGTAAGCTATCTTTAGCAGAATGGGTTCCACAATTACAATCTAAAAATGCTTGGCAACGAATAACTGCACAGAAAAAATTAGTGTTCGCCAACGATAAAGATTTGATAAATGATATCAGTACCATTGCTAAAGCGGAACAAAATCCATTAGGTCAAATTGCTGCTTTATGGACTTTAGAAGGGATGAATGCCCTATCACCAGATCTTTTAAATAGCGTCGCCAATATAAACTCCTCCCTATTTCCCCAAGTAATTATTTTGGCAAAAACAATTTTAAATGACCAGAATGGATCCCAGCTATTATCCATTTTTGAAAAAGCAATTGCCTCTTCCAATTATCAACATCATTTACAAGTCGCACATACTTTAGCAAAAGTAAATAATTCTGAAAGCACAAAGATGGCGACTACTTTAATTGAAAAATATGCAGCGGATCCTATTATTTCAGATGCCTTAGTCAGTAGTTTAGCAGGGCAAGAGAAAACGGTACTAAGTAATTTAAAATCATCACAAAAAGATAGTTATCTAGCAAACGCTTTAGCTACCACTCTAACTAATAAAGCAAACAATGATCAAAAATCATTAGTCATGAGTACCCATGACCAAACCGATAATCGAACCAGAGGTTTTTTATTATACAATACGTATTGCGGTACCTGTCATGGAATGGATGGAAAGGGTTTAGAAAATCTAGCTCCACCACTCTATCAATCTGAGTATGTAGATGGCCCAAGCGAGCGATTAATTCTAATTATGCTGCATGGTTTACAAGGCCCTATTACTATTCATGGGGAAATCTATGAAGGAGCAGCCGTGATGCCTGGCATTAAACAAAATCCTGACATAACAGATGAAAAAATAAATGATATTCTAGCCTATCTAAAAAATGGATTTACTAGTAAACCTGTTTGGTTTAATTTAGATACTAAAGTGATAACAGATTTGCGAACACAAACTGCTGATCGACAAGAATTATTTACAGAAGAAGAATTGATGGCTTGGCCTTTAGAACGGTAGACCGAGATGGCTTTTGCCCAGAGACAAAAAGAGCGTAGTACTCCATTTAAAATGTATACCTAGCATCACGGGATCGCTTTCTGCGCCCCCGTGATTTTAAATAACAGCATTTTAAAGTTTCGGGGGCGCAGAAAGCGACCCCGAAACAACCGACCGTCCACCGTCAAAAACAAAATTATGCAAAACGAAATATTCCAAAAAGCACAAAACACCAATTTCCTTAGGAAGCTCTATTACTACGCTAGGTTAAGCGGACCAGGTTGGGTGCAAGCTGCGGTAACTTTAGGAGGCGGCACCTTAGTAGGTGCCTTATATTTAGGGGTAGTAGGTGGGTATCAATTTTTATGGTTACAACCATTAGCGATGCTTTGTGGTATTATCATGTTATCAGCTATTAGTTATGTAACCTTGAGTAAAGAGGATATAAAAGATCGCCCTTTTGAATTGGCAAAAAAACATGTTTCCCCTGTATTGGCTTGGGGTTGGTTGATTGCTACTATCATTGCAAATGTTGTGTTTTGTGCAGCACAGTTTGCCTTAGGAGCAGATGCGGTTCAAGGAAATTTGGGTGGTGCTAATTTGCCTCCATTTCTAATAACAGGGATATTATTTGTCGTTGCGTTTTCACTAATTTATTTGTTTTCAGGAGAAGGAAAAGCGGCCAAAATTATTGATAGCCTTATTAAAATTTTAGTGGCTATCATTGTACTAGCCTTTATGGGGGTAGTGGTCATTTTGATATGGAACAATGCTATCAATTGGAGTGAATTACTAGGCGGATTAATTCCCGATTTTTCTGCCTTATTTCGACCAACAGCATCTTATGCTTCAAATATTACTGCGGCTGGAGAATATGGAGTTTTTTGGAATAACTATATTTGCGATAGTCAACGGAACATTATCATTGGTGCATTTGGGACGGCCGTAGGAATTAATATGACTTTTCTATTACCCTATTCTTTGATGAAAAAAGGTTGGCAAAAAAAACATAGAGAGCTATCTCGATTTGACTTAGTATTAGGCTTATTAATTCCATTTATATTAGGAGCTTCGGCTTTGATTATTTCCACCGCATCTCAATTTCATGCAAAGAAAGATGGGTATGTTAGCGAAGCCGCCTATCATCAAGTATTGGATACTCGTTTACAAGCAGAATATGCTAATTTCAATACGTTTAATTCTGATAAAATCGCAGAGATTCGCCAAGCAGCCCGACAGGTAGATAAAGACTTATCTGTTATGTTAGCCAAACGAAATGCAAATGATTTAGCCAATGCCTTGCAACCTTTTTTAGGAAATTGGTCTCAATTAATTTTTGGCATTGGTATCCTAGCTATGGCATTGAGTACAATGCTAGTTCACATGATGATGAATGGATATGCAGTAAGCGAAGCCTTTGGACAACCAGGACAACGTAAGCTATTTTTAATCGGAGCTATCATTCCTGCTATAGCAGGATTTTTCTCTCCTTTGCTTTGGAATGGAGCAGCGAAGACTGCTTTGGCAGTTCCTGCTTCTGTAATTGCCACTACCCTATTACCTATTGCATATCTGATTTTTTTATTATTAATGAATTCCAAAAAAGCCTTGGGGAAAGAACTACCTAAGAATCGATTGTTAGTGAATATATTGATGTTTGGAGCTACAGGTATTGCTACCTTTGCTTCCATTTGGGCATTACTTGGTAAGTATCAAAGTTCAAATATTTATGATCACAGTTTTGGTTTAATAGGCTTGATTGGACTACCTATTTT
>CAYOBX010000261.1:0-8001 GCA_964402245.1 uncultured Saprospiraceae bacterium | reverse complement strand
TTTAACGTTTTTAGCCTAATTTTTAGCGAATACTTTTTTATAAGAAAACCCTTTACTAAAGAGCAACACATTTTTTGACTAGATAACTTTACTAATAATGAATTATCGTTATTTCTATATTTTTTTCTTAGCCCTAACTTTAGGTACTCCCTTATCTCTAATTGGGCAGCAAACAGATTCAGAAAAAGACGCTTTTTTTATCCGTACAATCTATGATGAAGCTTTAACAAATGGGCAAGCTTTTGATTGGTTAACACATTTGACTACCCAGATTGGCGGTCGATTAGCAGGTTCGCCTCAATCTTATGCTGCTATTGAATATGGCAAGCAGGTATTAGATACTCTAGGAATGGATAGTGTTTGGTTGCAATCTTGTATGGTTCCTCATTGGTCAAGAGGAAATATAGAACAGGTAAAGGTAGTTTCCTCTGCTCTTGGATCAATGGACTTGAAGGCTACCTCCTTAGGCAATTCAATTGGCACTCCTTCCACTGGTATTCTTGCAGAAGTAATAGAAGTTAAAAGTCTGGATGAGGTGGAAGCCTTAGGGGCAAAAGTGCGGGGCAAGATTGTCTTTTATAATAGACCCATGGATCCTAAACAATTACGTACCTTCAATGCATATGGTGGCGCAGTGGATCAGCGGGTATTTGGTGCTTCAAAAGCTGCCGAATTTGGTGCTGTTGCGTCCATTGTTCGTTCTATGACTACTCGCTTAGATGACTATCCGCATACGGGCACCTTAGTATATACAGAAGGAATTACCAAAGTACCAGGTATGGCCATTAGCACGAATGATGCAGAGCAATTGAGTGATTTACTACAACACGGAAAAGTTTCTGTATACATGAATACGAACTGCCAAACCTTATCTGATAAAAAATCCTACAATGTTATAGGCGAGATTAAAGGGTCTACTCATCCTGATGAAATCATTCTAGTAGGTGGACATCTCGATTCTTGGGATTTAGGACAAGGCGCACATGACGATGGTGCAGGATGTGTACATGCTATGGATGTTATTCATATACTGCGTCAACTCAATTATCAGCCTAAAAGAACCATTCGTTGTGTTTTATTTATGAATGAAGAAAATGGGCAAGCTGGTGCTATAAAATATATGGAACAATCTAATAAAAATAAAGAATTCCATATGGCTGCTATTGAATCAGATGCAGGTGGTTTCACTCCTAGAGGGTTTTCATGCGATGCAACAGCTAGTGTGTTTAATACTAAATTTAAACCATTATATGACCGTTTTATTCCACTAATGGAGCCTTATGGCCTATATTTGGAAAAAGGAGGATCTGGTGCAGATATATCAAGATTGAAAAGTCAAGAAGGTTTGTTATTTGGCTTTAGACCAGATTCTCAAAGATATTTTGACTATCATCATACGAGTATTGATACCATTGATGCTGTTAATGAACGAGAGTTAGAACTGGGTGCTGCCGCTATGACTAGCCTTGTGTATTTATTGGATCAGTATGGGATTTAGGGGACAGGAGTCAGGAGTCAGGCAAATTTGATGTTGACAAAATCTGACTCCTGACTCCTGACCCCTTAAACTATAAAAACCCTATGCCAGTGTATTGGCTATCAAAAGATAAATTATACTTCCCTCCTGCCTATCTTACGAATGAAGATGGTATACTAGCTATTGGTGGAGATTTGTCTCCAGAGCGCCTTCTATTAGCCTATCAGCATGGTATCTTTCCTTGGTTTAATCCAAATGATCCGATTATTTGGTGGTCGCCAGATCCTAGGTTCGTGCTCTTTCCGGAAGAATTGAAAGTAGCTAAGAGCATGCGCCCATATTTCAACCAGAAAAAATTCAAAATCACAGTAGATCAACAATTTGAAGCGGTCATGCGTGCTTGTCAAACACAGCGTCGAAACCGACAAAGCGGTGGTACATGGATAACAGAGAATATGGTAGAAGGCTATGTACACTTGCATCAAAAAGGCTATGCCCATTCTATAGAAGTGTGGGATCAGAATACATTAGTAGGAGGTTTATATGGGGTAGGCTTAGGTAAAGTCTTTTATGGAGAATCCATGTTTGCCAAAAGTAGCAACGCTTCTAAATTTGGATTCATTTCTTTGGTAAGAAAATTAAAAGAATTAAATTTTACCGTTATCGATTGCCAACAAGAAACTAATCATTTAGCTAGTTTAGGAGGTAAAAGTATCCCAAGAACACAGTTTCTAAAACTTTTACAACAGAATCAAAAAGAAATAACTAAAACAGGAGATTGGAGTGCTTATTTAAATATTTAGGTTCAAATAAATCAGAGGTTAGTAACGACGAAAATAAAAAAGGCAAGCTTTATAGTAAAGCTTGCCTTTTTTATTTGTGTCGAAATCGAAGAATATAAAATTATTCTGCCGCTTCTGCTGCTGGCGCATCTCCACCTTCTGTATCTTCCATACTTTCTTCTGCATCTGCACTCTTTAATGCTCTTGGTACAACAACCGATACAATTGGAATCCCTGAAGAATTCATTACTTCGATACCATCTGGAACTTCTAAGTCTTTAACTCGAGCCGAAGAACCTAATTCTAATTTTGATATATCTAAAAATAAAGTATCTACCAAATTCTCAGGAGTGGTTTTGATTTTCACTCTACGTAAAGATTGCTGTATTTTTCCACCAACTTTTACCCCAGGAGAAACCCCTTTGAAACGTACAGGTACTTCTACCTTTACTGTTCGGCCCTCTTCTAATCTAAGAAAATCGGCATGTAGTACTGATTCCGTTACTGGATGAAATTGTGCATCTTTTAGAATACACTTATGTGTTGTACCATCTAAAGTGATTTCTGCCACTTTAAATTCAGGTGTATAAATTAATCCTTTTATATCTAGCGGTTTGATAGAGAAGGATACATTTGAATCACCACCATACATAATGCATGGGATGCCGCCTTCCTTTCTAACTGCTTTAGAAGCTTTCTTGCCTGACCCGTTTCTTACTGTACCAGAAAATGCTATCGTATTCATATCTTTACTTTTTTCTATTTCTCGAAAATGAGCGCAAAGATATAGATTTTCTTAAAAAGAAGTCCAGAATTATAGTTGATTTTGCTTAAACTTCTAATTTTTAACAAAAAATCTGGTTTTCATCGGTGTTTTTCCGTAGCTCAAGCTTCATACGTAACTCAAGTCTACAGCTTGAGCTTTATTTCTCAAGCTGGAAGCTTGAGCTACGTTACTCATTTCTTCCTAGGAATTGGTAGTATATTTTCCATTCGACCATCTATAAAATAAAAATCTTCTCCTGTAAACACCCCATCCTCTTCTAGCATAATCCGAACAATTTTCTTCCATTCTGGTATCTCTGTAGCCGCAAATAACTCTATAGAATAAGCTGTATTAGCATACAATGGATAATCTCCTTTTCCTTTTACGCCCTGCTGCTGATCCCACATGCCGATTGTTGGTCCTGCTGCATGACCATGTAAACCAATTGGATGCGTATAAATAGAGCCATTAATACCTTCCGCTTTTGCTTGTTTTAGTGCATCCGCTAGTATTTGATTACCCGATTTACCTGCCTTAAATTGACTAACTAAAATATCTTGTAGGCGATTTCCATTTTTAAAAGCTGCTTGAAGATAGGCTGGTACTTCCTTTTCCCCATGTTTTAATACATAAAAGTGTTGTTGCTGATCTGTATTTAATCGAAGATAGGTAATCCCAAAATCAACATGCAATAAATCTCCCAGCTGAATGGTCTCATGGTCGGGACGACGAGAGAAGGATCGTAAAAATTCTTGATTTCCTTCTTCCGATCGTTGAACGGAAACAGAAGGATGAAACCAAGTGTCCAAACCATAGTCTGTTACTAATTGTCTCAAGGCCCACTCCACATCTGTAGTCGTAGTAATACCTGGATGGATATATTTTTCTGATAGCCCTTCTTGTAGTATTTGATGTCCCAGATGACAGATCATAGGGTAAATTTCTAATTCTCTTTTTGATCTAGTCTCTAACCAAGCAATAGATAATTTTTCTGCCGACACTACCCTATCTTTCATATCTTCTGGTAGCGCCTCCATAAATTCTTCATATTCCGTATGGACCAAACCATCTGCCAAGGCAAAATTCTCAGATAAATTTAATCCTATTTGTTTAGGGTTTCGATCTCGTATTATTTCCATGAGGGCATCCCATTGATCTGGATATACATTTAGATCCCATGCGCCTTTTAATAATCTTCCTACATCGTATCGAGCAATGGCTATTTTTTCCAATGGCTCCTCCCCTCCTTTATCATAAAAAGCTAAGATGGTTCTTCGCCGAGCAGACAACCAAGTACTAGGTAACATGGTCTTCATGACAGGATCTTCATTATATTCTCTTGATATAATAATCCAGAGATCTATTCCAGATCGACGCATTAATTGAGGTAAGAGATTATCTAGACGATCTTCTAAAATTTCGTCTACGACAGCAGCACGTTCTGCCTGATTTAGAATAAGGGTAGCTGGCTGTTGTGCAACCAATAGGTTGGTGAAAAATAGGCTGGCGAACAGAATGATTTTATACATATGTTGTTGGTTTTATTTCTTGCTTTAGGAAACTTGTAGGTGTGTAAAATAAGGCGTTTATTTAACTTTCAGAAACTATGCTAATACTCAACCCTATTCTGCAAGTTTCAGAAAGCAGAGCGTCAAATTTAAAATCTTATAAATCCTAGTCACAATTTCTTTCCAATTTTTAAAAATAGAAAACTAGCTAACAACCCTAATCCCAAAGCACCAAATACTCCCCCTAATAAAGCTTTAGAGAAATAAGGCATAGCTATTTTTGAAGTATCTCCATAAATCAGGAAACCCGACCAGTAATATGGGTGTGCATCTCTTTGGGTTTTCACAAATGTATTTTTTGCGTTTTTTAATGCAATATCTTTTAGTTGTCCAGCTTTTATATTTTCAAAAAATAAAGGCATTAGTTTCGCAGCCATATTATCATTGATTTTCCATAAGGTGGATAATACACTTCTCGCACCTGCATAGGAAAATCCTTTCCCTACACTTACGACCCCTTCCCCACGCTGTAACTCTCCTACTCCTGTTTCACAAGCACTTAGCACTACTAATTCGGTAGGTAAATTTATATTCTGTAAATCCTTGACATAAAAAACTTGTCCCTTAGTAGTGTCTTCGGGATTAGCAAAGGCTAAAAAGGAGTAATTACCTTGGGTAATATTGGATTCTCCATGCGTAGCCAGATGTATTATTTGGTACCGATTTGCTATCGCTTTAAACGCTTGTTCTGTAGCAGATGGCCCTACCAACAACTTTCCATCCATTATTTGGCGGATGTTTTCTACTTCTGATTGATTATACTTTAAGGGATCAAAAGTATTAGACCGACTACTTTTAGTGCTACCTCTTTTAACTTTAAAGCTGGGAGCTACCCCTAAATAAGTAGCGGAAAAAGATTGTTTTTCCTTAGCTAAAACAGTATGCAACCAAGTAGCAGAGTACGCATAGCTAATAGCATGATTGCTTACTAAATATTCATAGTTGCGAAACTGATTTAAATCATCCGCTGCCTTAACCACTAATGCATCAAAAGGTACATATTCTAATAAACCATCCGTAACAAAAATAACTTGAGACCTAAGATTCGCTTGTATAGGTGCGATTAATTGTTGATATAAAGATTGTCCAATGGTTGCATACTGCTTTATAGAGGATTCATTATTTTTTAAAGGATTATAATTGTGAATGTTTTTTCTAAACGCTTGTATGTCTGACGCTAAATCTTCTGATTTAGGAAGTTTCTTTAAAATGACTTCATCCTGATTAACTAGAAATATATAGATAGACTCTTCACTTAAAAAATACTCCACCAAAGTTTGTTCTTCAGATAAAACTGATTCTTGGAGTTGGGTGATAGAGCTAGGTTCAAGATTATATTTCAATTGATAATAAGTAGGATAATTTTGCTCAATACGTTTTAGCACCTGTTCATGTGTTTCTTGTAAATCAAACAATTGACTGGTCAATGAAGTATGCATCGCTTCATCTCGTTCTTCTTTTTCATTATTTTCAAACAATAGTTTTTCTTTATAGGTAATATCCGCACTCAGGCTATTCGCTTTAGCGACTATAGAATCCGGAATACCTGCTACCTGCAATGCTTCTTCATTGTGAAGCGTCCGCATCAATATAAACGTCTTACTTTTTTCGGAATAAGCAAACACCTTATCAGCGTATTGTTGTTCGCCCGTCTCTTCATATAGGTAATAGTTGATATCAATTGCATATTGATAAAAATCAAAAAACTGATTCGTTAGAGATTGACCAGAGTCAATACTTTGGAAAAGTTTTTTTAAATAATCTAGTCGTCTTTCAATACTTATTAATTGGTCGCTAGCTTGATATAAATCGGCTATATTTTTTTGTGCTTGAAATTTTTCCAAACCCAAATGTATTAATTCAATTTCTACATCTACTAAATTATAATTTGAATAATTACCTTTATCAGAAGTATTTAATAAATCATACGCTAAATGAAGAAATATATCTGCCTTACCATACGCTCCTAGCCCAAGATAACATTTGCCTAATTCTAGATAAACATCAAATAATTTATTAGGAGTATCAATGTATATTTCTTGTCCAATCTGTACTGCTTTTTTTAAAGCGACTAAGCCTTCTTGTAGATTACTTTTTTGTTCACAGAGTGCCTTTCCTTTGGAGACATAAGCAGAATAAGTATCAGGGTGGTCAATACCGTTGATCGTCTCATATATTTTTAATGCTTGATCATAATATTCAATCGCTACCTTTTTGTTATTTTTTGCTAAGTGTACTTTTCCTAAGTGCTCATAGGCTAGTGCCATTTGTATCCCCTTTTCCTCTTCAATTTCTTTTTGAAATTTTACGACTTGATTCAATAAAATTTCTGCTTCTTCATATTGCTCACTATTAATATGTCCTAGTGCTATCAAATATTTAAAAACAAAAACTACTGGATGGGTATCCCCCAATGTCGTTTTATAGATCGCTGCTGCTTTGGATATAAATGATAGTGATTTTGTATGATTACCTGTTTCTGCATTTAAAGTACCTAAAGTGTAATAAACAGCAGCTGTATTCATATGATCTGCCCCAGAAGTTTCTAAATGCATGTTTAAGGCTTTTTGCATATAATCATTCGCTACCGCAAAATTTCGCTTGATTCGATGTATATCTCCAATTTTTATATAGGCATCTGCGGTTTCTGGGTGGGTATCTCCAAAATTGTGTTTAGCAATCACTAAAGACTGATTGTAATAAGTTAGGGCATCTGCTAGATTCGCTTTTGTTTCTTCAATAAGTCCTAAATTATTATAAACGTATCCAACTTTGATATGCATAGGACCCAGCTCCCTATTACGGATTTCCAGAACTTTAATGTACTGCTCTACTGCCTGGTCATATTCAGATAATCGCAGATAGCAGTTCCCTAATCTATTAGAAATATTCGCATAAGTTGTGTCTTTTTTACCTTGAATTAATATCAAAGATTTATTGAATTTAACAGCAGCTTTTCTATAAGTTCCTTGATGAAATAATATTATTCCTAAGAAGTTATAATATTTACTCGCTAATAAGGTAGAAGTAGGCACTGAAATCTGTTCCATATAGGTAGCTGCCGCTTTATAATCGCCTGATACTATCAAAGTAAATGCGGAATCCAATTGTTGTTCAATTAATTCCTCTGAATGGTCCAATACTACTGGCATAGGAACTTCACTATACAGCAATACAGGAAGCAATAATAAGAGCGTAATAAATGATTCTCTATACATAAGTATTGTAATTTGATATAAGACAAATGTAAGAAAGAATAAAGGAATGACTAAATTATAGGTTCAAAACTGTACCTTTGATTTTAATCCTATTTTTTTTTCTTAAAAAGGTTCTTTGACAAATCCCGTGAAAGAGTGTCAATGAAAAAGAAAAATCAACGCTTCCTTTGGTCGCTTTTGCTTCTCCTTT
>CAYOBX010000260.1:0-8024 GCA_964402245.1 uncultured Saprospiraceae bacterium | reverse complement strand
GTCGATTGTTTTTGGTAAAAGTCAAATGATAATGAAAATTTCCTCTATCTGTTTCCAATACTGGAAAGTCTATTTTCTCTAATCCCTTGACTTGTTCCCAATATCGCTTAACAATAGTTCCTTGTTTTTCTATTTCTACCAATACTTGTATGGGCGCTAAGGCAGAACCGATATAGACACTTGCTTTTTCCCCCGGCTCAAAAGTAGTACTAGGATGTTTTAACCATTCCGCTTGGTTCGTCGCTATAGTTTTTTTCTTAAGATCATATACTTCAAAATATTTGACAATCTCTATGGGTGCTCCGTCTTTATCTTCAGTGGTTAAGGTCAATCTATATTGACCTACGCCCATCTTTTTTGCAGGTAATACCAACCGCTTCTTTTGTTGGGTATTAAAAGAGATTTCTTCTACTGTTTTCAATACCTGCCAATTCTCTTTTTTATCTTCTGCTTTATAAGCTATGTCTTTGAATTTCTTTTTAAAATCTGCTTCTGATAATAGATAAGTATCTGGTTGATTCCAGAGTCTTTTCTTATAAGCATTTTGTGGAATAGCCAAAGACTCAATGACTATTTTTCCTTTAGCAGGGGCAAATTCTCCTGCTAAGTTGGTACTATTTATTTTTAACTCCGTATCTTCTGAAAGATCAATTTTTGCTGCTAATGGTAATGCTACTGACAAAGAAATATAGCCCACAGAAATACGAGTATCCGCTGATTGCGTCTCCCCTGTTATGTCTGTAATATCTGCGAAAATTTTATAAGTAAACTCTGGCTTTTGCGCTGCTGGAACGGCTAAATCTGGTAGCGCAGCAAAAGAAATTTCAAAACTACCATCTGTATTTGTGGTAGTCACCCCATTCGTAATTTCTTGCTCTGGTTGTTGGTAGGGATTATATCGACCCCACCAATAAGGTCTATACGGAAACCGCACTTGTCGCACTACTCTATAACTAACTTTTGAGCCATCAATACTATTCCCTGCAAAGGCTAATGCTTTCCCTTTAACCACTACGGTATCCTCTAATTTGTAGGCCTCTTTTATGGGATCAAAAGTAACTTCAAATTTAGGTCGCTTATATTCTTCAATACTAAAATAATGGTCGCCTCCTGCACTAGATCGCAAGCTCATTTGTCCTAACAGTCCTGTCTTTGGTGCTGTGAAAGTACCAGTGATTGTTCCAAATTCATTCGTAGTTAATTCTTGTTTTGCTACTTCTTGTCTATTGACATCTAAGAAGCTAACCGCTACTTTTTCATTGGCTTTAATAGAAGGCATGCCCTTCACTTCTTTCTGGATAACAATCCCTTTGAAATGAACCGTTTGCCCTGGTCGATAAATCGCTCGATCTAAAAAGAAATGGGTGTGTACATTCGTAGGTCCTTGGTAATCCCTATGACGATAATTAGAAAAGGCATCCTCCAAATACAAGACATCTTCTCCATGAATTAACTTCACTTGAAAATGGACATTGTCCTTTATATTAGGTTGAATAAAACCATCCTTATCACTCTTTTGAGTGGCTATTTTTTTAAAGACATTTTTTCTGGATAATGCATTATATTCTCTTGCATATAGCTCTGCAATCACGCCTTTTATAGGAGCACCAGTAGTTCGATCCACCACAACTAATTGGGCTTTTCCATCATCACCAGATTTTGACCAAAATGCAATATTCGATACATGAAAGAAGGCATGCCCTACTGCATGTCCTTTATCGGTATAGGCTTCACTGTCGGACACCATTACGGCATAGGTACCTGTCGGTAATGCGCCTAAGTCTAGTTCTGCAACGTGTGCGTGATAGTCTCCTTCTTGTGGAAGCGTTAAGGTTTGGGTATGGACTACCTCTTTAGCATTAAGCTTTTTTAATATCTTTTCTCCGTTTTCTCTATTTAAGGATTGCTGTTCCTCATAGCCCAATCGAACTACTTTTACATAGGCTTTTTCTATATTTTTAAAAGTAATGGCTGCTAATATTGGTTGGTTTGGAATATTAACCTGTTCCGTTTTTAAGTCCAGGTGTTTATTGGTAATATTAGCTATTATGTTTTGGCATTGTTTGGCACCATAAGAATTAGGAAATTTGGCAATCGCTGCTTCACATAGGTGATACGCTTTACTAAAATCTAACTTCCCTTTTTGATCTGGATTAGGTCGATATTGTTGTCCTTTTCTTTGATAGATACTGGCTAATTGATAGACGATTTCTGTATATACTTCCTCCTCTTTATGAGCTTCTGCTAATTCGCCTAATGCATTGATATACAAGGCTTCTTTATTACCTAATACGGCATTATCATATACAAATTTTAATCGCTTTAAATCTGCAGCAACTAAGGCAAGTGTATTTTTTGATTGAAGATGAGTGGCTAACAAATCTTGTAATACCACCAAAGTTTGGTACTTCGCAGAAGTTGGGTCTTTTGTTTCAAAAGTGGTTTCAACAAACTCCTTAGCTGGCGCAAATGCTTCCGCTTGATTGATATAAAATTTATAGGCAGGCTCTGTTAAATTATTTCGATCATTTCTAAAATGATCTACGGCTCGATGGGCTAATAAATCAAACAAAGTAGGTCGTAGGGCAGTAGCATTCGATCCTTTACTTGTTATCAACTCAAAATCGGAAATCGCTATTTCCTTAGTAGTTTCATCTGCAATAGAAGCCACATATAATACTCGACTTTGTTCGATCAATTGAGGAATTGACCATGTTTGAATATCCGACAATTCAAAGTCCTTTACCTCTGTTCTATCTCTTAATTTCCATTGGTTATTGCGTAAATATCTAGTCAATAATTCTGCTTGAATGGATTGCAATATTGGCTTAGCAGGACTATCCGCTTCTGCTATCTCACCCTCCATACGTTGAATGGCTTTTACTAATCCATCTTCTTCTAGTTGGCTCTGAAATTTACCTCGATATAGTAAACTCTTGACCAATTGAGGGGCATTCTTATCTCTCTTGGCTCTAGCCACAATCGCTACTACTTGCTTTAGGGCAGACTCTGGCAATCCTTGTTGGTCCAAAGAATCTACAATTTCCCAAGCCTTATCATAATCACTAAGATCGACCTTAGACATAGTTTGGTGCTGTTTTAAAGAATAAAAACTCAACGAGGCAATAGCGCAAAGCACTATTAAAGGCAGCAGTTGTTTTTTCATAGATGTAACATTATTTGGTTTTCTGGATAACTCACCTAGTCCTAACGTTGGGTTGGTAGCCCAAATTATCATTTTGTTGGCGAATTGCCATGCTTCATGGAGGAATTTCATGGATTTTGGTTTAAATATTAATGGAAAGCCTTCATTTTTTATGGCTTCACACACAAATGCTGAGGGAACAGCTTCTGGAAAGAGGATGTGGAATAGGAATAATTTACATAAGCGGGATTGATATTAACGGAATCTTAACGGTTGATCGGCTTTTCTCCTGCTGCTGTAGAAAATGTTTTGATCTTATTATTTGATGAGCTATACTACGGACAGGATAGATTGCCGAATTTATTTTTGGCGCCAGCAGGTAATGAAACGCCTTCTGTTGAGTATCTCTTTGTAGAAGTTGAATTAGTAAAAATGATTTACCATCCCTATGCGATTGGGGAAGAAAATGGTATTCCTTTATATATTTGCAGACAACCAAAGCGGAATATTCAACATTGGTGGAAAGATTATGAGTCTTATATATTTGATTGAAAGATAGTAACTATATTTATCTGAAATTGACCTATCAAATATACTACGGACAGGATAGATTGCCGAATTTATTTTTGAATTAGACTTCTCAAATCTTGAAGATTTTGTAAGTCTGTCGGGATCGAACTTACAAAGTCTTCGAGACTTGGGAAGTTTCATTTTCGGTAATTTATCCTGTTTCGAGTATAGAATGGAATAAAATCAAGTTATGAACAAAAACTACCTCGTTCTCTTACTAAGTATTTGCTGTTTTCAATTATCAGCACAAAAATCCACTCCAATAGATACTTATTGGCAAATTACCGATAGAAATAGTATTGTATATCATGTAGATTCTTTGAAGCCATTGCCGCACAAAGATAATATTGAAATGTCGGGTAAAAATGTATCGGCTATTATCTACTATGCCCTAAACAAAGATGGACATCTAAGTATTGAAAAGGATGTCATTTTTCCTCAATTAAGGACTTTTAATAAAAGTAATGAGCCAGATTGGAAAAAATATCGAGCCTATTTTAGAAGAACAATTGGAGAAGAAATAGCGCCAAGAATTGTTTTAGACCAGCAGATTATTATTCCTTCAAAAGTAGATTCTATAGAGATAGGTGGTAAGATCACTTTTTATTATACGCCAGTTAAGGATTTAAAAATAACCAAGATCCTCTACCCTTCTATGGAAGACCGATTGCTAGTGGAAGAATGGATGATAGAGAATACTGCTTCTACCACTAAAGAACTTACGATCTCTCCCGTACAGTACCAACAAGCAGAAATTGGTTATAAAGGAAACTATACTTTTGTTGCACAAAGTCAAGCTGACCAAGCAATTAGTCTATCAGCTAAACAAGTTTATTCCTTCCCAGTTTATTCAGGAGCATTATTGAATGAAGAACAAGTAGATCAATTTAATTACCTACAGGCTAAAGCTTCTCGTAAGGATTTTTTAGCTGCCTGTCGAAATAATTTAATTCTAAAAACTCCTAATCCAACTTTAAATACGCTTTTCTATTTTTCAAAAATTAGAGCAGCAGAAAGTATTTTTAATTCTTCTATGGGTTTAGTACATTCTCCCGGTGGAGGCAATTATTATGTAGGAATTTGGGCCAACGATCAAGTAGAATATAGTGGCCCCTTTTTTCCTTACCTAGGATATGAAAATGGCGAGGTAGCTGCTTTTAATACTTATAAAAAATTCTTAGAAAATATCCCAAAAGATGGCGGGCATATTCCTTATGCTTTTGAAGTAGACGGTAATTTTCCAATGGGACACTTGGAGCGAGGAGATGCTGCCATGCTGGCCTATGGCACCTCCTTATATTTGCTCAACACAGGCGATATGGAAAAGGCGAAACAACTATGGCCCTTAATCGAATGGAGTCTTGATTTTTGCCACAATAAAAAGAATAAATTTGGGGCCGTTGAATCAGAGTCCGATGAAATGGAAGGAAGAATAGCAACAGGAACTGCTAATTTGTCAACCTCTACTTTGTATTATGGCGGTCTAAAGTTTAGTGCGTCAATAGCTGCTGCACTGAATATGCCCAAGAAAGCGACTCTATATAAAAAGCAGATGGTAGAAATGGAATCTGTAATAGAAACTTATTTTGGTGCAAAGATGGAAGGCTTGAATACCTATCGTTATTTTGAAGAAAATCAATTTCTTCGACACTGGATTTGTCTACCTTTAACAATGGGTATTGATACTCGAAAGACAGGAACACTCAAAGCCCTATTCGGACCATTATGGACAGACAATGGCGTACTAGTAGAATATCAAGCTACCGCAAAAAAAGAAGAACAAATCTTTTGGGACAGAGCCACTTTATATGCTTTGCGTGGAGCGCTCAAAGTCGGTGAACAAGAACATGCTATGGAAAAACTAGAGCAATACTCTACCAAAAGATTATTAGGAGATCATGTTCCCTATGCTATAGAAGCCTACCCAGAAAATAACATGAAGCACTTGTCCGCAGAAAGCGCCTTGTATTGTCGAATTTACATTGAGGGCTTATTAGGTATAGAACCTACTGGTTTTTCTGAGTTGACCATTACGCCCTCCCTACCAAAAGAATGGGATTATGTAGAATTGAATGCCTGTTATCTATTCGGAAAACCTCATGATATAAAGATTCAAAGAAAAGGTGAAAAACTACAACTAAGCATACGATCCAACAACAAACTACTGTACAAGAAAAAAATCATAGAAGGAACAAGTTTAAAAATAAATATCTAATAACTCCCTCATTTGAAGCAATGAATGTTATTGTTTTTTCGGGGTCGTTTTCTACGCCCCCGAAAATTAACATCTTGGCAATCAATTCTTTAAATGACGGGGGCGTAGAAAACGACCCCGTCATCTTACACTACTTTTAGCAGCTGGCAAGCAGTAGCTTTAAATAGTTTGTTAACGACTAGCAAATAATCCAAATTCTTAAATAAAAAAAACTTATATTTAGAGAACAAAAACGAAAGCAATACCTTATTTACTTTAATGCATAGATACCCGAACCCATATAAAAAAACAAAAGAAGTACCACCTAAGCTTCTCCACAGGCTGAAGGTCTTATTAATTATGGTGTTTATTGGGCAATTTATCTACCATATCCCAGAAGGATACGTTCAGACCGCATTCCAACCTAAGCCACCTCTAATAGAAACGATAGCGTATAATCAATTTCAACTAGGAACTTTATTTCCTATGTCAAGCGATCATATTTATTGGGGAAATCAATTTCTACCTTACCAAATTGCAGATGTAAAAGAATTAGATAAATATTATTATGTAGCACCTGTTTGGCAAATGCAGCAATTAGCCTCACAAGAAAAAAAAATTAGCTACAAAGGACAGAGCCTCGATTTGATAAAAATCAATGCAATTTTTTTAAAAGAAGGACTAGCACCTATTATATGTGAAGAAAGTACCGATTCTACTAGTTGCTTTTCTACCATATTATCAGAAATAAAAGATGATTATGAACTATGGCTATCTTTAGAAACCACGCAACGACAATTTTTTTCAAAAATAAAAGTAGGTAATAGCGGGGCGGCGGCAGAGACGGCAACGAAAGAGGTAAGAACCTTTTGGAAACAATTAATTAAGAAAGAGAAATTTAAAGATATTGATAAGCTAAGTGTTGCAAAACCTGTATTCAAAAATAATAATTATTTATTCCAATGGGGAGATTGGAAAAGACATTTAAATAAGCATAAAGGAGAGCCAAGGATAAAAATGGATATTGCTACATTCAAAGAATTATTAGAAGATCATTATCCAAGATTGTATACAAATGGAGAATTTGTTCCTTTTTATTTTCGAGTAGGCTTCTGGGATAGAAAAAGATGGGATCTAACCTGTCGATTGTATATCAATTCAGATGAAGGGTCTTTATTAGAGGATTTTCATTGCTTAGAAAATCTATTAAATGACGCAAAGGTGGGAGATCATATTTCTATATTCTTTTATCACGACGATGATATTTTAGATAAAATTGCGCCTGATAATTTAACAGGTACTCCTTCTTTTATTCTCAATGGTCGAAGGATTAATATGTCTTTACCTATTGAATTAATAGCCGATCCAATTGATCCAACCAATGCTCCTTTGCATTTAAAAACCTCTCAGTTCACTTTCCAATTAAGTGATCTAACAGGACAACAGGCAATGGTTAGAATGGATACCACCTATTCTAAAAACCAAACCTTACTAGAACATTACCAATCCAGTGGAACAACAAAAATTGTGCATGTGCCTAATTTCAAAACGGTTAGGCGTTTGATAGGCGCACATGATAATTTCTTTTCAGCTGCTGACATAGATCAGACCTATACGCTGGTCGATAAAGTATATGCGGTACATACTTTTCCTGAATTTTATGACTTTGATGTATTCCCTCCACTGATTCAATCTAGAGGATTGAGTGCGGTTTTAGATCGAACTACTTATCCCTTAAAAGATTATACGGATTATAGAAATCCTTTTCAAATTATGATTGGATCGGAAAAAGTAAAACTCCTTCAAATCAATATGACGATCATACCCAAGGAAGGTCCCATTATTCGATATATCACCGACAATCCTGATCGATACGACATCAATACTCACCTAGATGACTTGCCGTCTGAAACTAGTATTTACTTTGATCAAATTTTATTTGAACGGTCTAATGGCGAGCAATTGGCTTTTCCCTTGGCGGTAGCTATTCATTTAGAGTAATTCTCAAAATGACGGATTTATTCTTTCGTCCTTACTTAGTAACGACAAAAAAATAACTCGTCCATTTAGGACGGATTCTTTAGCCCTCATTTTTCCTTTGAAATCGGTCATAGT
>CAYOBX010000259.1:0-8029 GCA_964402245.1 uncultured Saprospiraceae bacterium | reverse complement strand
AATGACCATAAAAAGTAACCTATATCAATTCTCTTCACTGTGCTTAGCACTATTGATGTTTTTGACATCTATAGTTGGAGTAGTAGATATACATTACTGTGGCGGTCATATAAAGTCCTTCAATTTCTTTGGTAAAGCGAAAGCTTGCTATGAAATGGCAACCGTCAAGCATTGTCCTAATCACCCACCTCAAAAAGCAGTAGCTACAACGCACAATACCGATAAAAAGAACTGCTGTAGCAATCAAAGTTTTTTATTTCAAGCGGATCAAGATCAAGTTAGCCAATCGGCTTCCTTTGTAATAAGTTTACCGACACAGCAAGTTATTACTTCTTATAGCTATGCTACTCTTTTTAGTGATCCAATTATAGCAACTAATCCTTCTTTTTTTCTCCACTATACATCTCCACTATTTTCAAGGGATTACTCTGTCCTGTTCCAATCGTTTTTAATATAATACGCCTTTTCTTTTAACGTAGCTTAGACATTCTTGTCTGAGCAAAAATATAGCTTAGACATTATTTGCCTGAGCAATTACCTACTTCTGCTCAGACAGGAATGTCTAAGCTACTTATATAGCAGTCATGCTTCATTATATTATTCGATTTTTTCTTGAAAATAAATTAGTCGCCTATCTCTTAATCTTACTTTTCGTAGGATGGGGATTAGCTACTGCGCCATTTGATTTTGGTATAAAAAATTTGCCAAGAAATCCAGTTGCCGTAGATGCCATTCCAGATATTGGTGAAAATCAACAAATCGTATTCACTAAATGGATGGGTCGCTCGCCACAAGATGTGGAGGATCAAATTTCTTATCCGCTTACTACCGCCCTACTAGGTATCCCAGGAGTCAAAAGTATTCGTAGTAATTCTATGTTTGGCTTTTCAAGTATTTATATCATCTTCAAAGATGATGTAGAATTCTATTGGAGTCGAAGTAGAATATTGGAAAAATTAAATTCCTTACCCGCTAATACCCTACCCAGTGAAGTATCGCCTACCTTAGGCCCAGATGCTACTGCATTAGGTCAAATTTTTTGGTATACCTTAGAAGGACGAGACGGAACAGGTGCTGCCACAGGCGGATGGAATTTGCAAGAATTGAGGACTATTCAAGATTTCTATGTTCGCTATGGTTTATCTGCTGCCGAAGGGGTTTCTGAAGTAGCTTCGATTGGTGGTTATGTCAAAGAATATCAAGTAGACGTAGATCCTGAAGCGATGAAAGCCAACAAGATCAGTCTGGAGCAAGTAATGAGAGCTATCAAGGGGAGCAACATTGATGTTGGTGCGCAAACGATAGAGATTAATTTAGCAGAATATTTCGTAAGAGGAGTCGGATATGTAAAGAATATAGCGGATATAGAACAAGCGGTTATTACTGCAAAAAACAATGTCCCAATTCGAGTAGGGGACATTGCCAAAGTACAGATCGGTCCTGCTAATAGACGGGGCGTATTAGACAAATCTGGAGCAGAAGTAGTAGGCGGAGTCGTAGTCGCTAGGTATGGAGCAAATCCATTAGAAGTCATTAACAATGTCAAAGAAAAAATTGCAGAGTTAGCCCCAGGTCTACCTACTAAAACATTAAATGATGGGACGCTTTCTCAAGTTCATATTATCCCCTTCTATGATCGAACGCAATTAATTAATGAAACAATTGGCACCTTACAAGAAGCCCTTACTTTAGAAATACTGATTACCATTATTGTTGTTCTTTTGATGTTGCTACATTTAAAGTCTTCTATATTGGTGGCAGGCACTTTACCGATTGCGGTATTGATGTGTTTTATCGCTATGAAATCCTTTGGAGTAGATGCTAATATAGTGGCACTTTCTGGAATTGCCATTGCCATAGGAACCATGGTAGATATGGGAATAGTATTAACAGAAAGCATTGTCAAAAGAATAGAGGAAGCACCACGGGAAGAAACGATATTAGAAAGTGTCTATGAAGCAACTATTGAAGTAGCATCGGCAGTAATTACAGCAGTAGCTACTACAGTCATTAGTTTTCTACCCATCTTCACAATGGAGGCGGCAGAAGGAAAATTATTTAAACCATTAGCCTATACCAAAACCTTTGCATTAGTCGCTTCTATTATAGTGGCTATTATGATTATTCCGCCCTTAGCTCATACTATTTTTTCTTTTAAATCTAATAGAAAAGTCGTCCGTTATTTCGCAAATATTCTGACCATTATCGGTGGCGTATTATTAATTATTTACTACCCTACTCCTTTCTTCGGATATGTACTGATAGGTGTTGGAATAGCGGGTATTTTAAAATCCCTCTTCTCTTCCTCTACCCATTCAACTAAGCTTAAATGGCTAACGAATATACTCTATGCATTAGTAGTGGCGTGGTTATTAGCTAGCGTATGGATGCCGCTTGGCGTGAATAAAAGTAGCTTCGTTAATTTCTTTTTTGTTGTATTGATTATCGGTACTTTAATAGGATTTTTCTATATCGTTATTTATTTCTATGAATCCATTTTACGATTCTTATTGCGTTTTAAAATCTTATTTTTACTACTAGTAGGATTCATCGTTTTTCAAGGATTTTTAGTTTTTCAAAATACCAGTGAAGAATTTATGCCTTCTCTAGACGAAGGATCGTTTCTATTAATGCCTACCTCCATGCCCCACTCTGGCATGCAAGAAAATATTAAAAATTTGAGGCTATTGGATATGGCCGTTACTGCTATTCCAGAAGTAGAAACAGTAGTGGGAAAAGCAGGTAGGGTAAATAGTGCGCTCGATCCTGCTCCCATGTCAATGTACGAAAATGTAATTCTTTACAAATCAAAGTACCGAACTGATAAGCAGGGCCATCGTATCCGTTTTAAATTTAAAAACGGAGATTATATAAGAGATCAAGAAGGGCAACTCATCCCCGATAAAACAGGGCGATACTATCGACAATGGAGAGATCATATTCATAGCCCTGATGATATATGGAATGAAATTACCAAGGTAAGTACTTTACCAGGAGTTACTTCTGCACCAAAGCTCCAACCTATAGAAACTAGGTTAGTCATGTTACAAACAGGCATGCGAGCACCAATGGGCATCAAAGTAAGAGGATCAGATTTAGCAAGTATAGAAGCCTTCGGATTAGAATTAGAAAAAGCCCTTAAAAAAGTAGACGGCGTTAAAGCAGCAGCCGTCTTCGCAGATCGAATTGTTGGCAAGCCTTATCTACTATTGGACATTGATCGCCCCGCCATTAGTCGTCATGGATTGACCATCGAAAAAGTCCAACAATATATACAAGCGGCAGTCGGTGGAATGGCCATGAGTACTACCGTAGAAGGTCGAGAACGCTATTCCATTCGTATTCGTTACCCTAGAGAATTACGAAGTGATCCAGAAGCATTAAAACGTATTTATTTACCGACGGCTACTGGTCAACAGATTCCATTAGGCGACGTAATAACGATCCGATATGAACAAGGCGCACAGTCTATTAAAAGTGAAGATGGATTCTTAATTGGCTATGTCCTATTTGATAAAGAAAAAGGATATTCAGAAGTAGAGGTAATCAATAATGCTCAAGCTTATTTGCAAACCCAAATCGAAGACGGACTAATAGAAGTACCGACTGGCATCAATTACCGTTTCGCTGGAAATTATGAGCAACAGGTGCGGGCCAACAAACGCTTAAGTCTAGTCGTGCCGATTGCCTTATTACTAATATTCATCATTCTCTATTTTCAATTTAAATCCATTCCGATTTCTTTGATGGTTTTCACAGGGGTATTTATTGCCTTTGCTGGGGGTTTTCTTATGATCGGCTTATATGATACGGACTGGTTCTTAGATATTGATCTGTTTGGGAATAATATGCGAAATTTATTTCAAATACAATCTATCAATTTAAGTGTTGCAGTATGGGTTGGCTTCTTGGCTTTGTTTGGGATTGCTACGGATGATGGGGTTTTAGTCGCTACTTTTTTGCAAGATAGTTTTAGAAAGAATCAACCTACTTCTATTGCGGCTATTCGGGATGCGGTGGTGGAGGGGGGCAAGCGACGGGTCCGCCCTGCGATGATGACTACGGCTACTACGATTCTTGCTTTGTTACCGATTTTGACGGCTACTGGTCGGGGGGCGGATATTATGCTGCCGATGGCGATTCCTTCTTTTGGAGGGATGTTGTTGCAGGTGATTACTATGTTTACAGTGCCGGTGTTGTATGCGCTTTGGGAGGAAGGGCGGTTTTCTATAAATCGTTTTAGCAGAACAACAGGTACCGATTAAGATCTTTTATGATAAAAAGAATGTGGGAAATTTCTTTGCCGACATCTTAGTTGAAAATGTAGTTATAGTAGAACTAAAAGCAGTATCAGCTATAACTAAATCACATGAAGCACAATTATTAAATTATCTAAAAGGCTCAGGTCTAGAAGTAGGCTTACTACTTAATTTTGGTACAAGTCCTAGAGTTATTAGAAAAATATTTCATGATAACCACATTTAAAACCATACACTTTTTAGAACAGAGAGCAGAGAAGCGAGAATAGAGACACAATCCGTTTAAAAAACTACGATCATTCATTGTTTGTAAACGAAATCTATCTCTATTCTCTGTTCTCGCTTCTCTATTCTACAAGTTGTATGGTTTCAAAATAACCACATCTAGATACACGACCTACTTAAATCCGTGTTATCCGTGTAGCTACGAAGTAGCTCCGTGTTGAATTATGTCATATTGAATTTCAAAATCATGCAAAAACAAATAATATACATTTTTCTACTACTCAGTGTAAATATTGCTGCACAACCTTTAGAGCAATTACTAAACCAAGTAGCAGAAAATAACCTAAGCCTAAAAGTACTAGAAAACAACTATTACGCAGCCTTAGAAAAAGCACCACAAGTCAGCCAACGCCCCGATCCAGAAATAGGTATCGGCGTATTTCCATTACCTGTAGAAACAAGGCTCGGAGGACAAACACTTCGCTTGAGTGCCATGCAAATGTTTCCTTGGCCAGGCACATTAGAAGATAAAGAAGGAGTAGCAATAGCCAATGCAAGAGTACAGCACCAACGCATCAGTGCAGAAGCATTAGAATTACAATATCAAATAGAACAAGCCTATTTTCAATTATATGAAAGCAAACAAAGTCAGCGAATCATTGAAAGAAACCTTGTTTTATTAGAAGCATTAGAACGATTGGCTTTAGTCAAAGTAGAAAGTGGAAGTGCCATTGCAGCGGATGTGTTAAGAGTTCAATTGCAAGTAGCAGCTTTGAAACAAGAAATAGCAATTTGGAAAACAAAATTTGTTGCACCTACGACCACCATTAATCAAATATTAAATCGACCATTAAACCAATCCATCGTTACAAAGGATAGTCTAGTATTCGCAACTCTATACTATAATAGAGACAGTTTAATTAAAAACATAGCAGCTAATCATCCGATGCTTCATGTAATGGCGTTGCAGCAAGAAGTTGCGAAACAAGAAATAGCAGTCAACAAATCTGGTCAAAAACCAAGTTTTGGAGTTGGGCTAGATTATATAACGGTGGATAAGAGATCAGATGCAATGCCTGTCAGAAATGGTCGAGACATTTTACAAATAAAAGGAGTCTTAAGAATTCCGCTATACAAAGGGAAATTTGAAGCCAAGGAAAAAGAAGAACAATTTAAAATAGAAGCTATCAACCATAAAAAGACGAACCTCTTAACTCAATTTAAAGCGAATATAGAGAAAGCTTTTGCTATCTATGAAGCTGCCCAATTACAAGTCGATTTATATCAACAACAAATTGCCTTGACAAAAGCTAGCATCCGTATTTTAGAAACGAACTATAGTACCAATGGTAAAAGTTTTGATGAGTTACTCCGTTTGCAAAAAGACTTGATTGATTATGATTTAAAAATACTTCGAGCTATTGTACAGAGTCATTTGGCTAAGAGTGATATGGAGAGATACATTAGTTATTCTATAAAATAAAAAAGCTCTTTTTATCTCAGCACTCGGCAATAAGTATATTTTACTATCCTATTTTAGAGGGAGCAATTTCAAAAGGTTTTTTGCAAAAAATCTTTTGAAACTGCTCCCTCTAAAAAACTAATACTAAGCTACTGCTTGCCGATAGCCAGAAGCAACCTTCTTAAAAATTTCTACAAAATAATATGAAATCAACTATAAAAATATTATCCATCACCTTAATTGCCATCCTAATTGGCATTGGTATAGGATACTTATTATTCGGAAAGAATAAACTAGTAGAACATCATCATTCTACAAGAGAAACGACCGCATCAACAGAGGCAGCACCTACCACCTATACCTGCTCCATGCATCCACAAATTCGACAAGAAGAATTTGGTATTTGTCCAATTTGTGAAATGGATTTAACGCCATTGGGTGCTAATACATCTGATGATCCGATGGTGCTCCAAATGACGGAAGAGGCGGTAAAACTGGCAAATATTGAAACGACTATAGTTGGCGGAAGAAATGGTAATTCCAGTAATGCAAGAGTTGGAAAAACCATTCAATTGTCTGGGAAAGTGCAAGCAGATGAACGTTTGGCATCCAGTCAAGTAGTACATATCCCTGGTCGAATCGAAAAATTATATGTCACCTTTACGGGGGAACAAGTACGTAAGGGACAAAAGATAGCAGACATTTATTCCCCTGATTTAATTACTGCTCAGCGGGAATTATTAGAGGCTATAAAATTAAAAGAACTAAGTCCTAGATTAGCCGATGCTGCACGTAATAAGTTACGCTTTTGGAAAATAGGACAAGCCACTATTGATGCGATTGAGCAACAAGGAACGATACAAGAAACTTTTTCTATTTATGCAGATGCCTCTGGAATTGTCACCAATAGGCGAGTATCCGTTGGCGATTATTTAAAGGAAGGTGCACCACTTTTTGATTTAATGAATTTAGGGAAGGTATGGGTTTTATTTGACGCTTACGAAGGTGATTTGCCGAATATTAAGGTAGGAGATCCTATAGAATTCACCACTGCTTCTATTCCAAATAAAATATTCAAAACTCGGATTACTTTTATTGATCCTTTATTAAATCCTTCTACTAGAGTTGCTGCTGTACGAACAGAAATTTCTAATAGATCGGGCTTATTAAAACCTGAGATGTTAGTAGAAGGAATAGCGAAACCCAAAATCAAACAAGTTAATACTAAAACCAAGGCTTCCTTAAGTGTGCCCAAGTCTGCCGTATTGTGGACGGGTAAAAGGTCTGTGGTCTATGTAAAGATGATAGATACCGAAATTCCATCTTTTCAATTTAGAGAAGTAGAATTAGGTACTAGTTTAGGCGATAGCTATCAAATAATGAGTGGTATAGAGGCAGGTGAAGAAGTAGTCACTTATGGAAGCTTCTCCATAGATGCGGCTGCCCAACTCAATAACCAAGCAAGCATGATGAATAAACAGGTGTCGATTAAAAAAGAGAAAAGCGATGCTATCCCTAACTTTCGAGCCAACACCCCTAGTTTATTTAAACAGCAATTAAATGATCTAGCAAATGCTTATATCTTATTAAAAGATGCATTTGTAGAAACAGACCCTACCAGTGCAGCTACGGCAGCTAAAGAGGTAGTTACAAAAGTGACTGCTATGGATATGGATTTATTAGAAGATGAAGCGCATGAATACTGGATGGAACAATATCCTGGACTTAAAACCCATAGCGATAAAATAGTCGTCTTAGCAAATGTAGAAGCCCAACGAAAACAGTTTGGTTTCTTATCAGATGCATTGATCCATGTCATTGAAGCGTTCGGTACGGAAGGAAATGCCCTATATGTACAACATTGCCCAATGGCTTTTGATTATGAGGGAGCAGACTGGTTAGCCACAGAAGAGGAAATTCAGAACCCTTACTTTGGTGATAAAATGATGAGATGCGGTTTGGTAAAGAAGGCTATAAATGAAGTACAATAACCAGCAAAATATAATAAGCCTAAGACTCGGCAACAAGAGGGTTTTCTTATAAAAAAGTATTCGCTAAAAATTAGGCTAAAAACGGACAAGTT
>CAYOBX010000258.1:0-8051 GCA_964402245.1 uncultured Saprospiraceae bacterium | reverse complement strand
AAAGTTGCAAACTTTTGAAATATTGGGTTGAAGTTACAAACTTCAACCATCGGATAACTTTTGGCAATCGGCAAGCTTTGGTATTCTTTTTTAGAGGTAGCGATTTTGCTAGGTTTTTTTATAAAAAAACCTAGCAAAATCGCTACCTCTAAAGAAATATAATTAAACGTACATGTATTACTCTGCATCTCTCCACCTCTGCGTTCAATAAGTTGTCGTATATTGAGTAGTACTTACTCCACCGTCCATTCTGTCCCATCCTTCCCATCTTTCAATTTAATCTTCAAAGCCTGCAAAGTATCTCGAATTTTATCAGAAGTACCCCAATCTTTATTCGTTCTAGCAGTAGCACGCATATCAATAACCAATTGCATCAAGCCATCCATTTTACCATTATCGCCTCCTGCTGCTTGTGCATCATCTTTTAGGCCAAAGATGTCAAAAATATAAGTTTGGAAAGTCGCTTTGATTTGCTCAAAAGTTTCTGCTGTTACCTCTTCAAAAGAAAGGTGTCCTGCTTTTAGACCATTCACTTTAGTAACCAATTCAAAAATCTTAGCCAATGCCTTTGGGCAATTAAAATCATCACTCATTTCTGTAGCAACTCCTGCTATCAATGTTTGAATTTCTTTATCCAATGCTCCAGCATTACCTTTGCCTGGGTGGGTCATTGCAGAGAGTGCTTTATTGGCATCCATCAAACGACGATAGCCTTTTTCTGCGGCTAATAAGGCATCATCTGTTAGATCTAGCGTACTACGGTAATGAGATTGTAACATAAAGAATCGCAACATCATCGGGCTATAGCCTTTTGAAATATGTTCACTATCTCCTGTGAATAACTGTTGGGGCGTTATACTATTATTATCACTCTTAGACATTTTTCTGCCATTCATTAAGAGCATGTTGGTATGCAACCAATAGTTAGCAGGAGAACAGTTACATGCTCCATAATTCTGAGCAATCTCATTTTCATGGTGAGGAAATTTTAAATCACCACCACCACCATGAATATCAAAATTAGTCCCCAAGTATTTGGTACTCATTGCAGAGCATTCTAAGTGCCAACCAGGGAAACCTACTGACCAAGGGGAATTCCAGCGCATAATATGCTCTGGAGCCGCCTTAATCCATATGGCAAAATCTGATGGATGATTCTTCTCGCTTTGATTCTTTAAATCTCTAGTCTCTACCATCAAATCCTCTAGCTTCTTACCAGATAATTGGCCATAGACATCCGATTGTTCCGCAAATTTGATGGTATTGAAATAGACAGAGCCATTTTTCTCATAGGCTAGTCCATTATCCAATATTTGTTGCACCATTTCGATTTGCTCTACAATATGGCCCGTTGCACGAGGTTCTATATTTGGAGGTAGCGTATTGAAGACCTTCATCATATCATGAAAACCATTCATGTACTTTTGCACAATCTCCATTGGTTCCAATTGTTCTAATCGAGCTTTTTTGGAGATTTTATCTTCTGCATTGGTATCTGCGTCGCCTTCTAAATGCCCTACATCCGTAATATTTCGTACATATCTTACAGAATATCCTAGATGAAGGAGGTATCTATAAATGGTATCAAAACTCACGAACGTCCGACAATTCCCTAAGTGTACATCACTGTATACAGTTGGCCCGCATACATACATGCCTATAGCCCCTTCATTGATGGGTTTGAAAACTTCTTTCTGTCTAGTTAAACTATTATGAACAACTAATTGATCTGGCATTTTTTTTCTTGAAGTGGTTTCTGTATTCTATGGGAGGTAGTGATCTTAAAAATGGTTTTATAAAACCATTTTTAAGATCACTACCTCCCTAAAAAATAATTGCCGAGCTTGCTATAGCAAGCGAGGCAAAAAGCTGGCGCAAAAATAAATAAATTTCACAGACGTATAAATGCTTGTCCTGTTTTGCAAGAAGGTATTTATAAACTCTTGATACTTTTTACAAAAAAAGGGCTAAAATGATTCATTTTTAATTTTTTATAAGACATAAAGACTAATTTTTTGCCACTTTTCGTTTAAAATAACATGAAATACATAGGCATCTTTTTTATTATATTGATTACTACTTCTTGTTTATTGGCCCAAGGTTATAATACGATAGGTGGTATTCGATTTGGTACAGATTGGGGGATTACTGCGAAACACCGTATAGATGATAAGGTAACGGTAGAGGGAATTTTTCAATCCTCCACTAAACGAGAAGAAGTATTAATTACGGCACTAGTAGCAAAGCATAATCCATTGATTACTAAACGCTTTAATTTTTATACGGGCGCAGGACTACACTATGGCTTTGCCTCTGATCCAGAAATTACTTACAAAAATCCATTCGGTGTATCAGCTATTGCAGGAGTGGAATTTAAATTGGCTAAACTCATCCTTTCCTGGGATTTTAAACCGGCTGTTAATATAATAGGAGGCGAGAAATCAGTCTATACTCAATCTGGTATTTCCTTACGCTATGTATTTGTGAAAAAGCCACTATTTAAAGAACCTTTATTTAAGGAACCTATTTTTAAAAAGAATAAAAAGGAAGAGAAGAAGAAATTTAATTGGAAATTTTGGGAGAAGTGGTAATGGACATTTTTAAATTGCAAAATTCTGATTGTCAGCGTGTTTTTAATTTACATTTACATTTTAATTTTCATTGATTGCATAGACATATTTACAAAGAAAAGTTAACTTTGTACGCATGTCAATTGAGGAACTATATCAAATCTATCAGCAGTATCCTGCTGTTTCAACAGATAGTCGAAAGATTACTACAGACTGTCTTTTCTTCGCCTTAAAAGGGGATAATTTCGACGGTAATCAGTATGCTCAAAAAGCCATTGCTGAAGGTGCTGCTTATGCGGTTATTGATGATGCAAGCTATCAGGAGGGGCCGCAATATATCGTTGTAGAAAATGTTTTAGTCACTTTACAAGAGCTAGCGACCCATCATCGGCAACAGTTCGACATTCCCATATTAGCGATCACTGGTAGCAATGGAAAAACCACTACCAAGGAACTCATGAATGCCGTAATGAGTACCCAATATCCAACCCATTCTACAAAAGGAAATTTTAATAACCACATTGGGGTACCGCTTACCTTATTATCAATGCCTGCTGATATAGAAGTGGCCATCATAGAGATGGGGGCGAATCATATCGGAGAGATTGAATTTCTATGTAACATAGCACAGCCTACTCATGGAATTATTACGAATGTAGGACAGGCTCATTTAGAAGGTTTTGGTAGTTTTGAAGGCGTTCAATTAGCAAAAGGAGAATTGTATAGGTTTTTAGAATCAAATAGAGGAATTGCTTTTGTGAATGCGGATGAAGACTATTTGCTAGAAATGGCTGGCTGGTCTATTCCTAAAATATTCTATCAACGTAGTGTCCAATTAGATCTATCGAATCCTGGGTTTGAGACACAACTACTAGAGCAGACCCCTCTCTTAAATGTTGGCTTTTTAAGTGAAAAAGGAGAGGTGATAAGTGCTCAAAGTCAATTGATTGGACAATATAATTTTAATAATATCATGACGGCTATTGCCATTGGTAAATATTTTAAAGTACCCACTCAAAATATCAAAGCAGCAATAGAGGTCTATACGCCTAATAATAACCGATCACAAATTAAAAAAATAGGAACCAATACTTTTTTGATGGATGCCTATAATGCCAATCCTAGTAGTATGGATACAGCGTTAGAGAGTTTCCATACCTATCAGGCAACCAATAAACTAGCGATTTTGGGAGATATGTTGGAGTTGGGCGTATACAGTATGGAGGCACATAGAGACATCTTGTTTAAAGCCAAGCATTTAGGTATAAATGTAGTGACCGTTGGTGCAGAATTTCAAAAAGTTGTACCTACGCCTATATTAAATTTTTCAGATACTGCTGCCCTGAAAAAATGGTTTGAAGAACAAGGTTTTGAAGATACTATGTTTTTATTGAAAGGGTCTAGAGGGATTGGACTGGAGCGTTTACTGGGATAGAAGTTGTTGAGTAAGTTTTTCTGGCGAAAGCCCGTGAAATAATGAACACGGAGGCACGGAGCACACAGAGTTTAAATTAAATAAGAACTCTGTGCGCTCTGTGTCTCCGTGTTCATTATTAAATTTCGATAGAAATCCCTCTATGCCTCACTATTCAGATCTTCCTCATCAATCCGAAGATATTGGTACCAATCTTCCCCAAATCTTCTCTTCAATAAATAAGCTTTGTCGGCATCTATAATTATATCTAAGGGTTTGTCATCTTCTTCTTGACTAGAAAAACGCTTAAAGAAATTATCGTAAAAATTACAGTGACAATACTTTTCTTCTAGTAAGCAATCTGTACGATTTTTAGATTCATCACAAAAAGAAAAATAGAATTTATTGACCTCGTTTTGGAAAACAATTTTTTGATCAAATCTTGCTCTAATAATTCGATACTGTATATTTTTAGGAACTAGTAATTGAAATACTAAAGAAATATGATAGGTTTCTAGGAGTGTTTTTAATTGATCTAATAATTTGGCAAGTTGGGATGTATCAAGAGATGCTTCAGGAGGTAACTGTTCTTTTTTAATACCACACCATTTTTCTATCGTCATGGTGCGTGAAGACGGTTCTTCCTCCCATTTAGATCCTTCTTTTAGGGTATTGATATTTCCTTCTATACCTATAGATGTGCCATTTTTGATAGCAGAGGTAATATCAATATATAGTTGATCTAAATATTTTTGTAAATTCATTCTCGCTTTGAACAGGATTTTTCAGTGAAAGGAACTTCCTGTCTATTATTAGGAATAATCGACTTTTTGTTTCTTTTATTCCATAATTCGTTACAGTATTTCTAGTATTTGTGATCCTTTAAAGGGATTTTGCAAACTAAAAGGAGTAGGGATTTGTAAAGCAGCGCACGTTTAGAATAAGAATTTTAACAGTAGGCAAGCAGTAGATTAAGAATAGTTTTTTAGAGCTTGCTCATTGAATTTGTTTTTTCAAAAAATAAATTCAATGAGCAAGCTCTAAGGCTATCCGTCTAATATTGTAAATGCTTAAAAATCAGACTATTACAAAGTGGTTGATTTTCAAGGATATAGAGCAGCAATAAATCTCTGCATCTCTGCGTCTCTACGTTCAATTATAGACGAGTAGTCAGCTCTAAAACCAAGTATAAATAAAAAATATTTTTGAAAGAAACCTATCATCAATTTTGTCAAGAAAATAAAAATCTTCCTATCTTTTTTCAAGATTGGTATCTAGATGCGGTCTGTCAAGATGGAGACTGGGAGGTGGCAATGGTAGAGAAATCAGGAAAAATAGTAGGCGTTTTGCCCTATTACTTTAAACAGAAAGGGCCTTTTAAATATATTACCATGCCTCCATTGACAAAGATGATGGGGCCTTACCTATTACCAGATTATAGAACGGATTCGCATTTCCTAAAAATAAGTACGGCTTTAATTGAACAGCTACCAAGTGTGGCTGCTTATGAACAATTATTGGATTATTCCATTGATAACTGGCTACCTTTTTATTGGAAAGGATATCAACAGACGACTAGATATTCTTATATATTAGATTTATCTGATATGGAGCGGGTCTTTGAGAATTTTAGTGCAGACTATAAAAACAACAAAATTAAAAAAGCTAAAGAGCTAATCACCATAGTACATGATCGACCGCTAGAGGCCCTTTATCAAGTTAATAAAATGAGTTTTGATCGCCAACAGGTGGCTATTCCTTATGATTTAGATTTTTTAAAAAGATTAGATAAAGCACTAGTGGAACAGGAGGCAAGAACGCTGTTTTTTGCTATAGATAAATCCGAGCAAATACATGCTGTAGCGTATTTAATTTGGGACAAAAATCGAGCGTACTATTTATTAGCAGGAGATGATACCAATTTGCGAAAAAGCGGGGCTGGAATACTATTGGCTTGGCGCGCGATACAATACACAAATGAGGTGTTAGGGTTACCAATCTTTGATTTTCAAGGTAGTATGATCCCTTCTATAGAGCGGGTACGTAGGCAATTTGGGGCATTACGCCAACCTTATTTTTTTATTAATAAATCTAATTCTAGGTGGTTTGATCGATTAGGTAGATTAAAGAGATCTTGGGTGCGTTAATTTGAGCAGAATAGTATTTGTAAAATCAAGTGTACTCAATTATTTATATCTATTTATATCAAAAAAGGAATTTGGAATTTTCTATACATTTAAAAGTCAATGTTTTGAGAAGTTTGAGTTTGAGACTTAAAATTTTTAGTAAAAAGCTAATGAGTAGTTACTTTTTCTTTATGCATGACATATAAATAATCAATTATTTCTTTAACAGTTGCAAGATCTTCTATTTCTGTTATTGGAATATCTAATTGTATACGAATTTCACATTGTAATACCATTTCTGCAAAATCAAGTGAATCTAATCCTAAATCTTTTTGAAAAGAAGCGGTATCTGTAATAGACTTTGGAGAAACATCCATCTCTATAAGCACGGCATGAACCTCTCGCTTAATATCCTTTCGAGTCATTTTTTAATAGTTTGTATAAATGCAGTTGCAGTATAAGAGACTGTTTATCAGACTCTTAAGAGAGGGCAATATAAATTCTCAATGAGAACTTACGGAGCAATTTTGAACATTTGATAGCAGGAGATGAAGTCTAATAATAATAGCTTGATCTCAAATCATATGGTCAATAGAGCAGCCCTAAATACGTTTATATATTGTCGTATATTTATTACGCATTACCATATATAACGCAAAAGTAAATTAATTATTTGGAAAGGAAGTAGGAATTAAAAACGGACTTACTTTTGGTAGCTTCTTTTTTCTGAGCAGTATTTTGGATTTAGGAACAGGTTCCATTTCTTCTGGTGTGAAAGATATAAAAGGGCGTTGAGTACCCCAATAATACTGCTGCTCTTCCTTGCTGATTAGCCGAAAGGAGGCTCGTTTAGGAGTAGTGAATAGTTCAAATTTAATTTCATCAATCGTTTTTCGCATAACGATTATGCTTTTTTTTGGATGAAGGATAATTTGTATCTATACAAATGTAAGTAAAATATTAAATATAATCAATTTATATATATAAAAAACACGCAGAAATAATAGAATTGACCTAAAGAAGAAATAATGACCTTAATCAATTTTGCTGACCCAATTGCCATCCTAATAGCCTTTTGTACACTAACTATCATTGTGTTTTGTAGATATGTTTTGATGTCAGGAGCATTTTATCTTATCTTTTATTTTTACTTTAAAGATACTTTTTGGCATAGAAAGATAAGCGAAGGATTAAGACCCGAAGGACAAGCATTCTCAGAGATTAAATGGTCCGCTATTACTTCCTTTATTTTTGCTTTATCAGGTGTCCTATTAGTTTGGTTGTGGCAAGCAGGATATACAACGATATATACTGACCCTGAGGCATATGGACTATTGTATTTACCGATTAGCTTAGGGATAGGTTTATTTATTCATGAGACTTATTATTATTGGTTGCATCGCTGGATGCATCGACCCAAAATATATAGATGGATACACAAGACCCATCATGATAGCATCATCACTTCTCCATGGACTTCTTTTTCCTTTCACCCAATGGAATCTCTTTTGCAGGCTATTGTAGTACCGTTAATCGTTATCTTTTTGCCAATGCACTATACAGTAATAATGATGATGTTAGTTCTGATGACGGTTTCTGCTACCATCAATCATTTAGACATTGAAATATATCCAAAAGATACAGAAAAACATTGGTTTGGAAAATGGATCATTGGAGCAACCCATCATAGTATGCATCATGCAAAGTTCATTAAAAATTACGGTTTGTATTTTACTTTCTGGGACAAATGGATGGGCACGGAAAGTGAGGAGTATGAACAGTTGTTTCGAGATAGGACGAAAGGAGGAACGAAGTGAAGTGGAGCAAAGCATCGCTATAAACCACTTCTTTGCTAAGAAGTCAACTAATTGTTGTGTATATTTGTTTAAGTAACGACGAAATAATAAGTTGGGCAATCTGGTTCTAATTATTTTTCAGTCT
>CAYOBX010000257.1:0-8066 GCA_964402245.1 uncultured Saprospiraceae bacterium | reverse complement strand
CTGAAATCCTACGAATCCTAATTCTGACAGTGATTGGTGTTTTGAGAACTTACTGTGTAGATAGGGTGAATGAAGAGTTATTTCTCATTGAGAACTTAAAGCTCCTCATAAATGGTCAAAACGTGATTTATTTACTACACAGAGTTTAGACAAAGAAGGCACAGAGTTTAAACAGAGCTAGAGCACTTCAAGCACTCTGTTTAGACTCTGTGTCTACTCCGTTTAAACTTTGTGTAGTCAATCTTTATAGAGAACTTACGATTTCTCACATTAACGATTGATAATTAATAACTAAACCTTGTTCTCCTCTTTTCGTCGAATATAGCTAGTTACCAATTTCATATCCTGATAACTGAATTTATCAGCTAATTTAGCTTTAGATTCCGAGAAAGTTAAATTAGGATTGGCAGCAAAGAAGGTTTCTAGTTCTGTTACCTTAGCAGCATCCATGATCTTAAAGATATCCAATTCTCCCATAGCAACATAATGCCCAAGATGACCGATAATCGTTCCTTCCGTTAAAGCTCTGGCGGTGGCTATTTCTAATATATCCTTGCCAGCATTAAACATGTCGAAACTAATCTCTTTAGTGCTTCCTTTTTGGGGTTTTACTAATGGTGGAGGGGGGGGTGCGGGCTGATTCCCAGTAATTCCTTTTGCTTCAATATATTCTTCTACTATGTCAAGAATGGCAATGCCGTACTCTTTTACCTTTTGATCTCCAACGCCCTTGATGCTTTTTAGTGTAGCGGAATTGGTAGGCAATACATGACACAGTTCTATGATCGATTTAGTAGATAATATTTGAAAAGCATTAATTTCTTTCTGAACAGAGATCGCCCTTCGCCACTTCGTTAATTTTTCATATAA
The DNA here is from genome assembly GCA_964402245.1 of uncultured Saprospiraceae bacterium. GTDB lineage: Bacteria > Bacteroidota > Bacteroidia > Chitinophagales > Saprospiraceae > JAFMDF01. The sequence continues at coordinate 7,196 of CAYOBX010000257.1, read as the reverse complement.
ATCAGGATGTGGTGTGTCGGATGGGGCTCGATAAGCTCTACTTTTAGAAGTCGTTTTGCTCTTTTCGGTATCTATATCCGCATTCGCTCTAGTAGTTACGTATCCTGAAACAGTAAAGGAAGTTGTGGTAAGCTTATAACAAGCTTTTTTAATTAGCAATTCTTTTTGTACCCGCTTTAAATTTTGAGTAGCCTTTTTCTTTACCGCTTGGTTATCGGTCAGTATGGGTATTTTTTTAAAATCTGGTAAGAGGGAAGTATCTATTTGATTATAAAAATAAACACTTGCTTTTTTCAGTCTTTCTAATAATTCTTCGTTTTCTTCAGGTAAGGCTTCATTTTGAAAATAAGTACTTAATTGACGCTGGAACTTATCCCCAACAGCAATCACGGTTTTTTCTGCTGCTTCTGCCAAATTATTTACTTGAGATAATGCCGCAGTAGTTAAGGTATTTTCATGTTCCATATACACCCGCATTAAACCTTGAAAACCATATTGTAATTTTTTAAAATCAAATAATTCTCGGATTAAAGATTGCTGGTAGTCTTTTTTAGATTGGTATAAGTCTTTTTCTGTTGGTGCATTTTTTTCAGATTCCTCTGTGTAATTTTTTACCACGGAGTCTGTCTTAACACTTCTAGACTCTAATTTAGATCTCAATACAATACCCTCAAACGTTTTACAACGACTTAAAGCTACATATACTTGTCCATGCGCAAAAGCAGATTGAGCATCTATGACGGCTCGTTCAAACGTCAATCCTTGGCTCTTGTGAATCGTGATCGCCCATGCTAGTTTTAAAGGAAATTGGGTGAAAGTACCCACCTCTTCCTCTGTTACTTCCTTAGTCGAAGCATTGAGGCTATATTTTCTATTCGTCCAATCTACTTTAGAGACCAGAATAGTTTCGGGATCATCTGGACATTTTACGGTAATTGTATCCTTCCCTATTTTAATAATTTGTCCAATCTTTCCATTATAATATCGCTTCTCTTGAGAAATATCATTTTTCACAAACAAAACTTGCGCCCCTACTTTAAAAGACAATATCTCTGACGTAGGATAAGAATGCTCTGGAAAATTACCTTCTACTATTGCTTTAAAAGTATGCAGCTTATCTTTTAAGAGCTCTAATTTTTCCTTATTTATCGAATTAGCCGTTTTATTATGAGAGGTGAGGATAATATAAGCTTCTTTATTAGTAGGTTGAAAATCTGCTACATATCTACTATTCAATAAGCTTAATACCTCTTCATCCATTTGATTATCCCGTACCTTATTCAAAAGGCGAATAAAATCTTCATCCGATTGTCTATAAATATGCTTTAACTCAATCGTAATCGGATAGGACTCTTGCAGAGATAGACTCCCAAAAAAGTAAGGCGTTTTATAATAATCCCTCAATAGATGCCATTCTGTATCTTTTACAACAGGAGGCAATTGGTGTAAATCTCCAATCATTAATAATTGTACTCCTCCAAAAGGCTTAGCTCTATCTTTATACCTTCTTAATACACTATCAATCCCATCTAATAGATCAGAGCGAACCATACTGATTTCATCAATTACCAAAAGATCTAAACTTTTGAGCAGATTAATTTTCTTTTGAGAAAACTTCCGATTACGGTTTAGGTCATTTTTAGAGCCTGGTAGAAAAGGGCCAAAGGGTAGTTGAAACAAAGAATGGATCGTCACTCCTTTTGCATTAATAGCCGCCACGCCAGTAGGAGCGACTACTGCCATTCGTTTAAGGCTTTTTTCTTTGAGTTGGTGCAAAAAGGTGGTCTTCCCTGTACCAGCTTTACCCGTCAGGAAAATGTTTCTATTCGTATTTTCTAAAAAATCGAAGGCTAGCTCCAATTGTGGGTTGGACGTATAGGTCATGTGTAGTGAGTTAGTATGTTTAGAAAATCAAATATAACAAATTAGGGAGAGAAAAGGAATAGATTCCTTTAGTTTCTAAGAGATAACATCTTTGATTAATACTTTCTACATTTGTATACCTAAAATATGATTTTTTGGAGACTCGGCAACAAGTATGTTTAATATCTCTCTTTAGGCTATATCATAAGCTACTGCTTGCCGATTACTAGAATCTATATTCTATCTACTCGAATTTATAAAAGTCAATTTTTTTTATCTCCTTTTAATTTTAGTGAAACGCAAGTATAACATGAAAGACTTAGAAAACTACACTTTATCAGAATTGAAAGCGAGGAAACAAAAACTCAGAAAAAGAACTAATGCCATCATCATAGGGACTCTTATCTATGCCGCTATCATTTTCTTTTTCATGTATAATGATCCCGAAAATGATGGTCGTTTATTGTTGTTAGTTCCAATTGCTATACTGTGGCTAATTCTTACCATATTACCTCAAATACAACGGATCAATAAACTGATAATTTCTAAAAAATGAATCGACCAACAATTGGTATTATAGGGGCTGGATTGACAGGATTAACACTGGCTTATTTACTTGAAAAACAGGGAGTAGAAGCTACTATTTTAGAAGCTAGAAACAGGATTGGCGGAAGAATATATACAGTTGCCCCAAGCACTGATGCACCTATTGAAATGGGGGCCACTTGGTTGGGTAAGCAACATAAACAGCTACTCCAATTATTAAAAGATTTAGAGATAGGTATTTTTGAGCAGCAGCTTGGAAGTACGGCTTTTTATGAGCCCATGTCTATCAATCCACCTCAGTTAGTACAATTACCTCCTAATTCTGAGCCTAGTTATAGAATTCAAGGAGGTACCACAAATTTAATAGACACTTTAGCCCATTATCTAAAAGAAGGACAAATACATCTCAGTCAAGTAGTTCAGTCTATTACACAAAAAGGAGAAGAAGTGGCTATCATCACTGACAAAGGAAGCTATACCTTTGATTATGTGGTCAGTACTTTGCCTCCATTTTTATTGGCTCAAACCATCAATATTCAACCATCCCTTCCAGAAGCTTGCATAGAGATTCTGAATACCACGCATACTTGGATGGGCAATTCTATTAAAATTGGTTTTCGATTCAAAGAACCCTTTTGGAGAACGGCTGACTCTAGTGGAACTATTTTTAGTAATGTTGGTCCAATACCAGAGTTTTATGACCATTCCAATTATGAAGATAATTTATTTGCCTTAAAAGGATTTTTTAATGGGGCATATGCGCCTGCTACAAAAGAGGAGCGATTGCGTTTGGCCTTGATACAATTAAGAAAATACTATGGTAATAAGGTTGATAGTTACACTTCTTATGAAGAAGTAGTATGGGCTAAAGAACCATTTACTTTTGAACCCTACGGCGCTCCTATCCTACCCCATCAAAATAATGGTCATTCCTTTTATAGACAGGCTTATTTGAATAATCGATTTTATATTGCTGGCGCAGAAACAGGGATTGCTTCCCCTGGATATATGAATGGTGCAGTGGAGAGTGCTTATTTTATGTTTAGAGAACTGGGTTTTTAATGATGAATGAGAAATGATGAATGATGAATACATGACTCGAGTAGCGTATTCATCATTTCTCATTTCTCATTCATCATTTCTTCAAATTGCTTCTCAAGTCGCTTACGCCGCATATCCATTACCTCATCCAATTGAAAAGCCAGCCGAGGGTTTCTACTCACCATATCCATTACTTCTTGGGGCATGATTTTTAGGACTTTAATATCTGTAGCTGCGGCTGCGGTCATGGAGCTAGTTCGCCCAGTTAGTAATCGCTAACGTACTATGGAATATTGAACACAGAGGCACAGAGCGCACAGAGTTAAAAATAATTACCTCTGTGAGCTCTGTGTCTCTGTGTTCAACACCTCCTAAATTCGATTTTTCCACATAGATCGAAGCAATAAAAACAAAAATAAACCTACAGCAATTTTTCCATAGCCAAATAATTCAGCCATTCCTTGCTGATAAAAAATATAAGAAAAAGCAACGGAGGCAATCAATAATAGTGTGAAAATTAGCTGCTGTCCTAATACATAGATAATTCTGTTACGTTGTTCTACTCCCTCCACCTTAATTTCTAAATCTCCCTTTTGAATTTGTTTGATAGTTTTATGTAGGATACTCGGTAAGGCAATGGCATTCGTCACATTACTTTTGACCATATCTGTTACATATTGAACTATATTTCCTTGCTCTCCCAACATGTATTTTTGGAGATATGGTTTTAATACTTTAACAGGATTCATCGAAGAATCTAAGGTACTACAAATACCCAATAATAAGGTTGCCATTCTATTGAGTAAGACATATTCTTTTGGTACTTGTACCGTATTGGCAATACCACTGAACCCCAGTTCTTTAGTCAAATTAAATAGGCTAGTCTCAAAAGGATTCACCTTAATATCTTTAAAATTTAATCCATCAATTTCTACTTCGTTTTGAATAAAATAACGAAAGGCATCAATAATTTTTTCTGCCGCCCGTTCAGCATCTTTTCCCTCTGCTAAAAATCCCATAGAGCGAAGGGCTATAATAATTCTTTCATCATCATTTTTGACCGTAGCATCTATCAATTCTAATAGGCCTGTCCTCATTGCAGGCGCAACATGCGCAACTGCTCCAAAATCTAGAAAAACGATCGTTCCATCTTCTTGCACTAATATATTACCGGGATGTGGGTCCGCATGATAGAACCCATCTTCGAAAACCATTTTACAATAGGCATGAACTAAGCGATTCGCTAAATCCGTTTTGTCAATTCCCCAATGATCTAATTGAGTAGTATCACTAATTTTTACGCCTTCAATATATTCACTGGTTAAGACCCTTTCTGTGGAATATTCTGTAAATAATTTAGGTATTTTTAATTTTGGTTCAGCTTCTAGATTATCCCCAATCGTTTGCATGGCAGATGCTTCTTGGCGAAAGTCCAATTCTTCCTCTACCATTTTTCGGACTTGCGTATATGCATGTTCCATTCCTTTTATATCAAAGAAATAGGCAGATAATTTAACCAATCTTTGTATGATCGTGAGATCTACCTTAGCAACGCTTTCAATATTATGATGCTGTACTTTTACGACTACAGACTCTCCACTTTTTAAAGTGGCTCTGTGTACTTGTCCAATAGAGGCAGAGGCTAAAGCTGCCTCTTCGAAGGTTTTAAATAGTTCTTTTGGAGCAGCTCCCAATTCTTGTACAATTCGATTTTTAATTTCAGAGAAGGGTCTGGCAGGTATTCTATTTTGCAGCGCCTCTAGTGGTTCGTGAAAGGCCTTAGGTAAGAAATTAGTGAGGATGGACAATAGCTGCCCTACTTTTATAAATAGCCCTTGTAATTTTAGAATGGTTTTCTTTATACGTTCTGCATTTCGGACGTGGGTATCAAAAATTCTATTTTGGTAGTATTTTTTTCCAAATATTTTTGATTTTAAATATAGCCAAAAATAACTGCAAAGTACTCTAATTGCTGTACCATAGGCTTTTCTGATTCTATATCCTTTTCTATATATTTTGGGTGTAGCCATTAAGTTTGATTAGAGAATAAGAAAAGCTTAATGCAGAATAGTCATAATTCAACACGGAAATCTCTGCGAGACTAACGCGGATTGAATAAAGTCTAATACAGATAAATTACTTAACAATCACAGAAAAGCCATCAAAAAAATATTCTTTAGTGCCATCTGTTTCCACAAACTCCCCCTCTCCTTTTTTAATCTGTTGAAAAGCCGAGCTCATCTTCAATAAATAGGAACTAGACAACCAAGGTTCATTATGGGAGGGTAATAAATAATCTACTTTACTTTGAAGAGAAGCCAAATAAATAGCTGTTCTTAAATAAGTATCGACATTAGATTCTCCAAAATGCGCATACAAAGGAGCTGGATAGAAGGTATCTCCCGTAAACAATAAGCGATTCGCTTCATCTAATAAGCAGATCGCATCTGGGGTATGTCCAGGGGTATGCAATACTTGTAAGCGAATCCCTCCTAAATCAATATATTCTTTATTAGCAACAAACTGGCTGGTTTGAAATGGTTTTATTTCATACGTTTCTTTCGAAAATGTGGAAGGCGTAGGTTTCCAAATCCAATCTCCACTTATAAACTCTTTAGCTTCAACTGGTCCTTTTCCAAGCGCATTCTTTCTAGCAAATGGGGTATCAAAATTATAGACGTTTTCAAATTGATGATTACCTCCTACATGATCGTAATGAGTATGTGAGTTCAACACGATTATTTCCTTATCCGTCAAATGATTCACTACTTTTTTAATATCCCCTATGCCCGTACCTGTATCCCATAGCAATGCTTTTTGTTCTCCGATAATCAAGTAGGAAATTACTTCTTCAAATTGACCGGGTTCGTAAATGGCTATAATAGAAGGGGTAATTTGGTATACCTCAAACCAATTACTTGGGGCTTCTAATTTCTCAAATTCTTGCCATACTGCTCTGGGTAATTTATCCCACCAGTTTTCTTTATTGGTTCCTCTATTTTCTACTTTTTCTTTTTCTGACGATTCCTTCTTTTTTGGTGCCGTAGCCGTATTGCAACTACTCAATATACCAAAGATTATAAAAAACAATAGATAATTATTTTTCATTTATATTCGTTTCTATTTTTCTATTAATTTGTTCGATTTATTAGTGCCAATACTTCAAATCAATTAATCTAATTTCGATTTCTGAATTTGTGTATTTTTGATAAATTGGAACTTTAATTGAAGATTTTGATTTTGACTTTGGATTAAGTATTAGTTGGTAATCACTTTGTTTTTCTATATTTAATACCTTCCCGTCTGATGCTTTAAATTGAACTTCAAATTGTCCATGTTGCCATTCTACTTCTGTATCATTATTTAATTCAACAAGTATATTTAATAAATCACAATCTTTACAATCTTCTCGCTTAAGAGTATCTGTTCTTAACACATCCAATGTGATTTTATCTTCATAATCGACAAACTTAATATTATCCCATTTGTATGTTAAATATAATGGAAAAAAAGCAAAAGGAATAAACAAAATGCTGATTAAACTTATAAAGGCAGGGCTACGAAATTTACTTTGAAATGACTGACACTTTGGACATTTAGTTGCATCTTCTAAAATTGATTCTTTACAGTATTTACAAACTTTAGTATTCATTATAGGTGTTTTTATTTAAGATTTATTAGTCATCCGATTGTTATATCTATAGCTAATAGGCTCGTTTCTAAATATTACCTAGGATCGTCAAGGT
>CAYOBX010000256.1:0-8127 GCA_964402245.1 uncultured Saprospiraceae bacterium | reverse complement strand
GTAGCAGTCTTAGCAGCTTCTGAACATTTTCAAAATTATTGCCTGAACCCAACAGCGGAGTCTATTCGTTATTGGGAGGATTGGCAGGTGCAACATCCTGAGCATCAGGTAATTTTTACAGAGGCCAAGGCTTTAGTAAAATCACTTGCTATGGAACCTTCGGAAAAGGAAATCAATGCAGCTTTTCTAGATTTTAAAGTAGCAGTTGATAAAAGACAAAATGCAGGAAAAGCAAAATTAGTAGCGATTCCCAATCGACATCTACCTAATAAGAACCGTAGAAATTTAGTTGCGATTGCTGTGATGGGCTTATTAGCCATAGGGTGTTGGCAATATTTATTGGTGCCTAGCACTACACTTGTGCAACTAGCTACTAATTATGGAGAGGTACAGACTCATGTACTACCCGATGGAAGTAAAGTAATTTTGAATGCTAATTCTACCTTGACTTATAAAGATTATTGGGCTGCGAATACCGCTAGAAAAGTTCACTTAAAAGGAGAAGCTTTTTTTGAAGTAAAAAAGAAATCATCAAAAGAGCCATTTAAGGTTCGAACAGATAAAGGCACGATTCAAGTATTAGGTACTTCTTTCAATGTAAAGCAAAGAGCTACCACTTTTGAGGTAGCACTTTTAGAAGGATCCGTAGCATTGTCCATCCCTAAATATCCGATCATAAAAATGGAACCTGGGGAATTGGTCAGATTAGAAGGAACTCATTTTTATGATAGAAGTATTGCAGACGTGGATGCTTTTAGTGCTTGGCGATTTCAACGAATGGTATTTAAAGAAATGACCATTGCCAAAGTGATACAAAGGCTACAAGAGGAATTTGACTGGAGGGTAAGGGTAGCAGATCAAGCCCTACTAAAACGAAGAATTACGGCAACCATTCCTAAAAATGATCCAGAATTATTACTACAAGCTTTATCAGCAATATATGATTTGGAAATTGAGGAATTGACTAATAAAACTTATTTGATAAAATAGATTTGGAATTGTTTGTTTTGTCGTTACTTAGATACTTTTATTGTACCTATTCAGCATTTCGGTTTTAACTCCCCCCGTCCTCCTCTTTGAAGAGGAGGCTGGGAGGAGTTAGAAAAACGGATGCTGAGTAGTAACCTTTTATTCGAGTAAAAGAAATTGAAAATTCAGCATATGAAAACACCTCAACACTTAATATTTTACTTATGTTTTTTGATTAGTTTAAGTTGTTTTCCAGTATTGGGGAATACTACTAGTATAATAGAGAAGGAAATACAAAAAAATACCATTCCCCTCTCTGAAGCAATTGACGAAGTGGCTACTGTTTACCAAGTAAATATTATCTATGATGTAGAACAGATTGCTGGTAAAGAAATTGACGACTGGTCTATTCAATACCAATCTGTAGAAGCAGAACTCAAAGAATTACAACGACAATCAATTTTTAATTTTAAAAAATTAGGAGAGGCAACTTATATTATTAAAGTAGAAAGAGCCATTGCTGTCAAGGAGGAGATTAAGTATTTTGCCCAAAAACGAACTACTCCCAAAAAACAAAAAGCCATCATTACGGTTACAGGAACGGTGTATGATATAGATAATAAAGAACCTTTGATTGGGGTAAATATTTTAATCAAAGAGAAAAATATAGGAACAGCCACAGATTTTGACGGAAATTTTTCTTTGGAAGTAGAAAAAGGCTCCACACTCGTTTTTAGCTATATCGGCTATAATGAAAAGGAAATAATAGCCCAAAACGCTACATTAGGAATTATTTACTTAGCGTCGGATGCCAAGCAATTAGAAGAGGTAGTGGTAGTTGGTTATGGGACGCAGAAAAGAAGTGATCTAACGGGCGCATTATCTTCTATAAGTGCCGAAGAAATTAAAGCCTTACCAGCTACGGGTTTAGACCAAGCCTTACAAGGACGAGCGGCTGGGGTACAAGTAACCCAAAATTCTGGTGCGCCCGGAGGAGGTGTTTCTATTCGTATTAGAGGAATTGGCTCTACGCTTTCTGCGGAACCTTTATATGTTATAGATGGTATTCCGGTAGTTAATGATAACCAAGGGAGTTCGTCGAATTTTGGTGAATTAGATGGAGGTGGTCAGAATTCTAATGCACTGAATACCATTAATCCTAGTGATATTGAGTCTATCGAAATTTTAAAGGATGCTTCGGCTACAGCTATTTATGGGGCGAGAGCAGCCAATGGAGTTGTACTCATTTCAACGAAAAGAGGAGCGACAGGAAAATCTAGTATTAATTTGGAGACCTACTTTGGTGTACAAGAATTGGCAAGAACAATTCCTGTATTAAACTTGCAAGAATATGCAGCTTATTACGCCGATGTTGGTTTTGAACCTATTGAAGAATTTCTAAGACCCGAATTGTTAGGAGAAGGTACTGATTGGCAAGATGCGGTTTTCCGTCAAGCAACTACCCAAAATTATCAACTAACCGTTTCTGGCGGTTCAGAAAAAACAAAATTTGCTTTGTCGGGTGGCTATAATTTTAAAGAAGGAATTGTCGTGGGATCAGACTTTTCTCGTTTATCGGCCAAGATTAATCTTGATCATTCTTTTAACGACAGAATTCGAGTTGGCAACAGTTTTTTGGTAAGTAGAACAAAGGAGAATATCACTTTTAATGATAATAGTAGTGGGGTTGTTTTTACTGCTTTATTGGCTGTACCGAATGCGCCTGTAAGAAATGCGGATGGCTCTTTTGCTGGACCGCAAGAGGAAATTACTCTGGCTTTTGATAACCCTGTTGCTAGAGCTTTAGAGACTCAAGATATTAATACGAAAACCAGAATCCTTTCCAATATCTATGCAGAGATAGATTTATTTCCTTGGTTAAAATATCGAACAGAATTTGGAACAGATCTTATCTATTCTAACCATAATACTTTCTTTCCTCAGTTTGAAAGAGGTAACTTTTTTGGTCGGTCGGGAGTTCGTAGAAATTTGAGTAATAGTGTATTCTGGATTAATAAACATTTATTAACTTTTAATAAAACTATTGCGGAAAAACATAACCTAACAGCCTTAGCTGGTTTTGAAGCACAAGAAGGTACTTTCGAATGGTTATTTGCTTCTAGAGATAATTTAGTCACCAATGATTTGCAACAATTGTCTTTAGGAGATGCAGGGCAGCAACAAAATAATGGAGGGGCAGGACATTGGGCATTGGTATCTTATTTTGGACGATTTAATTATGGATTTGATGATCGTTTTCTTTTAACGGGTACGGTTCGGGTCGATGGTTCTTCTCGGTTTGGACCCAATAATCGGTATGGCGTTTTTCCTTCTGCCGCCTTTGCTTGGAGGCTATCTAATGAACCGTTTATTAAATCAATTGATGCCATAGATAATCTAAAAATTAGAATTGGTGTAGGGTCGGTAGGCAACCAAGAAATCGGATTATATTCTTATAGTGCCAACCTAAGGTCGATTAATGTTGCCTTAGGCGATCAGTTGGTAACAGGTTTTGCTCCCGATAATATTGCCAATCCAGATGTGCGTTGGGAATCTTCTTTCCAAACTAACTATGGTATTGACTTGGGCTTATTTAAAAACCGAGTAGAATTAATTGTAGACTATTATGTGAAAGAAGCGAATGGTATGTTATTGCCTGCTTTGATTCCATTAACAGCAGGTAGTTTGAATGCGCCATTTGTTAACATTGGAGAAATTGTAAACCGAGGGGTAGAGCTTACTTTAAATACCCAAAATACAACAGGAAAATTTTCTTGGCGAACAGGTATTAATTTTTCTGTCAATAGAAATGAAGTACTTAGTTTAGGATCTAATGGCAATCTAATTGGTGTAATTCAAAGACTACCCGTAACAAGAACAGAAGAAGGTCAACCTATTAGTCAATTTTATGGCTATGTTACCGATGGTATTTTTCAAAGTCAAGCAGAAGTTGCGGAGAGTGCTTTCCAACAGGATGGTACTAGAGCGGGTGATATTAAATTCAGAGACTTGAATAGCGATGGCGTTATCAATGATTTAGACCAAACATTTTTAGGTAGCCCCCATCCAGACTTTACCTTGAATATGACCAATAATATAGAATTTAAAGGCATTGATTTTAGTATCTTTTTTCAAGGGGTATTTGGAAACGAAATATTAAACTTAGTACGCAGAGATATTGAAGGAATGGCTGGATTAGCCAACCAATCAAGAGTCGTTATTGATCGCTCTCGACCTGGTATGCCAGATGATGAAGTGCCAAGAGCAACAGGCCCTGACCCCAATTCTAATCGTCGAATCTCTTCTCGATTTATTGAGGATGGGTCTTTTATTCGATTAAAGAATATTTCTCTAGGCTATACTTTTCCAAAAGACTGGATGAGACAGGCTGGAATTGAAAATATACGAGCCTATATTAGTGCGCAAAATGTATATACTTGGACGGATTACTCTGGCTATGATCCTGAGATCGGTTCTTTTAACCAAAATCCTTTAATCAATGGCGTGGAGAATGGTCGCTATCCAATTTCACGGTCTTTTACGGTTGGTTTGAATGCCACTTTCTAAGAAAGGGTTTTGGGGGCTTGTCTAAAAGATACTTCTCAAAACTAGCGACAATATAATTGAACGCAGAGACGCAAAAGTGCAGCGTTATATTTGTTCTCTGCATCTCTGCGTTCAATACAATTTGAATGTTATAAATAAAAGCGATTATGAAAAATAATTTCCTCAAATTATTAATCCTTACCACCATCGTCAGTTTTTATGCTTGTGGAGGATTATTAGACAAAGAACCTTTAGATCAATTAACAACTGATCTTTTTTACCAAACGGAATCGGATGCAGAAAAAGCAATTTTAGCGGCCTATTCGCCGATGCTGGATGTAGAATGGATTGGCAAAGGCTGGATGATTACCGAAATTCCATCTGATAATTCACAAGCAGGAGGTACGGATCCTGATTTTACACCAATAGATAATTTTACAGTAGCTGCGGATAATCGTCCAGTAGCCAATTATTGGGCGATTCATTATCGACAAGTTACCCTAGCTAATGTAGTGATAGAGCGAGTACCGTTAATGGATATTCCACAAGCGGTAAAGGATAGATTTATAGCAGAAGCCCGATTTCTAAGAGCCATTGCTTATTTTGATTTAGTGAGAATTTATGGAGGGGTTCCGCTAGTTACAGAAGCCCCAACTTTAGATAGAGAATTGTTTTTTCCACGTTCTAGTCCAACTGAAGTTTATCGTTTAATTGAAGAAGACTTAGTTTTTGCTGGAACGAATTTACCCGTTACTAGAACAGGGTCAGATGCAGGCAGAGCAACGAAAGGGGCGGCTTTGGCATTTCTAGCAAAGATGTATTTAACGACTAGAGAATTTGTGGCGGCAAGAGACCGAGCCAAAGAAGTAATAGATTTAGGAGTGTATCGACTATTAGAGGATTATAGTGCCAATTTCGAATTATCGACAAGTGATAATAATGAAGAGTCTGTTTTTCAAGTACAGTTTACAGGTTGTGGTCCTTTTGGAACAGGCAATGCCCTCCAAGCTTTCTTTGCGCCTTTTGGAGAAGGAATCACTAAGGATAGAGATGGTTGGGGATCTCAAATTCCAACCGCTCCAATTTTGAATAATCCTACTACAACTATTATAGATGCTATCAAGGCAGATGATTTGCGTCGAGCGCCAAGTATTATGTTGCCTAATACCCATTATCCAACTATTAATCCAGGGGATGGCGGCTATACTTATCCAAGAGGTGCATCGGCAGTAAGTGCCAACATCAAAAAATATGTAGTTGGGGCTGGCTCAAACATTTGTTTTATGAGTACCCCTCAGAATGCTCATGTTATTCGGTATTCGGATGTCTTGTTAACCTATGCGGAAGCGATTATGGTTATTCAAGGTGGTGTAGCTTCTGATCCTACTGCATTAGCTGCCTTTAATCAAGTCCGAACAAGAGCAGGTTTAGAGGAAGTTACTAGTTTTGATGAAGCGGACATGATGCAAGAGCGAAGAGCAGAATTTGCTTTTGAAGGACATCGTTGGTTTGACTTACTGCGTTCTGGAAGAACGGTGGAGATTATGACCTTGCATGGTAAAAATTTAGATGATCATAATTTACTATTTCCGATTCCAAGTTCTGAGATAGAGATTAATCCTAAGTTAGAACAGAATCCTGGATATTAAAGAAAAAATGTAACTGTTCAGCATTCGTTTATAACTCCCCCCAACCTCCTCTTTACGAAGAGGGGGAGTCGTCTTCGATGGAAATTTCGTTTGATAGATGTATCCAAAACGAAATATTCAATTAAAGACGTCTCCCTCCCTTTGAAGGGAGGGTCGGGGAGGGTTTTACTCTATCATGCTGAATAGAAAAATAAAATAAAAAATGTTATCTAGAATTCATGTATTATTTTTTGGTTTAGCTTTATTGACTATCCTTTCTTGTGGCAAGGAAGCAGGGCAACCAGCGATAGAAAATATTACGCCAACTTTCGGTCCAGCTGAAAGTTTAGTAACTATAGAAGGCGTGAATTTGGCAAATATTAGTGAAATCAGATTTAGCGAACAAGTCATTAATTTTAATAATGCCTATAATGCTGACCAAGCATTATTATTAAGAGTGCCAACGAATGTCCCACTTGGAGAACATGTCGTTACACTTACAACAGATGGTGGGACGGTAAGCACCAATTTCAGAGTAACCCTTGACCCGCCAGAAGTATTTAATTTCTCCCCAGAATCGGCCGCTCCTGGAGAAATCGTTACGGTAAGAGGAAAGAATTTCTTTGAACCAATGACGGTTTGGTTTTTTGATAGTATTGAGGCAGAATTGCTTACGCTTGCCCCCGATTCCTTGTCGGTTATTGTGCCAGAAGGCGTAGAAAAAGGACGAATTAGTATGTTTGCTAATGGTGGCTTTACTCGCTCGCCGATAGATTTCTTTTCTATTAATCCTATTTTAGTCAATGACTTTGATGGAAATGGCATACGTTCCGAAACGAATAATTGGATATTTAGAGGGAGCATAGACCAAGACAGAAACACGGCGGTTCAGAATAGTACACCAGCACCCATTGATGGCAATTATTTAAAACTAAGTGGAAGAGATGAATTGGGAATTCTCTGGATTGGCGGTGCAGAAAATCACACATGGGATGTAGATCAATTCCAAACCTTTGGGATTACATCAAGTGCGAATAATACTTTGCTAGAAATGGATGTTAATAATAATGGTCGTACCAACACCCATATCATCTTAGTATTATTAGAAAATGATGGCTCTACGAATGACTTTGTTTTTCAAACAAAACTAGACGAAGAAGGATGGCAACGATTGTCTATTCCTTTAAACCGCTTCCTAGACTTAAACGATTTTATTGTAGATCCGACTAAAGTAAAAACGGTCAAAATACAACTCATTGATGCCGATAATTCTCAGGAAATATTGGAAGTCAATGTTGATAATATTCGATTTGTAGAAATTTCTTAACATTATTTTTTAAACCCAAAATCAGCTTTCATATGAAGGAACAGTTACTTTTTTTTCTTTCTATTATGCTCTTTACGAGTGTAGGTTTTTCTCAAATTTATCTGGACGAATTTGATGATGGCAATACCGCTAACTGGGGCGGTGCTGGAAGTTATTCTTATAGCGAAGAGGACTCTCAATTAACCGCTAATGCTACTAACACAGGTCCTTTTGATGCCTTTGCCTATCAATTTCAAGACCCAACTACAGGAGAGGCCGTTTTAATAGACATTACCGAAAATAATAGAATCTTTGTTAGAGTCAAAGCAAGTAATATCGGTACGCAATTAAGAATGGATGTACAAGATGTAGATGGTTTTGTGACTTCTATTGCAGGAATTACTAAGACCATGACCACAGACTTCAATGTTTTAGAATTCGACTTTACAGGTACTTACCAAGATGGTGGTTTTGGTGGCACGCCCTGTACTTCCGATACGGCTCCTTGTACCGTAGATGGTACTCGAATTGCCCAATTGGTATTTTTTACAGACCCTGGTGCAGGTGGTTTTAATGGTTCAGTTGTTTTTGATTACATCGCAGTTGGTGCAGAAGTAGTTGGAGAGGCAATGTCTGATGTTTTCCAAGATCATTTTGATCAAGCGGATAGCAGTATTA
>CAYOBX010000255.1:0-8146 GCA_964402245.1 uncultured Saprospiraceae bacterium | reverse complement strand
CTTGATAGCCCTACTATCCAGTGACTTCCCCTTTTAATTCGACAATTAAAAGGTCTAGATAGTTTTAGAGAGATTTATGCTAAATTTATCCAGTGATAGGAAATCACTGGATAAAGCTAAGCCCAAAATGGGAATTGCTGACTCTCAGTTGCCAAACCCTAAAAAGACTAAATCTCAAACGAAAATTTTCTATCAAACAAAACAAAAAACAATGTCAAAAATATCTATCAGTTCCAAAAAACCAAAACTTTCATTTTGGCAAATCTGGAATATGAGTTTTGGTTTTCTAGGCATCCAATTTGGATTTGCGCTTCAAAACGCTAATGTGAGTCGAATCTTTGAGACGCTAGGAGCCTCTAAAGATGAATTACCGATTTTATGGTTGGCAGCTCCAGTAACCGGCTTATTGGTGCAACCCATTATTGGATATTATAGTGACCGAACCTGGCATCCTAAATGGGGTCGTAGGCGTCCATTTTTTGCTATTGGAGCGATCTTGGCGACCATTGCCTTATTTTTAATGCCCAATTCTTCTGCCCTTTGGATGGCGGTGATTATGCTATGGGTGATGGATGCCTCTATCAATGTCAGTATGGAGCCTTTCCGAGCCTTCGTCGGAGATATGCTACCGAATGAACAAAGGACTAGTGGTTTTGCTATGCAGAGTTTTTTTATAGGTATTGGAGCTGTAGTTGCCTCGGCGCTTCCCTATATTTTCACCAACTGGTTTGGGGTTAGCAATATTGCTAATGAGGGGAGTATTCCAGATTCTGTTAAATGGTCTTTTTACATAGGCGGTGTTGCTTATTTTTTGGCGGTTATGTGGACTGTTTTTAATACCGAAGAATATCCGCCCGATGATATTGAAAAAATGAAAGCAGAAAATGCAGAGCAAGGAATTTGGGATGGCTTGATCGAATCTTTCAAGGGCATTTTTAAGATGCCTAAGACGATGCTTCAAATTTCTTATGTGCAATTTTTTTCTTGGTTTGCTTTATTTGCCATGTGGATTTATACCACTTCTGCCGTGACGAGTCATATCTATGGTACAGAGGATGCGACTTCTGCTGCCTATAATGAAGGGGCTGATTGGGTCGGAATATGTTTTGCTATTTATAGTGGCGTAGCTGCACTCGTAGCCTTTTTACTACCAGTTGTCGCTAAATACACCAGTCGAAGAGTCACTCATTTATTGGCTTTAGTTTGTGGAGCCATTGGGTTATTTTCTATCTATTTTATTACCAACCCAACTATGTTGCTAGTTTCGATGGTAGGGGTAGGTATTGCTTGGGCCAGTATTTTATCTATGCCTTATGCAATGTTATCAAGTACGCTTCCTGCTGATAAAATGGGGTATTATATGGGGGTATTTAACTTTTTTATTGTGATTCCTCAAATTGTAGCAGCAGGTATTTTAGGCTTTATATTAAAGAACTTTTTTGATAATGTTTCTGTATACGCTCTATTTATCGGCGGTGGTTCTATGTTAATTGCTGCGGCGCTTTGTTTATTAATAGAGGATAACGAAACGGATTTTTGAAGACAGATTGTCTAAAAAGATATTTCTCAAAACTATCACCCACATAATTGAACCTAGAGGCGTAAAGATGCAGTGTTATATTTGTTCTCTGCCCCTTTGCGTCCCTGCGTTCAATACCATTATTTTGCCTGCAAAATTCAAATAGCCCTTTTTAGACAGCCTCATTTCAATGCAAGAAGGACATTTTTTAATTGAATTATTCCCTATAATATTTTCAACATCAATAAAAATTAAATATAATATTTGGTTTTAATATAATTTTTAGTTTACTTTGAGTCCATTAATTTGTGTCAGGATGACACAAACGATTTTTTTAGCAAACAATCCATCATCGAAACAATTGAAAATATAAACACGCATATAAGCTGTTTACCTAAAAAAACGAAAATTGCAGTCTCTGTAGATTGCGTCATTTTTGGATATGATGCTACGGAGTTAAAAGTGTTATTGATTGATTGTGATATGCCACCTTATATAGGTCAGCAGTCTCTACTAGGTGATTTATTGCAATTAGACGAAACGACAGAAGAAGTTGCACGAAGAATCATAGTAGATAGGACGATGCTCACTGATTTGTATTTAGAGCAAGTTGGGGTATATAGCAAGCCCAATAGACATCCTTTAGGTCAGGTGGTTACCATATCTTATTACTCTATTATTAAAATATCTGATTACGAAGATCAAATTAAGGATAGAGATAATAAACGGTTGACTTGGCAATCTGTATCTGAGATCGAATCATTGGCATTTGATCATTTAGACATATTAACAGATGCTTATACACGTTTGCAAAGAACAGTACGAGAGCACCCTATTTGTTTTTCTATGTTGCCAAAGAAGTTTAATTTAATACAACTCCAAAATTTTTACGAGATCGTATTAAATATTCAACTGGATAGAAGAAATTTTCGCAGGAAATTAATGAGCCTAGATCTATTAATTGATTTAGAAGAATTTCAGAACAATGTGCCACATCGCCCTGCAAAATTATATAGTTTTAATTTCAAAAAATATTTCAATAAGAAAAAAAATGGTACACTAAATTTTGACTTGTAAATTTCCTACATATTATCATTCCAACCTTCCCTATTCTTGTTACTTACTGGTGACGAGCATCTACTTATTTTGCCTACCTATTTTTTTAAGAGGTCAATCTATCTTTCAAGAAAAATCACAAGAGGTAGGGATCAATCACTATTTTCATAATGGAAATTTAATGGGTGGTGGCGTAGCCGTTTTTGACTACAATAATGATGGATGGGAAGATTTATGGATCAACGGAGGAAACCATCGAGATGTATTGTATCAAAATGTAGGGGATGGTACTTTTGAAGAAATAGGTGGTTCAGCAGGTTTAGGAATTACGGAAGCGTATCGGACAACAGGGGTGGTGACTGGCGACATAGATAATGACGGCCTTAGAGATGTGTTCATTACAACAAGAGAAAATACGCCCAATATTTTATTGAAGAATATGGGGGGTGGCACTTTTAGAAATATTACAGAAAGTGCTGGCCTAAGTCCTTATATAGCTTGGAGTACTACAGCAGGATTTGCAGATGTAAACTTAGATGGGTACTTAGATATATATGTAGGGAATTATGTAGAAGATTTCAATTATATAGTCGATTCAGAAGAACAGATACTTATAGGCTATAACCATACTTGTCAGCCTAACTTTCTTTTTCTAAATAAGCAAGATGGTACTTTTAGAGAAGTAGGCGATGCTTCTTTTACAGCAGATCAGGGCTGCGCTTTAGCTAGTGCTTTTACAGATGTCGATCAAGATGGAGATGTCGATTTGATGGTCGTGAATGATTATGGGCAATGGGTATTACCAAATAATTTATTGGTCAATCAACAAGTAGAATCAGGAAGCCAAGAGTTTAAATCCAATCCTGATACAGTTGCTAAGGTAGGCATTTATGCGATGGGTATTGCTGTTGGGGATTATGACCAAGATCAAGATTTAGACTATTATATTACGAACCTAGGACGCAATGCGCTATTAGAAAATCAAGGAAATAATGTCTTTCAAGATAAATCTCAAGTAGCAGGTGTTGAAGACACCTTTGCGGATTCTAACTTAACAGTAGGTTGGGGTACTACTTTTTTAGATGTAGATAATGATATGGATTTAGATCTGTTTGTCGCAAATGGTTTTATCTCTGCTTTATCATTTAATCGAACCAGTCTTCAGAATAAAGACCGCCTATTTATTAATCATGGATATTCTGCTGAAAAAGAAGGCGTTTTTTTTAGTGAAGAATCCGAACAATGTGGTGTGGGAGATGCATCAACAGCGAGAGGTTTAGCCACTGGAGATTTTGATAATGATGGAGATGTGGATGTGGTGATCGTACGAGTTAGTGGCACAAGTGATCCGACCTATAGAAAGAATATTTTGTATTATGAAAACCAACTAGACAATGGGCATAATTGGCTGAAAGTACAATTAGCATCTTTAAATAATAATGATGCTTATGGTAGTCAAATTAGGATAGTAGTTAATGGAAAATCTTGGCTGACAGAAATAAATGGAGGTAGTAGCCATGCTTCCCAAAATAGTAGCATCAGCCATTTTGGTTTAGGAGAAGCATCCACAGTAGATAGCTTAATTGTTCAATTCATAGGAGGAAAGCAAACTATCTTAACCGATATTCCTGCCAATCAACTGCTAGTCGTTGAGGAAGCTGCGGCTCTCAGTACCAGCATTTATGAAGAAACAATTCCGAATTCTTTCAATTTAAAAGCATCCCCCAATCCTTCTTCGATATTCTTTAATATCACTTTTGACAATCCAAATAACGCAGAATTTCTCATAAAAATTTACGATACCTTAGGACAATTAATTGATACAAAATTCACGAAAAATAATTCTTATACTATACAAAACGAAAAACTAAAAAAAGGATTTTATTTTATCCACTTGCAACAAGGAGATGGTATGACGGCTGTTTTAAAAGTGCTACGATTATAATTCTTTTCGAGGGCGTAGAACACCAGCAATTCCCATTTTAGGATTAGCTTTATCCAATGACTTCCCGTCACTGGATAAATTCACCCTTAATCTCTTTAAAACTATCCAGTGACAGGAAGTCACTGGATAATAAGGCTATCAAAAATAATAACTGCATTTAACACTATAATATTCCAACACAACTTAATTTATTAAAACTAAAAGGAATGAAAAAAATTTACTTATTACTCTTTTTATTTCTCGTAGGTCTACTGCCAACATCAGTTGAGGCAACAGCAATATACGGGGATAATTTTACAACTGATTCTTGGCGGATAGCGGATGAAAATTCGGCGGATGCTTTTGAGACAGTAAATATTACTTTTTTTATTAGTGCAGCAAATATAGAGGTTGCACCAGAAGGCATGTTCTTAGCAGGTTCTTTTAATGAATGGTCAGATATGCCCATGACAGATAATGGCGACGGAAACTGGTTTGTGACCGTTCCTTTAGACATGGGAACAGAAATAGAATATAAATTTAAAAATGGCCCAGATGTTTGGGAAGATGGGATCGTTGGCGACTGTACCAATGACAATGGAAACAGGATTTTAACAGTTCCCAATGAAGGTCAAAGTTTGACCTTAGCATCTTTTAATGCTTGTGATTTGAATGCAACGCAGCCAGTAGATCCACCTGTAGATCCTCCCGTTGATCCTCCTGCAAATACAGTAGATATTACTTTCGTTGTGGATCCATCACAAATAGTGATCGAACCAGAAGGCATGTTACTCGCAGGTACATTTAATGGATGGACAGATGGTGCAATGACACAAGATGCAGAAACAGGTTTTTGGACGGCAACCGTGGCAGTACCTGCTGGTGAAGTCGTAGAATATAAATTTAAAAATGGTCCAGCACTTTGGGAAAATGGAGCGGCAGGTTCTTGTGTAGTAGAAACAGGAGGGAATAGATTTTTTACCGCTCCATCAGAAGCAACAACGCTTCCAGTCGTATGTTTTGATGCTTGTATTCGTTGCGATCAAGTTCTCTTGACGGTTACAGTTGATTTGAGTGGAGAAGAAATAGCTCCTGAGGGTGTGTTTATAGCAGGTGGATTTAATGGATGGACCGATGGTCCAACGATTGATAATGGAGATGGTACTTATACGGCTATCATTGGAGCAGATCAAAATTCTACTGTGGAATATAAATTTAAAAATGGTCCTGATGGATGGGAAGGGGACTTCTCAGGAGATTGTTCTGTTGATGGAACTGGGAATAGAGTGACTATGGTAGGAGCAGAAGATTTGACATTAGGGACGGTTTGTTTTAATTCTTGTTCAGGTTGTGAAAAGATGGTCACCTTTACTGTAGATATGTCGGATGTAGAGGTTGCTGCGGAAGGGGTATTCTTGGCAGGTTCTTTTAATGATTTTGGAGATATGCCTATGATGGACAACGGGGATGGTACTTGGTCGCTTACTATGACTTTAAGCAGCGGACAAAACTATGAATACAAGTTCAAAAACGGTCCAGATGTTTGGGAAGAAATTACAGGTGCTTGTACCGTCGGGTTTTCTGGAAATAGAGAAGTGCAGGTGGCCAAAGAAGATATAACCTTACCAACGGTTTGTTTTTCTTCTTGTGTAGGTTGTGGTTTAATAGGGGTAACTTTTACGGTGGATATGTCCCAAGAAAGAGTGGAAGAAGGGGGAGCCTTAGTAGCTGGTTCTTTTAGTGACTGGACTGATGTTGCCTTAACAAATGTAGGTAATGGAATTTGGTCGGGTACGATTGGCGTGATGCCAAATGATACCATTGAATTCAAATACAAGAATGGCCCAGACGGATGGGAAGGTAATATAGAAGGTGCCTGTGCAGCGGATAACGGAAACAGAATCTTGATTGTTGCAGATATAGATGCTTCTGTAATGCAAAGTTGTTTCAACTCTTGTGATATTTGTATGGACGAGCCAGACCCAGAAGCAATAGGAGAGACTTCTCTGATAATTGAAAATTCTTGTTTAAATGATGATGGAACCATAACAATTCGTTTTGATCTCCAATTTAATTGCTTGGAAGCAGTTGGAAATTTATCTGGAATGAGTGAAATTGGATTTCACTCAGGCGCAAATAACTGGTCTACTGTAGTAGCATTTGATGATGAAAATGCAGCTACGGCAGTAAATGACGGGAATGATGTATTTAGCGTTACTATTGATCCAGTAGCTTATTATGGTTTAGGTTCTATTGATGAATTAGAGAATATCCTAATGGTATTTAATCAAGGACCTGAAAATCCAGATGATCCTTGGGGTTCAGAAGGAAAAGCAAAAGATGGTGCTGGCGTTGGTGGTGGTATTGATGGCTCTTGTGATGATATTCTTATGGTATTCTCGGAGCTAAGAAACTGTGCGGACATCGGAGGAGGTGGAGCAGAAACAGCTTCTTCTCAAGTATTGATAAATGCAGGTTCTTGTGTCGGAGAAGATGGGACTATTAATATTGCTTTTAATTTAGCGGACAATTGCGCTGAAGCAGTAGGTAGTTTGGCTGGCTTAGCTGAGCTTGGCTTTCATTCCGGAGCGAACGATTGGTCCTCAGTAGTAGAATGGAATGGAGATGGCGCTACTACTGCTGTTAATGATGGTAATGATAGATTCTCAGTTACGATTGACCCAGCTGCTTATTATGGAATTGAATTAGCAGACTTAAACAATATTTTCTTTGTATTGAATCAAGGTCCAGCATTCCCTGATGATCCTTGGGCATCAGAAGGGAAAGCACAAGGAGATGGTGCTTGTATTGATTTTAATGTTACTACTTCTGAACTATCTACTTGTGCGTCTTCTGTAATGGAAGTTCAAGACCTACCTTTAAATTTTGAATCTGATGGAATAGATTATCAACTTTTTGGTTTTGGAACGGCAGACTTTGGAGCTATTCCTGTCGCAAGAATTGATAATCCTGATCCATCAGGAGCCAATACTAGTTCTAGTGTTATTAGTATTGAAAAGCCAGAGGGCGCACAGGTATGGGCTGGGGTAGCAATGCCTGCAGCGAGTACAATAGATTTTTCTGGTAGCTCTATAATATTTGTACAAGTTTGGTCACCAAGAGCTGGCATACCTTTTTTATTGAAAGTAGAAGACACAAATTCTGCTCCAGATGGAGATGGAAATCCATCTATTTTTGCAGAAGTGCAGGCAGTTTCTACTGTAGCGAATGCTTGGGAAACCTTAGCATTTGATCTGTCACAACATCCAGCTTTCAATGCAGCGAATACTTATAATCAAGTAGTGTTTTTCCCTGACTTTGGAAACCCAGGTGTTGGAGAAACATTCTTTGTGGATAATATTGGTTTTGATGCGGTTACTTCTACAGTTGATTTGATACAAGAAAATCAACTGCGAATTGCACCGAATCCTTTTGGATCAGAGACTTTAGTTTCTTGGACTAATCCAGAACGCGCAACTTTCCAAATTAGCTTATTAAATGTAACTGGACAAGTTATCAGAAATTACCCATCTGTCAATAATGAATCTCTTTTAATTGAGCGAGGAGACTTATTATCTGGTATGTATTTCTTGAACTTTAGAGATGAAGTTGGTAATATGGGTACTTTGAAATTATTGGTGGAGTAG
>CAYOBX010000254.1:0-8173 GCA_964402245.1 uncultured Saprospiraceae bacterium | reverse complement strand
CATTTGGGGCGAGCTATTTATGGCTCGTCTCAGTTTTTTAATCGGACAACACTAAATAAAAACAAAAATTTATGAACCGATTACAATTACTTAAGATTCTCCCAAAATTTTCTCCCAAAATTTTCTCCCAAAATTTTCTCCCAAAATTTTCTCCTTCTAATACTTCTCCCAATGTTTTCGTATCCAAGTTACGGACAACGCACACTTAACCAAGTTACAGAGGAAAATTGCCTAAGCCGTAATTCTTTCTCTGATAAAAATGACTACTCAGAATACTTTGCTTACAAAGGTAATTCAACTCTTCATAGATTAAACTACAATGAAGATAATGTTATTAATTCTGCAGAGGATTTCATTCAATACCTGGGCTTAAATAGTGATTACACATTTAGAGTACAATCAAACACTACACTTAATGGATCCGAAATTACAAGGTATCAGCAATTTTATCAGGACATGGAGGTAGAACCAGGTGGTTTTGCCTTTATTGGGGGTGACCCATGCAACACCTTGATAAGCGCTTTTGTTTATAGCGAAATTGATGATTTTGAAGAATCTCTTATTTCAGAAAGTGATCTTCCTGAATTTATTGGAGGTCATATCATAGAATCTAATTTGGTTATTATTAAAAACCCAAATGATGATTGTTCTTTCAAACAAGCTTGGAGAGTAAAATATGAAGATGAGCAAATCAAATTAGCTTGGGTAGACTCTCAGAATGGATCTATTATTCGTATGAAAAATTTTGGTGACAATGGTTCTTCACTAAACTCAGATGGTAAACACCTTGTAGAGTATTCAAGCGTCAAAAAGAAAGAGACATATTTTTCTGAATTTGAAGAACTCGAAAATAGTAGTGTATTAATATACAATCATAAAGACTGTGCTAAATCTGTAGACATAACAAGCACTGTGACTCTATCATCAAGTCCTAATACTGAATTAATATGTAATTTTGAAGATAATGAAAATTTAGAAACTCTAAATAATAATTTCATTGAAGTTGTAAGCTGTCTTGAAGAGGTCGGAATTACCTTAGCACCTGCGAATGTATTGGTGGGCTGCACACCCTCTGCCCCGGCAATTGCATTCAGTGGCACTACAGACCCAAGTGTTGGATTGATTTTCCAGTTTGGGTCACAAAACATTGGCAATAACGATGCGGTCTATCTGCCTTTTTATTCAACTGATGTAATTGCCCATGAATATGGACATCATTTTTTAAATCCATTTTTCACTTCTAGTACAAGTATACATCATGCTGTAATCCATGAATATTTTGCCGATCTATTTTCTCTTTTCGTCAATACAGAAGGATGTGAGAATGAAAACGACTTTGCACTTAGCAACTTAGATGGAGGTATAATAAGAGACTTTACGGATTTTGACTTTGACGACCCATGTCAATATGATGTAAATCCTTCTACTTTTAACACAGGAAATCCTCATTTTTACGGAGCACCATTTCGATACTTAACCTATCAAATTGTAGATAATGGTATTCTTACTTTGGAAGAATTTTTTGACACCACTACTGAAGTTTTAAGTACCTTTCCAAATGATGGAACTGTTTTAGATTTAGCAAATTTATACATTTCTAATATAATTTCTAGATTTGGACCATGCTCTAGCGAGTCTGACTTTATTGCGGATCTTGCTGTACAATTATGTCTTAGTGAACCATTTTTCCCGTGTGATGTAATTGATATCAGATTTACCACTCCTACAACAGATGTTATAGTAGAAGGCGTTACACTTTCTGTTTGTGAAAATGTGCACAATGGTGAAATCACTTTAGAGGTTAGTTCTCAAGATCTAGATCCTAATGCTGTGCACCGATGGTCAGGAATAAGACCTGAATGGATAGTAAATAATCAGACTAACAATACATCACCAACAGACGCAGAAATAACCATAAAATTCCCAAAATATAATTTCTATCCTAGAAAGTACACTATATGCAATGATGCAAGAGCGTCAGAGCGCTCTGGATGTGTTACCATAGTTTTAAGAGATTGCGACAATAATGACCCTACTTGCGAGGAAGTTTTTGCTGATTTTGGAAATTTAGTAGATACAAACGTGGAAACTAGATCTTCTAAATTCCCAATAGTATCACAAAATATTTTCGAAGTGTACGACTTATCAGGAAAACTAATCACAACTGGTGATTTAGCTAAGGTTAGAAATAATTTGTCTACATTACCGAAACAAATCTTCTTTATTTTAGAATTGAATGAAACTCGAGAATACTTGAAAACATATAAATATATAAATCAATGATAGAATCTAAATCATTTTATTTTGGTATTATTTTAACTGTTTCCATATTTCTTTTTTCAGGCCAACAAAATTGTTTGTCACAAACATATATTATACCTGAAATAGGACTTGCGTACAATTCCGTTACACTTGAAAATAAGCAATATTTCGTTTACTCTGATCTTAAGAATGATATAGAAGAATCCTATTCTATTGGACTCAGATTAATTCATAAAGTCTCAAATAATTTTGTTGTTAATATTTCCACAAGATGGGAAAGACTAGCTACCGCACCTGAGAACATTGAATTCTTTAGAGACAATGAACGAATTGAGCATATAGTAGAATTTCCACTAAGAAGATTTGTTCATCGTAGATTTCATTATAGCCTAGGCGTTCAATACAATATTTTTGAGCAAATTAATATTTCTATTTCATCTATTTTAATTTCTACACCTAGCATACTTTGGCAACGTGCTCCTGAATGGAGAGATTTAATTCCTAACACTGCAATCCCGGCTCAAGAAAAGGAATTTGGTCTTGAAGTAGGTATTGGATATCAACTCAATCGTTTTGACTTGTCTTTTTATTACAGACATGGTATTTGGCAAAATGATCGAGGAGCAAACGGAGAAGTAGATCCTGTAAACTCTCTTAGCCTTCGACTGGGTTATCGCTTTAAAGTTTTTGACAAGGTCACTAGAAAAAATAAGGTCGATTGTCCTAAGTTGTAATTTGAAGATATTCTAAATAAATACTGGGCTGAATTTCATATTTGAGATTCAGCCCTTTTTTTATTTCCTCTCAACTCCATCCCATCAATCTAATCCCTACCGAATGGCTGTCAAGCTCTGGTGTATACATACTCTATATTTGAAGGAACTCACACCAATACAAAAGATAAGCTCTTAGAAACACAAGAGAAGTATGGTTTAGACATTCCTTTTGGTCACGATGCTGGAACAAATGCCTCTGGCAATAGGTCCGTTACGATGGGCCAATATCGAACGGGTGGTACACCTTGGTTTATTTTTATAGACCCTAGTGGTCAGGTGGTTTTTAATGATTTTCACTTGAATGTGGATGCTGCGATTGATTATTTAGGGAAGTTGTAGGTGGTACCTTCGCATTAAATAAAAAAGTGGAATTTGGTCAATGCCAAATCTACTTTTTTATTGCTATTATATTTATTTTAAACTAGGATGGTTTCTTGTTAAATGGACCAACCTATTCCTTACTAAACTTTTTTCTCATATCAAGCTGCCCAGCTAGTTTCATCACAATTATTTGCTGAGGAGTAAAGCTATATTTTGTAAGATAGCATGGTTTGTAGTAGGACATATAATTCGACAACAATGGTTTGTATTCGTTTTCATTTTCATCGGTAAAACCAATCATTTCGCAGGTTGAATAATTTACGTAGGTTTCATAAACGACTCCAGGATCAGGGGGTGTATCACAAAGACAATCTCCAAGTGTTTTGCAATCCTCTTCAGAAAAATTATCCTTTCCAAATAGTTGCTCTTCAAAGGTATGGTACAAACCAAAAAAATGGCCAAATTCATGAGCGACTATTTTGGGGTCTTGGAGATCAAATTTACTAAGTACTACATTGTTAGTTAGCGTTGACAATACAAAAGAGAAGCCACCTGTTCGAGCACAACTAATACTTGAGCCTGTGTAAGTGCAGAAGTCTCTACTATGGTCAAGAATAAATACACTTATGTAGTTATCAAGATCATGCTGTTTAGAAAATTCAACGTAAATGTTATTTTCATTGGTGGAAAGGTCTTCTATACTTAGAAATGATTGTATGGCTTCAATTTTGTGGATTGAAAATTTAAATTTTGTTGTTCTAAAGGCCTTATTTAAGCCTTTTATTAAATTTTTTATCTGTTTCTTTCTTACTGATGCTGAATCAAATGTTCCATCCTCTACGAAAACGAATCGTATCGGAAATTTAGTTTTTTTCGCTTTTGCCACAATTTTCTTCAAATCAACCATTCCCATCTGACTCGTAATTAACTTAGAATTTTCAGTATTTATCTCCTTGTCGCAATTGAGCTTACAAACACTTTTATCTTCATTAACTTGAGCGATTAAAGAGTACTGACTAAGGAGAAAAATGATAATCAAAAAATTCTTCATAGCTTTATTTGAAATTTATTTCGTAAAGAAATCAAAAGAAATTTATACAATTACGCTTAGTTTTTTACAGAAATTCGAATCCCCTCCGAATGACTCGCAAATTCAGGTGCATACATACTCTGTATCGTCGTCACTCCATTGCTAAAGTCACCTTCATGCACTACACGCAAAGGATACTCAAATACGTAAGTTCCCTTTGGTAGAGAATCAAAAAAGAAATTAGTGCTGGCGTCTTTCGTGCTTTCGTAGTAGCCCAACCCACCTTGCCATTTGTACTGACTAAATACACTAATCGGTTCGAATCCAGAAGCACGCATGTCTTTCATGTGAATGAATTCCATGTCTCTATCCACTCTGAGCTCAATTCTTACGGTAAGCTTATCTCCCACATTCAAGCTACTTGAATCGGTGACTTCATCCATAGTTGCACCTCGGTCTCCTTGCTTTTCGAGGAAGACTTTTTTGTTAAGTTTAAGTGGTGTCTCTTCAAAAGAAGTAATCTTATCTAGGTCTTCAAAGTACTGCCAGTAGGCTGCTCCCCATGCGGGTACACTATTTGGATTGTTGATAGTTACGGAAGATAAATTTGGATTTACTTCATTCCAAGTGTGTTTGAAGTATCCAGTTCCTGCCTGTGCCGCAGCCTGGCTTTTTGTCATGTCCGCGTTCAATAACTTATTCGGGAAGATGATGTCTACCAGCTTTGTTTCTTGCAACCAATCATCTCCACTCATCAGTAGTGCATAGACAGCTGCAGCAGTTGCTTTGGTAGTTTCCCAAGCGTTGGTCTGCTTATTTTTGAGTAACCATAGGCGAAGCTCATCTACCATCTCCGCGTCTTGCGCTACCTTCTCAAACACTTCTATCATTACTGAGTGGGTCTCGATGGGCATCTCATGCCAGTAGTATCCTCTTGGGTATTTCCAGTACTTACCTAGTTCCTCATGACTTAATGCTCTTTCCTTTAGCGAAGCTGTAATTTCATTTGCCACTTCACTCATATCAAATCTATGCGTTGCCAAGGCCAATAATCCTTGATAGTACAATCCCTGGTTTACCCACTGCGTTTTAGCTTTGCCTTGATAATGATTCAATACCTGCTCTGCCTTCTTTGCAAATGGAATTTGCGTAAAGAAAGACCGGGCATATAAATAGTGAATCACCATTCCAGTTAAGTCAGGGTCTTTATTAAACTTTATTCTTCTATTATAATCCTCAATCAATCTATCATCAATATAACGGACTGCATTTTGAAGAACTCGATTCATTTCTGGGTCATTCAAGTCCACCCCGAGTGTCTGCAAATGACCGATGCCTTCTACTAGATACTGTGTGATGTACCAGTTATCTCTACCTCCAGGGAACCATGCAAATCCACCATTACTCAATTGTCTTTCTTTCAGCATTTTTAGATACTGCGCTTTTTCATTGCTCATTTTATTGAGGTCGAATAAGAGTCCAATATTTCTTCTTTGCTGTTCTTCGCTTTGAGCATCTAGCACCCAAGGAGTCTCTTCTAATAAAGCAGATTTGAGTTCTTGATTTTTACTTATGTTGGACTTCATCGCATCGGTGCCTTTCCATGATTCAAATATTTGCTTAATCTTTGGTGTCTTATTCGCTACATGGGAAGCAAGAGAATTAGCATACAGTTTATTAAATATCTGTTCTGTGCAATCGTATGGATATTGCATCAGGTATGGCAAAGATTGTACGGCATACCATGCCGGATTACTTGTAAATTCTAATGTGAATTTATGATTGGTTAAAGATTTTGAAGTATTATTTTGCATAGACTCAAAAACAAATTGCTTACTCTGACCAGCTCGTATTGGTAATGGCATTGTTTCCGTCACCAACTTCCTATTAGTTAAAACGGGAAGTGCACCTTCTTCTCCATCTGAGTATTTATCGGCCTTGGCAATCACTCTGTGTAGCACTGTTCCTAATTTATCCATCGGAATGTCCAAGTCCCAAAACAATGCTTGCGATTCCCCTGGTGCTATTTCGAATTTTCTATCCGCATTATTATTTCCATAGTCCGCATCAATGACTTCCATAGTCAAGGCATCAAACAATTCTAGTCTGGCCTCTCCCTTCATATTCTTTTCTGCAAGATTGGACACCTTAGCACTATATCTAATCTTGTCTCCTTCTCTAAAGAATCGAGGGGCATTTGGCTGTATCATTAACTCCTTTTGAGTAACTACTTCCTTAGTAGACACTGCTGTGGCTAAGTCTTTGGTATGCGCAAAAATCATAAACTTCCACTTAGTCAAGGCTTCATTCATTTTGAACTTGAGTAAGACATTACCCTCCTTATCTGTATGTAGGTCGGGATAAAAGAAAACCGTTTCGTTTAAATTTTTCCGTACTGCAGGACCTGTAGGCTTATCTTGATTATTTGATGTAGCATCAGAGTCAGTATCATCAATAAATCCTGCAGAATCTGCAGCTACGTTTCCATCCACTTGGACACCATCTATAGCATAAGCCGATGCGTCCGCTCTAGCCCCTCGAATAACCACTTCATCCATCGCTTCCGTCTTAGCATTAGCATATGATTTTTGCCTTCGTTGGTCTCCTACTCCGGCTGAAGTTTCTGCTAGTTCATTTATAGACCTTGTTGAAAAACCACCTCTATTTCCATAATAGTGAAATCCAAACATATTAAAATGGCGGTACCGCTTTTCTGTTTCTTTCTCATTATTTCTTCTAACTCTACTGAGGTCATACCCATTACTTGGATAGAAGCCTTTATCGATACTTAATTGACTATAGAAGTTCAAAGTTGGGAAATAATTGGCTCCCCATGCATTACTTCTAAACTGGTCCAAAGAAGCATCGTACATCCCTGCCAAAATCTCAGCAGCAACGGTTTCTTTCTTGGAACCTTCAATCTTTATAGTCCACTCTTCTTCTTGACCTGGAAGGAGTTTATCTCTGAAAGAACTGTAACTGATTTTCAACTGCTTTTCTAGCCATGGAACATTCAGCGTCAATGATCTTTGATGCACTCTTCCATTGATGAGACTTAAAGCATGTACAGATACATTACCAAAATCTTCCTCCTTAATACCGATGTTTTCTACAGAGGCGTCATTTAAACTTAACCATTTTTCTTCTATTGATTTATCTCTACGTCGGACTGTAAATAAAATCTTAGCACTGGTTTGAGAAGATGCAATCTTGACTTCCCCTTTTTCTCCTGGTTGATATACTTTTTTATCTTCTTGTAATACCAATTCCGTTGGTACTCCAGGAGTATCACTCTTCGGGTCAAAAACCTCAAAGGTGTTTTCCTTGATTATTTCATTTCCATTCTTGTCTGTCGCTATTGCTTTTATTTTATAAAAACCGGCAGCTAGTTTTAGTCCTTCGACGCTAACTTCTCCTTTCTCAGTAGACACTATTTTTTGTTGATACAAAACTTCTTTCTCCGGTAATTCTGCGACCTGTTTTTTCTTTTCGTATCTATAATCTGGAAATGCCGCTTCAAACTCTGGTTTAGAAAACGAAACGGTATCTGGAAATGTCCATAAGCGAGCTCTATATAGACGTTCTTCTGAGGCCAAAGAAATGATACTCATATCCACTTCAGCGGATTGAAATTTCCCATTAAGGTTTGTAGTACTAATAGTTACAGATTCAAAACTATCTCTGTTAACTGGCTGAGTAACATATGCATTTAATGAAAGACCAATATCACTTGCCCTGATACGTGTTTGTACAGACCTGGTCTCCCCACTGATATCAGTAATAT
>CAYOBX010000253.1:0-8184 GCA_964402245.1 uncultured Saprospiraceae bacterium | reverse complement strand
ATATACTCCAAACGCCACTTTTCCCTTCTAACTATCTAAGCAACCTCTCTGGCGGTAAAGTATTTCTAAAATTAGAAAGTGAGCAATATACCGGTTCTTTTAAAGCAAGAGGCGCGTTAAATAAAATATTGTCCACGCCCAAATCCGAGCAAGCCAAAGGGTTTATGACCGCTTCTACGGGAAACCATGCCCAAGGATTTGCGAGGGCTTTACAAATTGCTGGGGCAGAAGGAACGATCTATTTACCAGAAGGTGCTTCCCCTGCAAAGGTAAAAGCATTAAGGAGTTATCCTGCGAAATTAAAATTTCATGGAACTGATCCATTGACGACAGAGCTTTTCGCAAAAAAAACAGCAGAGGAAACAGGAAAAATATGGGTGTCGCCGTATAATGATTCAGCTATTGTTGCTGGACAAGGAACGATGGCTTTAGAGATATGCGAACAAGCAGCGATGCCTATAGATTATGTATTAGGATGTGTTGGTGGCGGCGGCATGATGGCGGGCGTATCCACTTATTTAAAAACAGCAAGCCCCCATACAAAAGTTATCGGCTGCTTGCCTGAAAATTCTCCTGAAATGTACTTGAGCGTTCAAAAAGGAGAAGTGGTCGTCATTGAAGATGGATTGGATACTTTATCAGATGGTTCTGCTGGTGGTTTGGAGGTCGATTCTATTACCTATGGTATTTGTCGAGATTTGATAGATAGCTATTGTTTAATCTCTGAAGCAGAAATTGCAGCGGGCATTAAATTAATTGCAGAACAACATCATAAAATAATTGAAGGGGCTGCTGCGGTAGCTGTTGCCAGTTTTTTAAAACAAATTGAGCACTATAAGGGTAAAACAGTAGTGATTATTATTTGTGGGGCTAATATCTCTATGAAGAAATTTGTGGAGATTATGGAGGTAGAGGAAAAGAGTTAAATGAAACTCTTTGATAAGTCTTTCTGGCGAAAGCTTAATAAATATTAATGAACACAGAGACACAGAGCACACAGAGTTACATTTGCCTCCGTGTGCTCTGTGTCTCTGTGTTCATTATTTTATTTTGCTTGCAAAATTCTTAAGTACTAAAAACTAACCGATGGCAAAAAATAAAAAACAACGAATAAAAGTAAAAGCAACCATCCCTTCCCCTAATAGCTCTTCCTTTCCAAGCTGGTTAACAAATACAAGCTTCCATAAATGGTTCTTATTTGCTTTTGCTTTTCTGTTGTATGCCAATACCCTTACCCACGACTATACCCAAGATGATGCCATTGTGATCTATGATAACATGTTTACGACTAAAGGATTAGAAGGTATTCCAGGCATTTTAAAAAACGATACTTTTTTTGGTTTTTTTAAAACAGAAGGAAAAGCGAATTTAGTAGCAGGGGGTCGATATAGACCATTGACCTTGGTGCTATTTGCAGCAGAGGTAAGTTTGTTTGGACAAAGTCCATTCGTGGGTCACTTAGGAAATATCTTATTTTATGGACTATTGGGAATCGTCTTATATCTTGTTTTACTTCGATTATTTCAATACAAAGAACAAGTCCCCTACCCTGCTTTAATCGCTTTTATATCCGCCTTAGTTTTTATTGCCCATCCAGTTCATACAGAGGTAGTGGCTAACATAAAAGGTAGAGATGAAATTGTTACTTTATTGGGTAGTTTAGCAGCCTTGTTATTTTCCTTAAAAGCATTTCGGCAACAACAGTTTATTTGGAATTTATTAGCAGGTTTTATTTTCTTTTTGGCATTAATGGCTAAGGAAAATGCAATTACTTTTTTAGCGATTGTTCCATTGAGTTATTTTATATTCACCGATGCTAAAATAGGCAAGGTTGTGATGCAGACTATTCCTTTTATGATAGGGGCTGCTGTTTTTTTAGCGATACGGCATTCGGTATTAGGAGGTACCTTTGGTGCTGCGCCGACGATGGAATTAATGAACAATCCCTTCTTAAAAATTGAAGGAAATAAATGGGTGGCCTTTAGCTTTAGTGAACAAATGGCAACCATCACTTATACTTTAGGAAAATATTTACAACTACTCGTCTTTCCACATCCTTTAACGCATGATTATTATCCACGACATGTAGACATCATGACTTGGGGGAATTGGAAAGTCCTCTTGAGTGTATTATTGCATGTCGGTTTGGGCATTTATGCATTGATTGGTTTATTTAAAAAGAGCACATTAAGCTATGCCATTCTTTTTTATCTAATCACTTTAACTATAGTATCCAATGTTGTATTTCCTATCGGCACAAATATGGCAGAGCGATTTATCTTTATGCCTTCCGTCGGTTTTAGTTTGGTTATAGGTTTATTATTTACAAAATTATATCAGTCAAAGAAAGTCAGTCCTTCTATATTATTAGGAGCAATAGGTCTCCTCACGATTCTGTTCAGTATTAAAACGATCACCAGAAATTTTGTTTGGAAAGATAATTTCACCTTATTCACTACAGATATAAATGTCTCCCAAAACAGCGCAAAATTGCGGAATTCAGTTGGTGGAGATTTAACTGCCAAAGCTTTAGAAGAAACCGATGATTCCATCCGAAAAGGGATGCTAATAGAAGCTGTAGGGCATCTAAAAGAAGCGATTAAAATTCATCCTACTTATAAAAATGCCTACTTATTAAAAGGCAACGCTCATTTTCATTTAGATCAATTTCAAGAAGCCGTACAAAGTTATAATGTGGCATTACGCCTCGATCCAAGTTATGATGAAGCTTTTAGAAACTTAGCTTTTACCAATAGAGAATTAGGACAGTATTATGGAGAGAAAGTAGGCGATTTGCCAAAAGCAATTCAATACCTAAATCAAGCCTTACAAGCCATTCCCGAAGATTTTGAAACGAATCGTTTATTAGGGGTTGCTTATGGTATTAGTCGGCAAGATGCGAAGGCGATTGAGTTCTTTACGAAATGTACTCAAGTTCAACCTAATAATGCGGATGCTTGGCTGAACCTCAGTAATGCGTATGGGAATTCTGGAGATATGGACAAGCGGATTGAGTATCAGCGGAAGGCGCAGAGTATTGATCCTAATGTGGGGCGACCTGAGTAGAGAATTGAACGCAGAGGTGCAAAGATGCGGAGTTTTTTTTGCTAAATAGGTATAATTCATCACAGTATAAACATACATTTTTACCGTGCAAAATTAAAATTGAATTTTAATTTTGCACGGTAAATTGTATTAAAAAGCCCGTAATTACGTGTAATTACAGGCTTTTTAATAATTCCTAGAGTAACACGGAATTTATTCCGTAATCTAGGTTTACGGAATTTATTCCGTAAAATAACAAAGTACAGAATGAATCCTGTGTTACTGGCATACGGAATGAATTCCGTACTACCCCACCAACTCCTTAGCCCGAGCCAAAGCCTTATCCAAGCCACTAGCATCCTTACCACCCGCAGTCGCAAAGAACGCTTGTCCACCACCACCTCCTTTAATCTCTTTAGCCAACTCACGGATCATATTACCCGCATGAAGGTCTTTTGATTCGGTAAGGTTTTTACTAACGGTGACCATCAATTGAGGCTTATCATTGACTTCTGCGCCAAAGACAATTAAGGCATCGCCAATTTCATTTTCCAATTGATAAGCCAAGGTCTTTATCGCATTGCTATCATTCAATGGCAGCTTCGCACTAATAAAATTGACTCCATTAATAGTCGCCATAGAAGCTTTCAATTCATCCTTCAAGCCACCTGCTTGGTCCGCCATCATCTTTTCAATCTGCTTCTTCAATTGCTTGTTCTCTTCTTGCAAAGAAGCAACACTATTAATAACGCCAGTTGGATTTTTAAATAAACCCCTAACAGAGGCTAACTCCCCTAACTCTTTATTAATAAAAGATTCTGCCGCCGTTGAGGTAATCGCTTCTATCCTTCTAACACCAGCAGCAACCCCAGTTTCAGATAAAATCTTAAACTGACCGATTTCACCAGTTGCAGAGACATGTGTACCTCCACATAATTCTCTAGAAAAATCTTTATCAAAAGTTATCATCCGAACGGTGTCGCCATACTTTTCACCAAAGAGTGCCGTAGCACCTGCTGCCTTTGCTTCCTCGATAGGCATATCTCTATTTTCCTCTAAAGCAATATTTGCTCTAATTTTTTCATTGACAATTTGCTCCACCTTGGCTACTTCTTCATCTGTCATTTTATCAAAGTGACCAAAATCAAAACGCATTCGCTTATCATCTACGTCTTGTCCTTTTTGTACTGCATGTTCTCCTAGTATATTATGCAAAGCAGCATGCATCAAGTGAGCAGCAGAGTGATTATTAGAAGTTGCTTGTCGCTTGATGGTATTCACCTCCGCTTTAATAATCCCTTCTAAGTCTGCTGGGAATTTCTTAACCGTATGAACAATCAGATCATTTTCTTTAACCGTTCCTATCACCGGAATCTTTTCTCCATTCGCAAAGAACAACAAACCTGTATCTCCTCTTTGTCCACCACTCTCTCCATAAAAAGGGGTCTTATTTAATACTATTTGATGTTGACTTCCTTTTTTCGTTTTAACGATTCTATATTTTAATACTTTCGCATCGTTAATAGCTAGGTGATCGTAGCCTACAAATTCTACTTCTCCATCTACTAGAACGGTCCAATCTCCCACCTCTTTTTTCGAATCTGCTCTACCTCTAGCCTTTTGCGCTGCAAGTGCTGTATCGAATCCTTTCTCCTCAACGGTCCATCCCTTCTCTTGTGCCATCAATCGAGTCAAGTCAATTGGAAAACCAAATGTATCAAATAATTCAAAAGCATCTTCGCCTTTTATCTCCTTGTTCTTTACTTCTAAAGAAGCAAATCGCTTTAAACCATTTTCCAGCGTATTCAAAAAAGTCTTCTCTTCTCCATGAATGATTTTACCCACTTGCTCTTCCTGCGCTTTTAATTCTGGGAAGACATCCTTAAAAGTATCAGACAATAGAGGAATCATCTTATGTAAGAATGGTTCCTTAATATCCAGAAAAGAATAGTAGTATCGTACCGCTCTTCTTAAAATCCGACGGATCACATAACCCGCTCCCGTATTACTAGGTATTTGACCATCTGCAATAGCAAAAGCTACTGCCCGAATATGATCAGATACTACCCGCATTGCAATATCTACCTTTGCATCCATTGCATAGCTAAAGCCATATTTTTTATTAGAATGCTGCTCTATAAATTTAATGAATGGCGTAAAAACGTCCGTATCATAATTAGAAGTCGTTTGCTGCATTGCCATACACAAACGCTCAAAGCCCATCCCAGTATCTATATGTTTAGCTGGCAATTCTTCCAAACTACCATCTGCTTTTCTATTAAATTGAATAAAGACTAAATTCCAAATTTCTACTACTAATGGATCATCCATATTCACCAAGCTTGCCCCATCCACTTTCAATCGTTCTTCATCTGGACGCAAGTCTATATGAATTTCAGAACAAGGACCACAAGGGCCCGTTGCTCCCATTTCCCAGAAATTGTCTTTTCTATCAAAATCTAAGATTCTATCCTCAGCGATCCACTTCTTCCAAAATTCTCTAGCTTCCGTATCTGCTGCTAGATTATCTTCTTTATCGCCTTCAAAAACTGACACATATAATCTGTCTTTCGCCAAACCATACTCCTCTGTTAGTAATTCCCAAGCCCAAGCAATCGCCTCTTCTTTGAAGTAGTCTCCAAAAGACCAGTTACCCAACATCTCAAACATAGTATGATGGTAACTATCAATACCTACTTCTTCTAAATCGTTATGCTTTCCAGATACCCGTAAACACTTCTGTGTATCCGCAATTCTAGGTATATCAGGTGTCTGGTTGCCCAAAAAGTAATCCTTAAACTGGTTCATTCCAGAGTTCGTAAAGAGTAAAGTAGGATCGTTTTTGTTTACAATCGGAGCCGAAGGGACTATTTTATGTCCTTTTGATGCAAAAAAGTCTAAAAACTTTTGTCGAATTTCCTTAGATGTCATTATTTTTTAATATTTCCTATACCTGAATAAGAGGCGCTTATTTTAAATACTAGAAAAGAGCGCAGAGAACAGAGTAAAGTCAGAATTTTGTTAAAATGATTAAATTTCGTTATATAATGGACGAAATTATCTCGCATCCTGCTTCTTTGTTCATTTTTTATCAAAACCTTCAATAGATAAAAATAATTCCTCCAATCAGTCATAAATCCCTAATAAACAGGTGCTTTTCACCTGAATTCTACTATTTTATATAATAATTGTTACTTATAATCAAAATAACTATCTATTTGATAGTCAGGGGAATTTTGATTGTTTTTTTTGGATTTCTGAGATTATGCATTACTTTTGAACTCCTAACGAGGATACACTCTATTTTTAGAGCGACCAAAATTAGGTATTTTATAATTAAATTGTGTTCTACCACCCCTGTTATAAATCGGTTTAGCTTACCTTGACATTGATCTAACATCAACTAAAAATAAACAACTAACATCGTGGGAAAATTATTCAATCAATAGAATGATTTTAGGACCAAACGTTTTTTAATGAGGAAAGATAAGTACTATTTTAATACTCAGACACTTCGATACGAAAAAGTAGTCAACTCTCCAAAAATGAGGCTGTTAAAAATAACAGGTATCATTGGTGGAGTATTTGTAGCTGCTTTAGTAATAGTGTCTCTCATGTCTAATCTACTACATTCGTCACCTAAAGAAATGGCACTTGAGAGAGAAATCACTCAAATGAAAGGGGAATATGATAAATTGACAGTACAGATAAAAGATATGGGGATGATTCTAGACAATATCCAAGAAAGGGACGCTAGCGTTCACAGAATGGTATTTGGCATGAATCCTATAGATGAGAATCTTTGGAATGGTGGTACTGGTGGGCATGATAAAAATGCGAACCTTACCAACTACAAAAATACTGGAAAGACTTTGACTTCAACCATAGAGAAGGCAGATCGCTTAGCCCATCAATTGATGGTACAATCTCGCTCTTTGGATGAAATTGAAAAAATGGCTACTAATAAAGGGAATGAATTTGCCTCTATGCCATTAATCGCACCTGTTCAGAAGGATAAATTGAAGCGAAAAATTCATTTATTGTCTGGGTTTGGTAAGAGAATGCACCCTATTTATAAGGTGATGAAAATGCATAAAGGTATTGATTTTACAGCTCCTAAAGGCACTCCTATCCAAGCAACTGGTGATGGTAAGGTCATTACGGCTAAAAGGTCTCCTTCTTACGGACGTTATGTTGTTATTCGACATAATGACGAATTCGAAACCTTATATGCACACATGGATAAACTCCTTGTGAAAAAAGGGCAAAAGGTAAAACGTGGGGAGCAAATTGGTACAATTGGTAACACAGGCCGTTCTACTGCTCCACATCTTCACTATGAAGTGCATCAAAAAGGACGTGCTGTTAATCCTATTGGCTACTGTATTGATGGTCTTTCTCCTAGGGAGTATGAAACACTACTTAGCTCTGCTAGTAAAATCAATCAGTCATTAGATTAATAGACATAGTTCAAACTTCCAGCTTGAATTTTATTTTCTCAAGCTAGAAGCTTGAGCTACGATAACTAACATAGCTGTTTTTATGATCAGCATCTAGGTCTGTTATCTTCTAAATCGGTTTTAATTAACAACTTAGATAAACAAATTTAGCTTTTGCGTGCTTTTTATTCTCGGATAAAAAGCACGTTTTTTTTTAGTTATTAGCTATCAGCTTTTGGTTACACTTTAAACGGGATAAAAGAGTGATTTTAAAAATCTACTCGTAACCGCCAAATTTATTTGGCTGGTTCAATGTTTATTAAGAATCAGCCAAATAAATTTGGCGATTACGAAATCACTTTTTCACACCGTGCCAAGTATAGATGTTTTTCTTAAGGTTCTATTCCCCTCCTTGTTCGTGAAATTTTCTTCTACTATTTATTCTTCCCTTTAGGACACTTACCTTTGTATATAATTGTGAGAACAGAGAAGCGAGAGTAGAGAGCAGAGATGAAATCCGCTTGACAACAACGAAATTTCATTGACTACAAACGGATTTGATCTGAGTGTAAAACAGATCGAGGGCATAATTGAACGCAGAGACGCAAAGATGCAGAGTTAGATTGGTTCTCCGCATCTCTGCGCTCAATACCCTATTTTGCTTGCAAAATTCCTATTAAACAACCTCAGGTATTCATTT
>CAYOBX010000252.1:0-8203 GCA_964402245.1 uncultured Saprospiraceae bacterium | reverse complement strand
ATAGTTTTCTTTAAAAAATCAGTGCATAGCCTAGCTACGGACTTATTTTTTAAAGGAAAATAGCGGAAAAAGATATTTTCAGATGGTTGTTTATTAAAGGGTAACAAGTCTAATAACAACAGATTAAGGAATACAGAATTCCTAATCACTTGAAACATTACCCCCTTATTGTCATCTAGTCTATATTATTTTGACTCACCACAAAAAGGGACAACTATAAAATATCCGCAAGATGTTATCAAATTTAAGTCTATACATAAAGGAAAGTTATAACGAACTATTGAATAAAGTGACTTGGCCAACCTTTGCCTCTTTACAAAGTAGTACGATCGTTGTTATCATTGCTTCAATAATAATTGCCTTAATTATTTTTTTGATGGATGCAATTTCTAAGAATGTGCTAGATTTAATTTACCCTGGGTAAATCAAGTTCTTCAAAAACTTTACGGATGATTGAGACTGAAGATAAAAAATGGTATTCTCTAAGAGTAATTAGTGGAAAAGAGCGAAAGATTAAAGAACGAATTGAATTAGAAATTACTCGTTCTGAATGGAAAGATAGTATCACTCAGATATTAGTACCTACGGAAAGAGTCTATAAGATTCGAAATAGCAAGAAAGTTATTTCTGAACGTAATATTTTACCAGGTTATATCTTAATCGAAGCGTTTCCTGGAAAATTTACGGGAGAAATGGTTACTTCTATTACGAATATTCCCAATGTCATCCATTTTTTAGGAAGAAACAATCCTATTCCGATGCGTCAATCAGAGGCCAATCGAATGTTAGGTAAAGTAGATGCTTCTCAGAATGCTGGTGAGGCGATGATTGAACCATACATTGTCGGAGAAACAATCAAAATTATTGACGGACCATTTAGTGAGTTCGTAGGAGATATACAAGAGGTCAATGAAGAGAAGAAGAAACTGAAGGTAATTGTAAAAATCTTTGGTCGAGGTACAGAAGTAGAATTGAACTTCATGCAAGTTGAAAAACAATCCTAGCAATTTTATAAATAAGTAATAAGTAATAGGTAATAGGTAATAAGTAATAAGGAACGTGATGTACCTATTACTTATTACCTACTACTTATTACTTAATTACCTTTCATTAAATAATGTTTTGAGTGCTTCCAACTCACTACGTTAAACTTCAAAATTTGACTTTAGTTTCGTTAAGCATGTTTGGAAAATAATAAGTAGTTGTTACCTACTTAATTTTATTTTTTAGACACCGTGTTTTATCAGAAGCTTCTCTAAAGTCAAGAATTCAAGTTAAATTAAAAGTAATGGCAAAAGAAGTCGACGGTTATATTAAGCTTCAGGTTAGAGGTGGAGCTGCCAATCCTGCACCACCAGTAGGCCCAGCATTGGGTGCTAAGGGGGTAAATATTATGGAATTTTGTAAGCGGTATAACGCTAAAACACAAGACCAAGCAGGTAAGGTACTTCCCGTAGTTATTACTGTTTATAAGGATAAGTCATTTGACTTTATC
The DNA here is from genome assembly GCA_964402245.1 of uncultured Saprospiraceae bacterium. Classification (GTDB taxonomy): domain Bacteria; phylum Bacteroidota; class Bacteroidia; order Chitinophagales; family Saprospiraceae; genus JAFMDF01. The sequence goes on along the minus strand of CAYOBX010000252.1, from coordinate 6,708 downwards.
ATTAAAACACCTCCAGCAGCCGTTCAATTGTTAGAACAAGCTAAGATTAAATCAGGCTCAGCTGAGTCTAATAGAATCAAAGTAGGTTCTGTTACTTGGGATCAAGTACAAACAATAGCAGAAAGTAAAATGGTAGATTTAAATGCTTTCCACGTGCACTCTGCTATGAAAATGATTGCTGGTACTGCACGTAGTGCAGGTATTACAATAAAAGGCACTCCGCCATGGGGAGGAGATGCTGAATAATCTGATAGCTAATACTGATTGAACAGTTAAAGAGTAACTAAATTTAGTTGCTCAACTAACTATATTACTCAATAGGGAAAGCTGAAAAATAGATGTTCACGCTAAAATTATAACTCTCTGATTTTTCAGTGCGTTTTTAATTTTAATTTACATTTTAATTTTAATTCATTCCTAGAAGGGAGCTTGTTGGATAATCTTAACTTAATGAAGTAAAGATCTTTCCTGAAAAGCAAGCGCTATTCACCTCAAATTTTTGACATGGCAAGAATATCAAAAAAGCGTAAAGCAGCTGAAGCACTGGTAGATAGCGAAAAGCAATATCCACTAAACGAAGCAATGGCATTGATTAAAAAAGTCAATACCACTAAATTCGATGCATCAGTCGATTTACATATCCGTTTGGGTATAGATCCAAGAAAAGCGGACCAAGCACTACGTGGAACAGTTTCTTTACCGCATGGTACTGGTAAGAAAAAAACAGTAATGGTTTTTTGTACACCAGATAAGGAAGCAGAAGCGAAAGCTGCTGGCGCAGATTATGTAGGCTTAGATGAGTTAGTAACCAAAGTACAAGGTGGCTTTACAGATGTAGATGCTGTAGTAGCTATGCCAAGTACAATGGCTAAAGTGGGTCGTTTAGGTCGGGTTTTAGGTCCTCGTGGATTAATGCCTAATCCTAAAACAGGTACGGTTACTATGAACGTAGGTGCTGCTGTATCTGAAATCAAGAAAGGAAAGATTTCTTTCCGAGTTGATAAATACGGAATCATTCATACGCCAGTAGGAAAGGTTTCTTTTACCGCAGACCAATTAACAGATAATGCAAGCGAAGTGCTTTCAACTATTATTAAGATGAAGCCCTCTTCTGCAAAAGGAGTTTACATGAAATCTTTAACAATGGCTAGTACCATGAGTCCAGCTATTAAGATTGATCCAAAGTCTGTTCAATAACATCTATATAAAATGACAAAAGCAGAAAAATATACTGCAGTAGAAGTACTGAAGGAAAAATTTGAGAAATCAAACTTTTTCTATATTACAGATTCTTCTACCATGACAGTAGAGGAGGTTAATAACTTAAGAAGAAAATTTTTCGAGAGAGGTGTCGAAATGCAAGTTGTAAAAAACACACTTGCTAAGAAAGCACTTGAGTCAATTTCTGAAACAGGTTATCAAGACCTTTACAGTGCGCTTAAAGGACCAACTGCTATATTATTTACAGAGACAGCTAACGTGCCTGCTAAAGTGATTAAGGAATTCAGAGGAGCGAAAGGAGAACGACCAATCGTTAAAGCGGCATATATTGACTCTAGTATTTTTGTAGGAGATGACCAATTAGGGGCATTAGCTAGCCTTAAATCCAAAGAAGAATTACTTGGAGAAGTTATCGGATTGTTACAATCACCAATCAAAAATGTATTGGGATCATTACAATCAGGTGGCAACACAATCTCTGGTCTTCTTAAAGCTTTGGAGCAAAGAGGTGATCAAGCTTAAAAAACAAATTCTAAGCACCAAATTTCAAATTACAAATTCCAAGCACAAATTCCGACTATCCATATTCAAGCAATGAATGTATTGGGATTCGGGATTTAAATTTTGGGATTTGAAGAATTTATTAAAGAAACAATTAAAAAGTTTATAAAATGGCAGATTTAAAAGCACTTGCAGATACATTAGTAGGTTTAACAGTAAAAGAAGTAAGCGAACTAGCAGATATTTTAAAAGAAGAGCATGGTATTGAGCCTGCTGCAGCAGCAGTAGCAATGGCTGCACCTGGTGCAGGTGGCGGTGGCGAAGCGGCAGCTGAGCAAACAGAATTCACAGTAGTATTAACTTCTGCGGGTGCTGGTAAATTGAAAGTAGTAAAAGAAGTGAAAACACTTTTAGGTGTTGGATTAAAAGATGCTAAGGAATTAGTAGATGGTGCTCCAGCAAACGTAAAAGAAGGTGTTTCTAAGGATGAGGCAGAGAAGATCAAAGCTTCTTTAGAAGCTGTTGGTGCAAGCGTAGAATTGAAGTAATCCTTCTTGCAATAGCTGTCTTTAGCTGTTGGTCTTTGGACTCTAAAGACCAAAGACTAACTACTAAAGACAATAAAAAAGGGTTGTTTTGATAAGTTTTGCTAATAGCTTACTTTCAAAACAACCCTACTTTAAAATGTCTCCAACTTGAGATCCGTTTAAAAAGAGCAGTAGACATCATTTGAGTGGAAAAACCACTTATAACTTTAACTATTCCTAAATTGATTTATGCCAAAAGGCTTAGTCTATTCTTAAGATAGTTTGTAAGGCTTAGAGAGTATCATTACCTTCTAGGCCTCTTGTTGTCTCATTGCTATTCTTTGTGGAAACGGAACTTTAGTAGAATTTGGTTGGTTAGTATAAGATCACCCAAAATTAAAGGAAGTAAAATAAGTAACTCTTTAGAGTAGAACCTTTTATCTTCTTTTAACAATTAAGACGAAAAGGACTATAGAGGAAAGCCTCTAATTTTTTAATAGAGTTTGATGTAGGTATGTACGTTCTTCACTTGAGTATTGATTAAAAAATAATTTTCCCTTTGGATTTTTAATTGACTCTTTTTCAAATAGATTTTTAATCCATTAGGAAAAAGGAATCATTTAAAAATCGGAAACTTATTTTTTAATGCTTACTAACCCAACTTTCGGGCGGGTAGAACTACTTTAATGCAATATGTAGCGATTCTTTCAATAATGCAAAATTCCAGCCATCTTTAGTGAATTTTTTTGAAAGAATATCTCTTATTTTCTACATGAAACCATATAAACAGGTGTTCAATGACTGTTGTTAATGGTACTGTACAAACAGCTGAAGAGCGTCGGATTAACTTTGGTAAAATTAAGTTACCTTCTTCTTATCCAGACTTATTAGAAATTCAGTTGAAGTCTTTTCAAGAATTCTTTCAATTGGAAACGACACCTGAGAACAGGACGGATGAAGGATTATATCGGGTGTTTCAGGAAAATTTTCCGATTTCTGATGCTCGGAATATTTTCGTGCTTGAATTTCTAGATTATTTCATCGATCCTCCAAGATATAGCATTGAAGAATGTATGCATAGGGGCTTAACCTATAGTGTGCCTTTGAAAGCAAAATTGCGATTGTCTTGTAACGATGAGGAGCATGTTGATTTCCAAACAATTGTTCAAGATGTATTTCTAGGAAACATTCCATACATGACACCGAAAGGTACCTTTGTGATCAATGGTGCTGAGCGGGTGATTGTATCTCAGTTACACCGTTCTCCTGGTGTATTCTTCGGTCAAAGTTTCCACCCGAATGGAACAAAAATATATTCCGCTAGAGTCATTCCTTTTAAGGGGGCTTGGATGGAATTTGCTACGGATATTAATACGGTTATGTATGCCTACATTGATCGTAAAAAGAAATTCCCAGTTACTACTTTATTAAGAGCTATCGGTTATGATACGGATAGAGCGATTTTGGATATTTTCGATTTAGCAGACGAAGTGCCTGCTACAGAAGAAAACTTAACTAACTCTATTGGAAGAAAATTAGCTGCACGGGTATTGAAGAGCTGGACAGAGGATTTTGTGGATGAGGATACTGGTGAAGTAGTGACTATTGAGCGTAATGAAATTATCCTAGAGCGGGATGTTGTTTTGGATGAAACGAATATCCAAGCAGTGATTGCCTCTGATGCCGAAACAGTAATCCTTCAGAAGGACGATATTGAAGAAGATTATTCTATTATTTATAATACCCTTCAAAAAGATCCTTCTAGTTCTGAAATAGAGGCAGTACAATATATCTATCGTCAACTTCGGGGAACAGATCCACCGGATGATGATACAGCTAGAGGTATTATTGATAAATTATTCTTCTCCGATAAGCGTTATAACTTAGGAGAAGTAGGACGATATAAGATCAATCGAAAATTAGGACAAGAAATTGACAAAGAAGTTTCTGTTTTAACGAAGGAAGACATTATCAAAATCGTAAAATATCTGGTTAGTTTAATGAACCAGAAAGCAGAAATTGATGATATAGATCACTTAAGCAATCGTCGTATTAAAACAGTAGGAGAACAGTTATATGCGCAGTTTGGTGTAGGTTTGGCTAGAATGGCTAGAACGATCCGAGAGCGTATGAACGTTAGAGATAATGAAGTTTTTACGCCAATTGATTTGATCAATGCGCGTACTTTATCTTCTGTTATCAACTCTTTCTTCGGTACGAGTCAATTATCTCAGTTCTTGGATCAAACCAATCCGTTATCTGAAATTACCCATAAGCGTAGAATTTCTGCCTTAGGCCCAGGGGGACTTTCAAGAGAGCGTGCAGGTTTCGAGGTTCGGGATGTTCACTATTCTCACTACGGTCGTCTTTGTACGATTGAAACACCAGAAGGTCCTAATATTGGTTTGATTTCTACCCTTTGCGTTCACGCGAAGGTGAATAAAATGGGTTTCTTGGAAACACCTTATAGACCAGTAATTGATGGTAATGTAAATATGGTCGATGAGCCATTATATTTATCAGCAGAAGCAGAGGATTTTAAGAAAATTGCACAGGCCAACGCACCTTTGACAGAAATGGGTGGATTCGTTACAGATAGAGTTAAGTGTAGAGAGCATGGTGATTTCCCAGTATTGGCACCAATAGACATAGAATTCATGGATGTTGCTCCTAACCAAATTGTAGGGGTATCTGCATCAATGATTCCTTTCTTAGAAAACGATGATGCCAATCGTGCCTTGATGGGATCGAATATGCAACGTCAAGCCGTTCCTTTATTGCGTCCTCGTTCTCCAATTGTTGGTACAGGATTAGAAGGAAAAGTGGCGAGAGATTCTCGGATGTTGATTAATGCAGAGGGCGAAGGAGTGGTGGAATATGTAGATGCTAAGGAAGTAGTAATTCGATATGATAGAACGGAAGAAGAGAAATTAATCTCTTTTGAAGATAATCGAAAGTCTTATAAATTGGTGAAATTCAGAAGAACCAACCAAGGTACTTGTATCAACTTGAAGCCGATTGTTCGGAAAGGACAACGAGTTACAAAAGGTCAAATCCTTTGTGATGGATATGCGACTCAATTAGGAGAATTGGCTTTAGGACAAAATTTAAAAGTAGCCTTCATGCCTTGGAAAGGGTATAACTATGAGGATGCGATTGTACTGTCTGAAAGAGTAGTAAGAGAGGATATTTTTACCTCTTTACATATAGAACACTTCGATTTGGATGTTAGAGATACCAAGTTAGGAGAGGAAGAACTGACGAATGATATACCGAACGTAAGTGAAGAATCTACTAAAGACTTAGATGAGAATGGTATCATTAGAGTAGGGGCATGGGTGAAAGAAGGAGACATCTTAATTGGTAAGATTACACCGAAAGGGGAATCTGATCCAACACCTGAAGAGAAGCTCCTAAGAGCCATATTCGGTGACAAGGCAGGAGATGTAAAGGATGCTTCTTTAAAAGCACCACCATCTACTAAAGGAATCATTATCAATAAACAATTATTTGCTCGTGCGAAGAAGGATAAAGACCAAAAATCTCAAGAGAAAGATCAGTTAGCGAAGCTAGATGATAACCACTTGATTACTTTGAATGAAATCAAGACGATCTTAATTGATAAGCTGTTGGTTTTAGTAAAAGGTAAAACAGCTCAAGGGGTTAAAAATATTTATGGCGAGATGAAGATCGAGAAAGGGGTGAAGTTCGATCAAGCTTTATTGAAGAAATTAGAACTAATTTCTATTGATTATAGTAACTGGACAGAGGATGCTCATACGAATAGTTTGATTGCTCGTTTGTTACATAACTATAGTATCAAAGTAAACGAAGAAGTAGGTAAGTATAAGAGAGAGAAATTCAACATTAGTATTGGTGATGAATTACCAGCTGGTGTATTGAAATTAGCGAAGGTATACTTAGCGAAGAAGCGTAAGCTGAAAGTGGGAGATAAGTTGGCGGGTCGTCACGGTAATAAGGGAATTGTATCTCGTATTGTTCGTTTAGAAGACATGCCTTTCTTAGAAGATGGAACACAAGTGGATATCGTCCTGAATCCATTGGGTGTACCTTCTCGGATGAACTTAGGTCAGATTTTTGAAACAGTATTAGGTTGGGCAGGAGAGAAATTAGGAATGAAATTTGGAACACCGATTTTCGATGGAGCCAGTATGGACGAAATCGAAGAGCGTATCCAAGAAGCAGGCCTTCCTTCTTTAGGTCAAACTTATCTACATGATGGAGAGACCGGGGATCGATTCCACCAGCAAGCCACAGTAGGAGTGATCTACATGTTGAAATTATCTCACATGGTTGACGACAAGATGCATGCTCGTTCTATCGGACCTTACTCGTTGATTACTCAACAACCATTAGGTGGTAAGGCACAGTTTGGTGGACAGCGTTTTGGAGAGATGGAAGTATGGGCTTTGGAGGCATTCGGAGCAGCAAATATTCT
>CAYOBX010000251.1:0-8216 GCA_964402245.1 uncultured Saprospiraceae bacterium | reverse complement strand
CTGAGGCGATTAAAGCGGTAGAAGAATTAGCGGCAGAATTATCTAGCCGATTTAAATAAAAGTTGTTAGTTGTTAGTTGTGAGTTTTTAGTTTTTAGTTCTGGATGTTGACTTAGATGTAAATTAGGTTTTGACTTAGATTTTGACAAAGTGAGGTAGTTATAATTTTATTGTAACTTAAAATGTCAATATTTAATAAGTCAACATTTGACAGCACCTAAGTCAACATCTAAAACTTAAAACTAACCACTAAAAACTTATAACTAAAAAAAAAGATTATGGCTAATCTTAAAGAAGTTCGAGAGCGGATTAAATCCGTAAAAAATACGCAACAGATTACGAAAGCAATGAAGATGGTATCTGCCTCTAAATTGCGAAGAGCGCAAATGGCGATTACTCAGATGCGTCCGTATGCTAATAAATTAAATGAGATGTTAGTCAATATCTTATCTAATTTAGAAGGTGATGCCAATACCTCTTTTGGAAAAGAACGACCAATAGAAGCGGTTTGTATGGTAGTTGTAACTTCCAATAAAGGATTATGTGGTGCCTTTAATAACAACATCATCAAAGCAGCAGTGGCAAAGATTAATGAAAAGTATGATGCCGTTAGACAAGCAGGTAAGTTAACTATTTTACCTATTGGTAAAAAAGGAAATGACTTCTTTAGAAAACGATATCCTGAGTGTACTAGAATTGAGGATCATGTTGCTTTATTTAGCGATTTGAGTTTTGATAATGTGGCAAAAGTATCTCAGCAATTGATGGATGCCTTCGAGGCAGAAGAGTATGATGTGATTGATGCTTCCTATGGTCAGTTTAGAAATGCGGCTGTTCAGATTCCTACTTGTGTACAGTTTTTGCCAGTAGAGAAATTAGAGAAGAAACCTGGAGAAACTACTGCTAAAGCAGATTATATCTTCGAACCTAATAAAGAGGATTTATTGAAGCATTTAGTACCAAGTATTTTACAAACACAATTTCAAAAATTTGTATTAGATACGCATGCTTCTGAGCATGGCGCACGGATGACAGCAATGGATGCGGCTACAGAGAATGCAGAAGAGCTAGTAAAGGAATTAAAGATTTCTTACAACAAAGCTCGTCAGGAAGCCATTACGAAAGAATTGTCGGAAATTGTGGGTGGTGCGGCTGCATTGGAAGGGTAGTTTTATTTTAATGATGAATTAGAAATGATGAATGATGAATTTCATTCTCATGCAACGATATATTATAAAAAGCCTCTGGAGTTTGATTACTCTGGAGGCTTTTTTATTTACATTTGTAGGGTGAATGAACACGGAGGCACAGAGCGCACAGAGCTTAAATAAGATTACGAGGATGTATTTCTTAAAACTAGCGACAACATAATTGAATGTAGAGTCATATTTGTTCTCTGCATCTTTGCGTCTCTGGGTTCAATACCATATTTATTTACATTTGTAGAGTGAATGAACACGGAGGCACAGAGCGCACAGAGCTTAAATAAGATTACGAGGATGTATTTCTTAAAACTAGCGACAACATAATTGAATGTAGAGACGAAAAGATGTAGAGTCATATTTGTTCTCTGCATCTTTGCGTCTCTGGGTTCAATACCATATTTTGCTTGCAAAATTTACTTATACCTTTTTAGACAGCCTCATTTGACGCATAGCAAATACTCTGTGCGCTCCGTGCCTCCGTGTTCTAAACTACACTCCATAACTCCGAAAAAATGACGTTTTCAGAAATACAAAAAGACTTAAAAGCCAAGAAGTATCAACCTGTCTATTTTCTACATGGAACGGAATCTTATTTCATAGATGCGATCTCTAGCTATATTGAAAAGAATGTATTGAGCGAAGGCGAAAAGGCATTTAATCAGACGGTGCTCTATGGAAAAGAAGTAGACTTTAAACAAGTAGTAGATTCGGCGCGACGCTACCCTATGATGGCTTCTCATCAAGTCGTTATCTTGAAGGAAGCACAAGAAATGAAAACGTTGAAGGAGTTAATAAGGTATATAGAGAAACCTTTAGATAGCACTATACTAGTCATTTGTCATAAGCATAAAAAATTTGATGCTCGTACCAAATTTGGGAAAGCAATAAAGAAAGCTAACGCACTAATCTTTGAATCCAAGAAATTATATGACAATCAATTACCTGATTGGATTGTTGGATATTTAAAAGATAAGCACTTTACTATAGAACCCCCAGCCACTGCTATGATGGCAGAGTACTTAGGTACAGATTTAGCAAAAGTGGTTAATGAGTTAGATAAATTAATAATTAACCTACCTTCAAAAACAACTATTACTGCACAGCATATTCAAGAAAATATAGGGATCAGTAAAGACTATAATGTCTTTGAATTACAAAAAGCATTGGGACAACGAAAAGTAACGAAGTCTAATCAGATCGTTCAATATTTTGTGGATAATCCTAAAAAAGGACCATTGGTAATGATGGTTGGTGCCTTGTATAATTATTTTAGTAAAATTTATATGCTACACTTTCTTAAGAATTCTTCAGAGCAAGATATTTTGAAGAGTTTGAAACTAAGATCTAGCTATTTTTTAAGAGATTATAAATTAACGGCTCGCTATTATAATCGCTTACAGACTGAACAAGTGCTATCTCTTCTAAAAGAATATGACCTAAAATCTAAAGGTGTAAATTTTAATAATGTACATCAATTTGAAGGAGAGCTGAAGAAAGAGTTAGTTTGGAAGATTTTGAATGTGTAGGAAAATTTTATTCGATGTTAAATTTATTTCCTTCCGTTAATATAGCTCCATATTTTTCTAGAAAATATACTTTAGCGGCCTGCATAGCAGTTTTAGCTGCTGGTCTAGTTGGTCTGTATCTCCAGGAAATAATAACCCGTAGACGATAATCTGTAAAGTCAATATTAGTCGAAAAATGTTGAAGCGTTGTTTCTAATTGTTCCTTTGCTTGTTTCTTTTTAGAACTTTTTCTTTTAGAAGTGTCCTTTATCTCTACGAATACAAATGAGTCTTCATCATAAAAAGCAAAATCACATTTCTTATGCCCTGATTGATCGTTGAAAATACATTTATCAATGGCTAAGAGAGAGATGCTTTTCTTCTTTTTGTTTTCAATCGTAAAATGAGCAGTAGTGGAATCGACTACTTGAATACATTTAGCTGCTTCCTCATCCTTGATAAATATTTCCTCTAGATCGGAGTGCCATAAACAATTATTTTCTACACATTTCGGGTAACTTGTTTCAATTTGATTGTCCATTTAATAGCGTGTTTGAGTATAAATCCATCAGGTTGTCAAAATCTTCCATAATGACTTCTGAGGCATCATCTAAATGATTGTCTGCAATTAGACCTGTTTCTCTATCAAAAATTTGTTCTGTGTTTTTTCCATCAATATAGTAGGCATTAAAATCCTCTTGCGCAATCCAAACTTCTTTTGGAAGGACTTTCTCTACTTGTTTTTTCCTTTCTTTAGTGCCTAATTTATTTGCCAATAAAAAGTTATTAAAGGCGGTTAGTATATAGGGACTATGGGTGGTTATAATGATTTCATTCTGTCGCTCTTTATTATTTTTTTCATAGATATTAGCTATTATCTTTGATAATTCATATTGCGCTTGAGGGTATAAATTTAATTCTGGTTCTTCGATGACATAGGTATTAGCTCTTGAACTATCTTGTAGATTATTTTGAATGACTAATAGTAAAGGTATTAAGGACTGTATACCGCTACTAGCATTGGATAATTTGATATGTTTTCGTTTGTTTAAATAAATGCGATCTTCATTGTTAACATACTTATAAACAATGCCTAGAAAATCAATATCGTAGGAGCTGATGTTTTTGCGAGCTTTTTCAAAAGATGATCCAAACTCTAGGAGTATATTGGGTAGGGGAATTTCATTTTTGACTAAGCTGATTATTGCATTAGCTATCATTGATAAAAACAATCTTTCTGCTGGAATATATACAGTGTGATTTGTAAAGCTAAATAGCTGATTTGTCGGACTTAAAAGATGAGAGACCTTTGTTTTTATTAGATCAAGATATATTATATTCTTATCTGCTGAGCTTATGTCTTTTTTATATTCTTGTGTTATTTCGTTTAGAGCGAATTCAAGTTGTTTAAGTTGTTCATTTCTTAAATTTGATACGGTATCCTTTATATCAGTCTTAAAATTATTTACTAGTTCTTCTAGATTATTGACTCTAATTGTAGCAAGTCCTTCCTTATATGAGAAATCATATTCAGTTGTAGAGTATTCGATGAATGTAGTTTTAAGTAAATAAGTCTCTATTCCATATTGCTTTAATAATCCTTCGAATGATGTGCTTCTGTTAACAAACGAAAAACTCCTAAAAATAGTCACCAACTTAGCAATCGTACTTTTCCCAGAGGATTGAGGGCCAATTAAAATAAATACTTTAGCAAGATCAAGCTCTATATGTTTTATAGGACCAAATTTCTTGATTATTAATTTTTCACTCATAATAACTATTTGTTATGCCAGATTCAATTCGTCCTTTATTATAGTAAAAGTAACCAACTTTGATGAATTGCTGCAAGAATAGCTTAGATCTACTAATTAAACTTAATAGACTTAATCCAGTGAAAATTAAACTTCCTTCTCCGCATTTCTCAACAATATATCCATAATTCAATCTATTTATTGCTTACTTTTGCACATTTTTAATTTTAATATAAACCTCTCGGTCTCTATATTAGCTTAATTGTCAGTAATATGAAAAAACAATCGGATGCTAATAGCCCTATCAACCAACCTTGGAAGGCGAGTTTAGACAGAGTAAATAAAATAATTATGACATATAATATTGCAACCCTTCCTGGCGATGGTATTGGACCAGAGGTAGTAGAACAAGCAGTGAAAGTAATGACTGCAATTGGTCAAAAATATGGCCACACTTTTAAATTTACCTATGCTCCTGTGGGTGCTACGGCGATTGACTCAACAGGAGAACCATACCCAGCAGAAACGCATGAATTATGTATGAATTCTGATGCGGTATTATTTGGTGCAATCGGAGATCCTAAGTATGATAACGATCCTAAGGCAACAGTTCGACCAGAGCAAGGCTTATTGAAAATGAGAAAGGATTTAGGCTTGTTTTCTAATATTCGACCAGTTGCTCCTTTTCAATCTTTACTGCACCGATCTCCATTGAGACAAGATTTGGTAGAAGGAGTGGATTTTGTAGTGGTTAGAGAATTGACAGGAGGAATTTACTTTGGTCAAAAAGGTCGATCAGAAGATGGGAATGCCGCTTTCGATACGATGCATTATACGAAAGATGAGATTAAAAGAATTGTGGCATTAGGTTTTGATTATGCTAAAAAAAGAAATAACCGATTGACGGTAGTGGACAAAGCAAATGTTTTGGCTTCTTCTAGATTGTGGAGAGAGACGGTGCAAGAGATGGAACCAAACTATCCTGATGTAACGGTAGATTATATGTTTGTGGACAATGCAGCAATGCAAATTATTCAATGGCCAAAGAAATTTGATGTGGTGGTTACGAGTAATATGTTTGGTGATATTATATCTGATGAAGGAAGTGTAATTACTGGTTCTTTAGGTTTGTTACCATCGGCATCTATTGGCACACATACAGGAGTATTTGAACCGGTACATGGCTCTTATCCACAGGCGACTGGAAAAGATATTGCTAATCCGCTCGGTACTATTTTATCTGCTGCTTTACTATTAGAATTAGGTTTAAATCTAGTGGACGAAGCGAAGGCAGTGAGGGCAGCAGTAGACGCTTCTATGACAGCAGGAGTGGTTACAGAAGATATTGCAGAAGGTGGAAAAGCTTATAAAACTTCCGAAGTTGGTGATTGGTTAGCTAAAGAAATTTTGGCTGGTGTGACTGCCTAAATATTAAACGCTGAGGTGCGGAGATGCAGAGTCATACTTATTCTTCGCACCTCTGCACCTCAGCGTTCAATACTATTATTATTTAATTTTCTCCATATACCACTCAGGATTTGGTGGTTCCACAAAACCATATTGTTTATATAGGCCATGCGCATCATGGGTTAATAACATCCACCTAGAGCATCCCGCTAAATCTGGATAAGATAGAATTGTTTCGATTAGTTGCTTGCCTAATTCTTTCCCTCGGTATTCCTCCAGAATAAATACATCTGCTAGATACGCCATCCGCACATAATCCGTAACCACTCTTGCTAAGCCTATTTGCTGTTCGTTATGGTACACACCGAAACATAAAGAATTGTCTACAGCCTTTTGAACTTGCGCTAGGCTTATCCCTTTTGCCCAATAAGAAATGTTGGATAAATAGTTATGAATGACTGATAAATCTAGTAATGATTTATCAGTACTTATAGTGTAAGACATAAGAGAATTTTTATTCGGTAGTCTTCTTAAGCAGTTTAGACAGTTTATGGTATTGTAAGCAAGCGATCAGATCATACGTTCATTTTACCCCAGTAGCAATAAAGATATTAACGGAAGCCTTTAGTATCTGTATCATAAGAATCTGCACAACAATTAGCATTCATACAATCTACTACCACCTCTTTAAATCCAACAGCCTCAAACCATTGAACAATATCTGTTCTTTCAAAGCAGTAGCTTTGAATAGTTTTTTAGAGGCAGCAATTTTGTTAGGCTTTTTTGCAAAAAAGCCTAACAAAATTGCTGCCTCTAAAGTAATATATTAAGCATACTTATTGCCGAGTATCAGGACAAAGAAATTCTGTCATATTTAAGTAGAATTGTATTGATTAGATATTAAGATAATTCCTATTAAAGGCCCAAAAAAAACAGACTTTTTTCTAATCGTTGAGTTGTTAAATCCCAACTAAACTTTAGACGTTGCTGTTGCGCATTTAAGGACAATTCTTCGTGTAAGGATGCATTTTTATATAGCTTAGCCATTGTAGAGACGATTTCTTCAATAGAGGTAGGCGATACAGTAAGCCCTGCATTATTGATGACTTCGGGCATAGAGGAGACATTGGAGGTAATTACAGGTATATTACAATTCATTGCTTCTAATAAAGGAATACCAAAGCCTTCGAATAGAGAAATATAGGTGAGTGCGTAGGCACTACCCATTAATAATGGCACATCCTCATCTTTTACATAGCCAAGGAAATCTATATCTTGTTGGTGCTGTGCTTGATCGAAAGCTTCTTTTACTTTACCTGTTTGCCATGCAAAACGACCAGCGATTAGTAATTTTAATGGAGCATTTGTTCTTTTTTTAAATTGATCAAATGCTCGTATGAGGCGATGGATATTTTTGCGTGGATGGACAGATCCGATGTAAAAGAAGTAGGGTTTTCCACTGGCATATTTATTTTTTATTTGTTCTTGTAAGTCAGTAGAGATAGGTATAAAACTTTCTCTAGCACCATTATACACTACATCTATTTTTTCTAAAGGAATTGCATATTGTTGATGTATATCTTGTTTAGAGTATTCTGAAACGGTGGCGATACGTGCTGCTTTTTGTGCAAACCTTTGCATAAAAAAATTATAGTATCGCTGTTCTATATACTTTACTTGTTCTGGAAAATGTACATGTGCTAAATCATGGATTACTAATAAGGTAGGGACGGAAGTTTTTAAAGACAAAAATCCATCAGTACTAATGAAAATATCTGCGCTGTATTTTTTTAAAGCCTTACTGACGGCAAATTCAAACCAGCAATAAAATAATATAGGATGTCGAGCAGGAGGGAAAAGTACAACTGGTGTTACATTGTCTGCAAAGACAAATTTTTGATGGTAAGGTCTATCAAAAAAAAAGATAAAATCAATTTCAGGGTGCCACGCTACTAAGCGTTTTAAAGTCTCATAGGTAAACCATCCAATTCCTTCTAAGCGTCCATCTAGTAAGAATCTAGCGTTGACTGCTATAACTTTTTTTCCATTTATTTTAGTCATTACTGAATGTCAACATTTTATCAGCCTAAACTGTAAATGCTCAATACAGTGTCAGAACAGGATTTATAAGATGTTAAGATAAATAAGATTCACACTTAGTAACGACGAAAGAATCCGCCCAAATGCCGAAGTTATTTTTTTGTCGTTACTTAATAGCTATGCTTTAATCTTTTACATCTTATATCATCTTGTTCTGACAAGGAATAAGGTATTGAGTACTAACTCTAAGCTTTATAAAGGGTTTTCTTATAAAAAGAATATTGCCTAAAAAATCAAGTTACAAACTTG
>CAYOBX010000250.1:2809-8222 GCA_964402245.1 uncultured Saprospiraceae bacterium | reverse complement strand
GTTTGTAACTTGATTTTTTAGGCAATATTCTTTTTATAAGAAAACCCTTTATAAAAATAATTCCTTGCTACTATTCACTAGAGCTAAAAACGAAAAAAATATTGGGTCGAAGTTGCAAACTTCGACCATCGCACGCTCTTAAGAGACCATCGCACGCTCTTAAGAGTTAGTGTCATGTCGATATTTGAAGTTTGTAACCATAGCCTTCAGGCTAAGAAAAAATAGTACTGTAAATCAATCACTTATGTTTAAGTAACAGAGATCGCTGGCAGCCTGCCATCTTCGCCAAAGTCCAGCAAATACAAAGGTTTGAAATTAGCTCCTCTTTTTTTAAACTAATCGTTTGGATTTTTAAATCCAAAAAAACTATATTTGCGTCATTATTCTTATTTAGACTTAATCTAATTAATTTAAATAAAAAGATGATCTCGCCGACAAAAAACTATTTACAAATTTTATTTGTAGCACTGATATTCCTATTTACCGCCTGTGATGAAGATGATCCAATAGTGCCAGATGGTAGCATTTCCTTCACTTCTACCACTACTGACTTATCTTCTGGCAGAGGAACAACTATTGATATACCTGTAATGATTGATGCAGAAGAAGGCATCCAATCTTTAACTGTATCTGTCGGAGGAGAGGCATCAGAAACAATTACCACCACTAGCGGTCAAACTACCGTAAACGCTACCTACCTGTATACCATTCCTGAAAATGCTTTATTTGATTCTTCAATTGATGTAGTTTTTACGGCAAGAGATGCTATCTCGCAAACCGCAGAATCAATCGTCACGGTTACAACAGGCAAATTAATTGAAGGTATTCCTGCCACCTATGAATTTATCAGAAATAGCGCAACTACCGTTTCCTTTAGTGGTCAAAATGAGCGATTGGATATGCTCACTATCATAAAAAACACCTTACTAAATGCAGGCGACAATGGAGCACCTATTGCGGAACAAGCATTAATAGATGCGTTTAATAATTCAGGTGGCAATGGTGGCGGTTTATTCCCTTTTGAATCTACCAAACAATTAAAAGACAAAGCATTTCAACCAGATTCAGACGATCAATTATTCGAGCAACTATTTGCCGATGCTGCTGCGGCTAGTACCAGTGGACAGCAAGCAGCAAATGGGGTAGCTGGTCTAATTACTAGAGAAAGTAAAGGTACTACTGTTCTTGTAGATGCGAATGGTCGAGAATTTACCCAACTAATTGAAAAAGGAATCATGGGCTCTGTTTTTTATAATCAGATTTATAACACCTATTTTTCTGATGCTAGAACTGGAGATGATGTAGAAAATACAATACTTCGAGAAGGATCCAATTATAATGATATGGAGCATCATTGGGATGAGGCCTTCGGCTATTGGAATCCACCTTTAGATTTCACTTCTGATTGGCCTTCAGACAGAGAGGATGAAGATCGTTTTTGGAGTCATTATTCTAATATCGTTGATCCTAGTTTAGGTACCAATTCTATTATTATGGAAGCCTTTAAGGAAGGTAGAGCGGCTATTGTGAATAACGACTTAGTTACTAAAAATGCTACTCGAACGATTATTGCTGAAAATTTAGAATTGGTAACGGCAGCAACGGCAGTTCATTATTTGAATGATGCTTTAGAAGCCTTAAATAATGGTAGTATTGGAGATGCTTTTCATGTATTATCCGAAGCATGGGCATTTACCAATGCCTTACGATATAATCCAAATCGAAAATTATCCTTAGATGCCATTGACGAAATTATGAATCAAGATTTAGGGGCAGATGGTAATTTTTGGAATGTAACACCAGAGGGTTTAAATAAAGCAAAAGCTACTTTGGTTGCCACTTATGAAAAATTATCCCCTGTACAGAATGAGCTGTAACACAGAATTCATTCTGTAATAAAAATCATCATGGCAAAACAAAAACCTATCAACTACTACATGCGAATCTTCCACCGCTATCTAGGCTTCTTCCTAGCTGGTATTATGGCGATGTATGCTATTAGTGGAATTGTACTAGTTTTTCGATCGACTGATTTTTTAAAAAAAGAAGTTCGAATGGATAAAACAGTAGCCAGTAATCTGCCCATTGAAAAAATAGGAAAAGCCCTGAAAATAAAGGGATTTAAAGTGAATAAAAAGGAAGGTAATATTTATCATTTTAAACAAGGGACCTATGATAGTGAAACTGGTGTAGCTAAATATACCGTAAAGAAACTCCCCTATATCTTAGATAAAATGACCCATCTTCATAAAGCTACAACCAATGATCCTTTATACATCTTGAATATCTTTTTTGGCGTATCCCTTTTATTTTTTGTTATTTCTTCCTTTTGGATGTTTTTGCCTAGTACTAAAGTCTTTCGGAAGGGGCTTTATTTTACGCTTGCAGGCATACTCCTCACCTTGCTGATGCTTTTTATTTAATTATCGTCTCAACTAGTACGATTTTATATAAAACGCCTTTTCGTTCTGGATTTTTACATTTTTAGCTCTTTTAATACTCCCAATCATCTCGTATATTTGCATCCACTATCTTTATTTAGATTAAGTCTAAGTAAGTATAGCTACTAAAACCTTAGCATATGAGATATAAATTTCCAACAATAATACTATTGGCATTATTCAGTGCTTTAGTGGTTATTTCCTGCGGAAAAGACGATGATTCGCCTATAAGCCCTGCCGCTCCTACCCCCTCAGTTCCCGAAGCACCTACAACCAATACAGAGCAGCCGACCTTAGACTTAACCAGTGTGAGAAAAGATATAGCTACTAACTTGGCTACAGGAATCATTATTCCAGCTTATGAAAATTTGCAGGCACATACGAATGAATTAAGTAGCACAATAGAAGCATTCAACAATGATCCTTCTGAAATCAGCCTAGTAGCTGCCAAAACAGCATTAAAAAATAGTTGGCTAGCTTGGCAAAGTGCCAATATCTATATGTTTGGTCCTGCCGAAAGTGTTGCTTTACGAAAAAGCTTAAATACCTATCCAACTGATGTGACTCAAATAAGCGCTAATATTCAGACGGGAGACTATATCTTAAGCTCATTGGCCAATCAAGCGGCTGTTGGGTTTCCTGCAATTGATTATTTATTAAATGGCGTTGGGGCAGATAATGCCGATATAATAGTACAATACAGAGGTGCGATAGATGGACAAAAACAATACCTCGCTGACCTAGCTAATGATATAAAAACTAGAGTAGATCAATCATTAAACGGATGGGCTATTGATGGTGAAAATTACACTGCTACTTTCACAGAAGAGAATGCACTAGGAATTGACGTTGGTAGTTCTTTAAGTACCATCGTAAATGCTATTGATTTGCATTTTCAGCGATTTGTCAGAGATGGCAAAGTGGCAATACCAGCAGGTGTCCGTAGTGCGGGTGTACCTAGACCAAAAGCTATAGAAGCTTTGCATGGTGCTTATTCTGTAGCACTCTTAAAGGAGAGTTTATTGGCTTATGAGAAAATGTTTATGGGCATTGCGGCTGATGGTACAGATGGTGCAGGATTGTACGATTATTTAGTAGCGATTGACGCTAAAGATTTAGCAGATGATATACAAACACAGTTTGATGTAACTCAGTTAGCCATTGATAATTTATCAGACCCACTTGCCAATCAAATTGATACGGACTTGGATGCTATGACAAACGTCTTTATAGAAATGCAAAAATTAGTGGTCTTTATCAGATCCGATATGGCTTCTTTAATAGGCATTTCAATTACGAATCAAGATAATGATGGGGATTGAGAAGAGACCGCTTCGCTGTCAGAGGTCAGATCGTTGCACTGTCAGAGGTCAGACTTATGATGTTGACGCAGACTGCTTTTGATAGTATAATTTTTTCCGAAAACGGAATATGTCAACATCTCGAATCTGACAGCGTAGCGATCTGATCTCTGACAGTTCCGGAGGAACGATCTGACTTCTTCTAAAATGAACAAATATCTTTATCATAAAATATCAATAGCACCACTGGCCATATTCAGGGTGCTTTTTGGTTTTATGATGTTGGTAAGTATTATTCGATTTTGGTATAAAGGTTGGATTTTTGATCAATATATTTATCCTGATTTCTTTTTTACTTACTATGGATTTGACTGGGTAAAACCACTGGCTAACGATGGTATGTATAGGGTCTTTTGGGTAATGGGTATATCTGCTTTATGCATCATGTTTGGTCTTCTTTATCGAATTACCTCCGTTCTTTTTTTTCTAAGTTTTACCTACGTTGAGCTAATTGACAAAACCAATTATCTAAATCATTATTACTTCGTTAGTTTAATTAGCTTTCTGCTCATTTTCTTACCAGCGCATCGTTATTTTTCCTTAGATGTATTTTTTAATCTTACCACTAAAAAAGAAAAGGTAGCTGCCTGGACCATTAATATTATTAAATTTCAATTAGGAATCGTTTACTTTTATGCAGGTCTAGCGAAGCTTAATTATGATTGGCTCATCAATGCCTTACCTTTAAAAATATGGCTGCCCGCAAAAACGAATGTACCATTGATCGGTTGGTTATTTAATTTTAAATGGTCTGCTAAATTATTTAGCTGGTGTGGTGCTTTATATGATTTGACGATTCCTTTTTTATTGCTCAATAAATATACTCGGCCACTTGCTTATCTAGCCGTTATTGGCTTTCATATTATGACTGCTATGCTATTCCAGATAGGTATGTTTCCGTATATAATGATCTTATCGACTTTAATATTTTTTCCTACTTCTTTTCATCAAGGTATAATTGATTTGTTTTGTAAGGTGCTTCCTTCTCGCCCGTTGAACTCCCCCCAACCCCCTCTTGATAAGAGGGGGAGTCGTTTCCAAAATGAACTTTCGTTTTGGAAACGTCTCCCTCCCTTTCTAAGGGAGGGTTGGGGAGGGTTCAAGAATAATAACTGGAAAAAAATAAGCACCTACGCACTAGTAACCTACATCAGTTTTCAATTATTATTTCCGTTCCGTTACCTACTCTATCCCGGGAATTTATATTGGACAGAACAAGGCTATCGTTTTTCTTGGCGCGTCATGCTCATGGAAAAAGCAGGGTATATAGTCTTCCACGTATATGATCCCGAAACAGGAAAAATAGAACAAGTCAACAACTATAAATACTTAACCAAGACACAAGAAAAACAAATGAGTACACAACCTGATATGATCTTACAGTTTGCTCATTTTTTAAAAAACAAATACCAAGAAAAAGGATTTCTTCAACCACAAATTACCGCAGAAAGTTACGTGACGTTAAACGGCAGAAGAAGTAAACCTTTTATTGATCCAACTATTAATTTATTAGACATAAAAGAAGGATGGAAACACAAGGATTGGATCTTGCCTTTAAAAACAAAAGATTAAGCATCCCAAAGCTCCAACGGAGCGACATCCTGTAACCCA
>CAYOBX010000250.1:0-2709 GCA_964402245.1 uncultured Saprospiraceae bacterium | reverse complement strand
AAGCATCCCAAAGCTCCAACGGAGCGACATCCTGTAACCCATAGCGAAGCTATGGGAGAAAAAACAAAAATGAAGTATTCCTATATTCTACTCAACATACTAATACTACTAGCTACCACAAATAGCCAAGCACAGCAATACACCATATCTGGTAAGGTAACAAGTACCCAAGGAGAACAACTAGAAGGGGCAAGTATCGCACTAACGAATACAAGCATAGGAAGTATTAGTGATGCAACTGGGAATTTTAATATCCCCAATGTGCCAAAAGGAAACTATGAAGTAAGCGTTTCTTATATAGGTGCAGATAGTCAAACAAAACAAATAGCCATAAATGATACTGACCTAGTTGTTAATTTCCAACTAAGTTTAACCGCCCAGAATTTAGACGCAGTTATTATCAAAGAAGAAGCACAAAAAACAACAGGCATTACTCGCCTAAGAGCAGTAGAAGGAGTCGGCATCTATGCTTCCAAAAAAACAGAAGTAGTCGTACTTGGAGACATTACAGCCAATCTAGCTACCAATGTAAGTCGACAAATTTACTCTAAAGTAGTTGGCTTAAATATTTGGGAAAGCGATGGTGCAGGTGTGCAATTAGGCATCGGTGGTAGAGGATTAAGCCCAAACCGAAATTCCAATTTTAATACCCGTCAAAATGGATATGATATTAGTGCAGATGCCTTGGGCTATCCAGAAAGTTACTATGCTCCACCTACAGAAGCGATTGAAAAAATTGAGATTATTAGAGGCGCTGCTTCGCTACAGTTTGGAACGCAGTTTGGGGGGATGCTTAATTTTAAATTTAAAGAAGGGCCAAAAGATAAAAAGATAGCCTTGACTACTCGACAGACGATTGGCTCTTTTGGATTATTTAGTTCCTATAATAGTATCGGCGGAACAGTTGGCAAAGTAAATTACTATGGCTTTTATCAATATAAAAAAAGTGAGGGTTGGCGACCGAATTCAAGTCTCAATCAGCATACCGCCCATCTAGGTGCCACTATCCAAATAAATAAAAAATTCTCCATCCGTCCTGAATATACCTTCACTACTTATTTAGCGCAGCAACCTGGTGGACTCACCGATGCGCAATTTGAAATAGATCCTCGTCAATCTAATCGAGAACGGAATTGGTTTCAGGTAGATTGGAATTTATTTGCCTTGACATTGGATTATAAAATTTCAGACAAAACAAAAATCAATAGTCGCACTTTTGGTTTAGTAGCAGGACGAGATGCACTAGGTAATTTAGATCGCATCAATCTAATAGATTTTGGCGACAATAGAGATTTCCTTAGTGATGATTTTAAGAATATTGGGAATGAAACTAGACTTATTCATAACTATACTGCATTTAAAAATCCTGCCGTTTTCTTAATCGGCACTCGGTATTATGATGGCTTCACCGTTCGAAGACAAGGAGAAGGAAATGCTGGTACAGCAGCAGATTTTATTTATAACAATCCAGATAATTTAGAAGGCTCTGATTTTGACTTGCCTAGTAAGAACATTTCTGCTTTTGTTGAAAACATTTTTAATATAAGTCCTAAGTGGAGCATTACCCCAGGTATTCGTTATGAATATATCAAAACAGAATCAGATGGTTATTTCACTTTCCAAACAGAAGATTTAGCAGGAAATATTTTAACCGATGAAAGGATAGAAGAACAAAAATCCAATCAGCGTCAATTTCTATTATTTGGTATTGGTAGTAGTTTCAAACCGAATGATCAAGTGGAGGTCTACGGTAATTTTTCTCAAAATTTTAGAGCAATCAATTTCAATGATATTCGAGTAAATGTGGGCAGCTTAGTAGTCGATCCTGATTTAGAAGATGAAAAAGGATTTACAGTTGACTTAGGTGCAAGAGGTAATATTAAAGGTTTTCTCAGTTATGATTTCACCCTATTCTATTTAGCTTATAAAGATAGAATTGGCAATATTTTAAGAACAGAACCTAATCCAAATTTCAATGGCTTAGTAGACCGCATTATTCGTTTTAGGACCAATGCAGCAGATGCCGATATATATGGTTTAGAAGCCTTCGCAGAAATTGATCTAATAGAATTGAGTCGAGTAAAAAATCCAGATACCCGCTTATCTATATATGGTAACTTCGCTCTACTCAACGCCACCTATACCAACTCTGAAGAAAATGGAATTGAAGGAAATGATGTAGAATTAGTCCCTCCTTTTAATTTAAAAACAGGGATCAATTTTGGATGGAAAAATTTTACAGCTACTTATCAATATGCATTAGTTGGCGAGCATTTCTCTGATGCTTCTAATGCCATACGAACGCCTTCTGCTATAGAGGGGATCATCCCTTCTTATCATGTAATGGACCTTTCTTTCAGCTACCAATATAAATTCCTACAATTAGAAACGGGTATTAACAACTTAACGAATAATACTTATTTTACTAGACGTGCTACCGGCTACCCTGGCCCAGGTATTATTCCTTCTGATGGGCGTAGTTTTTATGTAACTGTTGGGTTTAGAATATAATTGCTTAATAAAGAAGTCATCTTCAGAAAAACCTGAACTTCTAGTTTTGATTTAAGTTCAGGCAACAAGTATGTTTAATATTACTTTTAGATGGAGCAAATTCATTTTGTTTTTTTATAAAAAAACAAAATGAATTTGCTCCATCTAAAAAACTATAGCAAAGCTACTGCTTGCCGAGTATCAAGAGTTTTATTCTAT
>CAYOBX010000249.1:5462-8223 GCA_964402245.1 uncultured Saprospiraceae bacterium | reverse complement strand
CTTTGTCTCCGCATTTTATTAAAGATGAATTATTTATTACTTGTTTTTTACTGAAGCTACTACTCTACTCAGCCTCGGAGGTCAAAAAATCAATTTCGACTCACCATCATTTTTTCATAAATCATAGCATTCCCATCTCCAAGAGTATAGATATACATTCCTTCACCTAATGAAGTCGCATCATAAGATAAGGTGTTATATCCAACATTTAAATGAATATTTTCTGAATGTATGGATTTACCTGTCATATCAAATACTTTAAATTGAAAATCCCCATCTATTAAAGAAGTCATTTCAATCATAGTAGTGGTATGAACTGGGTTTGGTATATTAGATAATTCGATATTAGACTTTAAGTAACTTGGGATGCTAGTAGACACTTCTTCACATCCACCAGTATCGTTTAGGTCCAAAATATATTCTCCTGCAGCTAAAAGCCCTGGAAATTCTAATGGGAAATCTCCAAAACCATCTAATAAAACACTTCCTCTAATAACTAATGGATAAGCGCCTGGGGCATTCGCCTCAGTCGGTGTTCCAGTAACCAAAATACATCCTAAGAGCGTATCAGGAAAAATGCAATCAGGAGGATTACAAAAATAGTTTAATCCTTCTGGCAATCCTGTGACTGCACCAGTTGTTCCAAGAGTCGCTGAAAATATATCAATACTACCCAATCCAGCCACGTTTACGGAATCCCCTAATCTGATAGTAAAGACCAAATCATAAGCTTCATTAATACAAGCTGGAAATTCTGCTAAGCCCCCTTCTCCTTCATTTAAAGGTAGTGGAAATGCCCCTGGAGGTGCATTCTGGAACATTGTATCTGGTATACATACTGGTTCTTGTGCATCCAATTGGGTAAAAACACTAATAAGTGCTACAAATAGTAAAAATTTTTTCATATAAAATAGATTTATTATTAGGTACTCTAAATAAGGATAAGTCCACTCCGAAAACACAAATTATTAAACACATAGGCACATAGATTACATAGTGAGATGTATAGAAAATTAATTGTTAATTTTTTATACATCTAAAAATTCCGCATCTCTGCGTCTCTGCGTTCAATTTTTACTTTTCAAAGTGGTAAATCAATAATAGCGTTGTAATATATATTTATTCTCAAATTTGGTATAAATATAACTTGGTTTTAAAACATTCCTGTATACCAGTCGACATTATTGCCCGAATATGAAAACTAATTATCATTTAGATGGTTATTTTTGTCATATTCCCCTATCTATAAGGAAAATCAGTCTAACATATCATTTACAAACCAATAAAGGTATTCATGAAAAAAACTTTACTTTCTATCGTCTTAAGTTGTTTTTTTGTTCAAGTTTATTCTCAAAATTTAGTAGAAGCTACATTATTAGAAACTAGATCTCAAGAACAACTAAATTTAATTTTTACACTTATTGGTGCTACTGCCAATAATGGCGGAGATGCTTATAAAATTCTCTATGAAACGGCCGATACGGATGGGACGATTGATACTGCCTCTGGTTTGGTCATTTTACCTATTCTCGATAATTCCATACCTAAGCCTTTTTTGACCTATCAACATGGTACTTCCTCAGATAGAGATAATGTGCCTTCAAGACTTCCTCAAGAAGCACTTTTAGTCTATTTCTTTGCTGCTCAAGGATATATTAGTATGGCGCCAGATTATTTAGGCTTAGGGGATTCTCGACGCGCTATCCATCCTTATGTACATGCGGATACAGAGGCATCAGCAGGTATTGATTTGCTCAGAGCCACTCAGCAATTTCTAGATGCTGAGGGCGTAGCATACAACGATCAATTATTCCTTACTGGATATTCTCAAGGGGGGCATGCAAGTATGGCTATGCACAAAGAAATAGAAACAAATTTAAGCGAAGAATTCACGGTTACTGCTGCCAGTCATATGTCTGGACCTTATAACTTATCAGCAGATGTTATAGGTAGTACTGGTACGGATAGGGTTTATGATTTTCCATCCTATGTCGTTTGGTTATTTGTAGGGTATCAAAGTGTTTCAGGTGATTTGTACACGGATTTATCTACTGTTTTTCAACCAGAATATATAGAGGTGGTAGAGCAGTTTGAAAATGGAACAATCACAAGAGGCGAATTAAATACGCTATTAGTGGATCAATTAACAGCAGCTCATGGGGCATCTTTTCCTAATAGAATGTTTACAGAATCTTTTTTGAATGACTTAAAAACGGATCCTACTAATCCTGCACGATTAGCCTTACAAGATAATGATGTGTTTGGCTGGGTACCTACTACGCCTACTCAATTATTATACTGTATGTCAGATGAGCAAGTGGTTTTCACAAACGCTACCTTTACCGATTCTATCATGAATGCCAATGGAGCACCTAGCGTTACTTCTATTGATATTAATTCTGAATTTAATCATGGAGAATGCGTAATTCCTGCTACTGCTAATACTGCTGAATTTTTTGCACAATTCTTAGAAGGGAATGTAACTAGCACGATTAATGTAGATCCTTCACTTGCTTTCAAAATCAGTCCAAATCCAGCTACTCAATATATTCAAATTGCTTTTCCTCAATCCGTAACTGCTATTACTAATATTCAAGTTATCAACCTACAAGGACAATTGATACAGGAGCAAGTAGTTGATGTGCCAAGTACCGTTGCGATTGATATGTCGAATCAGCCAAATGGCTTATATGTGGTTAGAGTGAAATCTGAAAATGGTTTTTGGGTAGAGAAGGTGATGGTGGGGAAGTAATAGGTAATA
>CAYOBX010000249.1:0-5362 GCA_964402245.1 uncultured Saprospiraceae bacterium | reverse complement strand
AAGTAATAGGTAATAAGGTTAGATGTTGACTACTTTTTGTGAGAAAGTTCAAATCTTGCCATCAGTTTACAGAACAAGCGAAACATACAAAAAAAGCGTTGCAAAATTAATTGCAACGCTTTTTTTATTAAATCACTGAATCACCAGAAATAAGAAAACAAGTAAAGGTCAACATCATGCCCTTATTACTTCTTACCTATTACCTAATTACTATAATCCTCAATTTCTTCAAATTGAGCATTTCTAGCTTGTTCTGCTTCATGATTTTCCTTGGTATTAACGAATACGTTCTTGTACTTCTTCAATCCAGTACCTGCTGGAATTTTCTTACCAACAATTACATTCTCCTTTAATCCTTCCAAGAAATCCATTTTAGCTCCGATAGCTGCTGTACTTAATACCTTCGTCGTCTCTTGGAAAGAAGCTGCGGAAATCCAACTAGCCACCCCTAAAGAAGATCGTGTGATACCTTGTAATAATGGTCTAGAGGTTGCATTCACCACATCTCTGAATTGAACCAATTTCTTATCATTACGCTTCAAGAAAGAGTTCTCTTCTCTCAATTGACGTAACGTAACTAATTGACCAGGCTTTAATTTGTTAGAATCTCCTGAATCTTCTACAAATTTCTTATCAAAGATGAAATCATTTTGCGCTAAGAAATCATAACGTTCTACTGCTTCTCCTTCTAAGAAAGTAGAATCTCCTGGATCTACGATAATTACTCGACGCATCATTTGACGAACGATTACCTCAATGTGCTTATCGTTAATGGTGATACCTTGAGAACGATATACTTCTTGTACTCCATTTACTAAGTAAGATTGTACTGCAAAAGGTCCTTTAATCGAGAGAATGTCAATTGGAGAGATAGAACCATCAGATAATGGTGTTCCAGCTCTCACGAAATCTCCTTCTTGTACCAAGATATGTTTTGATAAACCGACCAAATACTTTCTCTTTTGGTCATCTTTAGAAGTTACGATAACTTCTCTATTACCCCGTTTGATCTTACCAAAAGAAACGACTCCATCAATCTCAGAAGTAGTTGCTGGATTAGAAGGTTTTCTTGCTTCAAATAATTCCGTTACCCGTGGAAGACCACCCGTAATATCCTGAATCTTACCTAATTTTCTAGGAATCTTAGCGATTCTATCACCGGCGTTTACTGCTGCGCCTTCTTCGGCCGAAATATAAGAACCCACTGGCATATTATAACTTCTCAAGTCTTCACCGTCCTTACTAACGATCTTAATAATAGGAATTTTCTTCTTATTCTTAGATTCGATAATTACCTTTTCGGAGTGACCAGTTTGATCATCTCTTTCTTGTCTGAAAGTAACGCCTTCTTCAATCGAATCATATCTAATAATACCAGAGAATTCAGAAATGATTACGTTATTAAATGGATCCCATTCGCAAATCGTATCGCCTTTTGCGATCATTTGCCCTTCTTTTACAAAGATACTTGCACCATAAGGCATGTGCAATGTAGAATAGACTTTCCCTGTCTTAGGATCAACAATTCTTAATTCTCCTGTTCTTGATAAAATCACATCTGATTCTTTACCCTTGTCATCTTTAACAGAGGTAGTACGAATACTATCAAATTCTAATTTACCGTCAAATTTACTAGTCAAAGTAGATTCCGTCTTAGAGACAGAAGCAATACCACCGACGTGGAATGTACGAAGTGTCAACTGTGTACCTGGCTCACCGATTGATTGAGCAGCGATGATACCTACTGCATCCCCTTCTTCTGCAATTCTTCCTGTTGCTAAGTTCTTACCGTAACATTTGTTACATACTCCTCGCTTAGTCGCACAGGTTAATACAGAACGGATCGTTACTGTTTCAATACCCACTTCATCAATTTCTTTTGCTTTATCTAGCGTGATATATTCCGCAGCAGCCAAAATCACTTCATCCGTTACTGGATGTACAATATCATGTAAGGTATATCTGCCTTCGATTCTAGTTGCCAAATCTTGAATGATCTTTTCATTCTCTTTCAACGCAGATGTTTCGATACCTCTTAAGGTATTACAATCTAATTCTTGTATTACAACATCCTGAGCAACATCCACCAAACGTCTAGTCAAGTAACCCGCATCAGCTGTCTTCAATGCCGTATCTGCCAAACCTTTTCTTGCACCGTGAGTAGAGATAAAGTATTCCAATACAGAAAGACCATCAACGAAGTTGGATAAGATTGGATTTTCAATGATTGCTCCACCTGTATCACCAGACTTTCTAGGTTTTGCCATCAAGCCCCGTAAACCACATAACTGCTTAATCTGCTGTGTAGATCCACGTGCACCAGAATGCAACATCATATATACCGAATTGAAACCATCTTTATGGGTGGCCAATTCGTCCATTAATTTAGTCGTAATCTGATTATCTGCAAAAGTCCACTTATCAATAATCTGGTTGTACCGCTCATTATTGGTAATTAAACCCATCTCGTAGTTACTCCAAACTTCATCCACTTCA
This sequence comes from uncultured Saprospiraceae bacterium, assembly GCA_964402245.1. Lineage (GTDB taxonomy): Bacteria > Bacteroidota > Bacteroidia > Chitinophagales > Saprospiraceae > JAFMDF01. The sequence continues at coordinate 2,866 of CAYOBX010000249.1, read as the reverse complement.
GATTGTGCATCTAATAATGTTTTTGCCTTATTAGATGGCGTAATCAAATCTCCTAAGTTAAAGGATAAACCACCTTTGAATGCCCAGTTAAATCCTAATGTCTTGATTTCATCTAAGAATTCCGCAGTCAATGTAAAAGTCGTTCTACGAATAATACCACCGATTACTTTCTTCAATGCCTTCTTAGTCAAAAGCTCATTAATGAAATTGATACCTTCTGGTGCTACACTATTAAATAGTACTCGACCTACCGTTGTTTCAACTCGCTTAACACCAACTTCTCCTGTCTCCTCATCCAACCAATTGGTTACCCTTACCTTTATTTTATTATGTAAAGGAATCTTGCCTTCATTATAGGCAATCATTACTTCTTCAGGAGAGTAAAAAATTGGAATTTTATAATCCTTAGGATGCGTTCGCTCTTTTGTAATATAATACAAGCCCAATACCATATCCTGAGAAGGAAGGGTAATTGGAGAACCATCCTGAGGGTTCAACATATTGTGAGCGGACAACATCAATACCTGTGCTTCCAAAATTGCTGCTTGACTCAAAGGTACATGTACCGCCATTTGATCCCCATCAAAATCGGCGTTGAAGGCACCACATACAAGTGGGTGTAACTGAATCGCTTTACCTTCTACCAATATTGGTTGGAAAGATTGGATAGACAAACGGTGAAGTGTCGGTGCCCGATTTAACATGATCGGGTGACCTTTCAATATATTCTCTAAAATTTCCCAGATCACTGGGTCTTTTCTATCTACTAATTTCTTAGCGGATTTTACCGTCTTAACAATACCTCGCTCTATCAATTTCCGAATCACGAATGGTTTGAATAACTCTGATGCCATTCCTTTAGGTAAACCACACTCGTGTAATTTTAAGGTAGGCCCTACCACGATTACAGAACGACCAGAATAGTCAACCCGCTTCCCTAATAGGTTCTGACGGAAACGACCTTGCTTACCTTTTAAAATATCACTCAATGATTTCAGCGCACGTCCACCTTCCGCTTTTACCGCATTAGATTTTCTAGAGTTATCAAACAAGGAATCTACTGCCTCTTGTAACATCCGCTTTTCATTACGAAGAATTACTTCTGGTGCCTTGATTTCTAACAAACGCTTCAGACGGTTATTTCTAATAATTACCCGTCTGTATAAATCATTCAAATCTGAACTCGCAAAACGACCACCATCCAAAGGAACTAAAGGTCTCAATTCTGGTGGAACTACTGGTAAGTATTGAATCACGGTCCATTCAGGTCGATTATCAATTCTTGTTTGACCATCTCTAAATGCTTCTACCACACGTAATCGCTTCAGTGCCTCTGCTTTTCTTTGTTGAGAAGTTTCTGTAGCTGCTTGGTGTCTTAGATCATAAGATAAAGTCTCCAAATCCAATCGCATCAACAAACCTTTCACTGCATCCGCCCCCATTTTAGCAATAAACTTATCTGGGTGGTCATCTTCTAATTGCTGATTTTCTGGTGGCAATTGATCTATAATATCTAAGTACTCCTCCTCTGTCAATAAATCCTTTACCGTTACTCCTTCTTCTCCCTTGACACCAGGCTGAATCACTACATATCGCTCATAGTAAATGATTGTTTCTAATTTCTTAGAAGACAAACCTAATAAATAACCAATCTTATTCGGCAAAGATTTGAAGAACCAAATGTGAACAACAGGCACGACCAATTTGATATGCCCCATTCGTTCTCTTCTTACCTTCTTCTCTGTCACCTCTACCCCACATCTATCACATACAATCCCCTTATATCTGATTCTCTTATATTTACCACAATAACATTCGTAATCCTTTACAGGACCGAATATGCGCTCACAAAACAATCCATCTCGCTCTGGTTTATAAGAACGATAGTTAATTGTTTCTGGCTTTAGCACTTCACCAAACGACCTTTCTAGTATATCGTCTGGAGATGCCAGACTGATAGTAATACTATCAAAGTTTGCTTGTTGAACATGCTTATTATTCGTGAAATTCTTTTTAAAAGGCATATAATTTAATGTTTAGAAATTAGGGAGGGGTCAGGGGGCAGGGGTCAGGAGTCAGGAGTCAGGCAAAGTATACGTGTACTTCACCTGACCCCTGACTCCTGACTCCTGACTCCTGACCTATCCTCTGATTTCTGACTTCTAAAAGTTTATTCTAACTAGGATTTTAGGAAGATCTCTTCTTTAAGATAGTCCCCCTGACACCTGAACCCTGACTCCTCGTTTAGTCAAATTTAACGTCCAATGCTAAACCTCTCAATTCATGTATTAATACGTTGAAAGACTCAGGGATATTTGGCGTTGGCAGTACATCTCCTTTCACAATCGCTTCATAAGCTTTTGCTCTACCATTAATATCATCTGATTTGATCGTTAATAACTCTTGTAGTATACTAGATGCACCGAATGCCTCTAATGCCCATACTTCCATCTCCCCAAAACGCTGCCCACCAAACTGAGCTTTACCACCCAATGGTTGTTGCGTAATTAATGAGTAGGGTCCGATAGAACGTGCGTGCATCTTATCATCTACCATGTGAGATAATTTCAACATGTAGATTACACCAACAGTTGCCTGCTGATGGAAACGATCACCTGTTTCACCATCATAAAGGAAAGTCTGACCCAATCGAGGCAACTCTGCTTCATCAATATAGGCTTCGATTTCACTTGCTTTGGCTCCGTCAAAAATCGGCGTAGAAAACTTAAGTCCCATTTTTTCACCCGCCCAACCAAGAACGGTTTCGAAAATCTGACCTAGATTCATACGAGAAGGTACACCCAACGGATTCAATACAATATCAACTGGCGTTCCGTCATCGAGGAAAGGCATATCTTCTTGTCGA
>CAYOBX010000248.1:0-8267 GCA_964402245.1 uncultured Saprospiraceae bacterium | reverse complement strand
GCAACATTCAGAACACTTTGTCCATCCAGATTAACCTCTGCATCTGAATATCCTGTGTAGCTAAATGTTAAAGTAGCATCGCTAGATTGCACGTTTAGGCTATAATTACCATCAAAATCTGTGATCGTACCATTAAAAGTGCCTTGTTCCAGAATATTAACACCTATTAATGGCTCTCCTTGCTCACTGGAAACTTTACCCGTGACATTTACCTGCCCAAACATAAAGGTGCTTGTGGCTAAAAAGCTTAATAAGAGGAAAATTTTTTTCATGAATTTAAAAGATTGTGAAGTTGTTTAACTTGGTTTGTTTTAAGTATTGAGCAACTTCAATGGTTATAAAACTAGTGAGTAATTATTTTGTTGAATACTTGTTTGATTAACAAAGATAGTATTAGTTCTATTTTTTTTTAATATTTTATTGATTTTTAATAAATAATAGCCTGTAAACTAGGTAAGATATGTATAGTAGATTATTTTAGTATTTGGAACAAAGACTATTGTTTAGAACCAAGTACTTAGTAACGAAAAAAGAAGCCGTCCAAATGGTGGAGTTATTTTTTTGTCGTTGCTTAATTCTGCAACCTCATTAAAAGGGACCTACGAAACATTAATACCGAATATTTATGATTGTTTTTAAAAAGACATAGTTTATCACTATTTAATATTATATTAAAATTTATTTGACTATTATATCATTTTTATTGAATATTAGAACTCCACCCCAAAATCCAATCAATTATTAATATTGTCTTTTTACAACCTACGATTCTAAAAACAATCTATCCTTACATCGTAGGGGGTATACTTATGAAACCACTCCAATTATTTTTATTATACCTATTAACAACTTTCTTTGCACAACAAGTTGTTGCACAAAACTGTAGCATTAGTTTTGACGGGGAAGCTAATGTCTGTACCCTCATAAATACCTCTTATTCTTCCACCATTCCTTCTACTATTACCTCTGTTGAATGGCAATTAGATGGCCTAGTCATTTCTGATGAAGAAAATGTTGATATAAACTGGAAAGACTTCAACGATGGAACTTATAACTTATGCCTAATTACTTCTGACTCCTGTAATAATTTACCGATTGATCCTTTTTGTCAAATGATAACAATTTCACCTATTCGGGTAGATAGTACAGTGACCCTTTGTAATGGACGTTCTATTAGAGTACGCAACCAATTTAGTCCACAAAGAGATACTTTTTTTACACTTGAAGGTACTCATTTTTATACCTATGTAGCAGCTAATGGCTGTGATAGCATTGTTGCTTATCATTTAACAAAAATTCCTTCCCCAACCATAATACTTCCAGATTCCTCTATTTGCGCCGGAGATTTTTATGAACTAGGCGATTCTATGTATACTACTTCAGGTAGGAAACAGCAATTTATAGCGGATGAAGAGGGTTGCTTTACTGATTTTATTCTAAACTTAGAGGTTAGAGATCCTATTGAAACGCTTATCCCTGAATTAGTATGTATAGAGGACTTACCGTATGAAATTTGGGATACTATGGTCATAGAGACTAGTATTTTTGATAGAGTATTTATAGCTGCCGATGGCTGTGATAGTACGGTTATTGTAGATTTGACAGTCCTTCCAATTATTGATACCCTAATTTTAGATACCCTCTGTGCTGAAGGAACTTATCCAATAGGTGATACGATATATAATACCACAGGTATGCACATATATACCTTTGAAAATGGTAGTTACCAAGGTTGTGATAGTATAGTAATCATTGACTTGATTGTGAAAGAAATTATAGAGACTGATGCAGAGCTAACCTTATGTGAAGGGGAAGAATTACTAATAGATCAAGATATAGTATCGTTAGATTTTCAGCCAGATACAGATATAGTGGGTGTTGAAAATGTAAGAGGTATTGCCACCTCTAGGAATGGCTGTGATAGCACGATTAATTATACGATAACGGTTAATCCAACCAGTTTTACAAAAATCGATACTTCCTTATGCTTTGATTCTTCTATCATGATTGGAGGGAATGTATTCTTTTCTAGCACCGCCAATGTTATCACCCTACGGAATCAGTATGGTTGTGATAGTATTGTGGACTATGTAGTTAGATCAACCGCAACACAACCAATAGAGTTTACTTTTGAGCAAACCCTTTGCCCAGAAACAGATGATTTATTTATAGGGGATTCGCTAATATCTGAAACAGGACATTATGAAATTATTCTTCCAAGTTACACAGGTTGTGATAGTTTAGTGATTGCAGATATTATTGCTTATAAAGAAGAAGATTTGACCCATATATTTGAAGATGTATTATGTACAGGTTTGACTTATACTAAAATAGAAGGTAGGTTTCTGACAGAAGGAGGTACTTATGTTTTTGATCATTTAGAATCCGCAAGTACAGGTTGTGATAGTGTTATTGTTTTAACCCTTATCGAACAAGAAGGGGACAATTCTTCCGAAAGTGTAACAGAAAATATATGTGCCGGTGATTTCTTTGTACATCCAAATTTTCCAAAGGATACTTTGCGAACAGAGAGCATCCATCCATTGTCAACAATATTTCCAGAAACCTGTGAGAATTTTGATTTGGTGGTTACTATTGTATTTAAAGACTCTATTCATGTTTCAACCAGTGAAATTTTATGCGAAGGAGATAGTATTGCAGTAGGAGATAGATTTTATAAAGAAGCAGGGATATTTATTGACACGCTCAGAAGAAGTGGCCCCGTAGGCTGCGATAGTATTATTACTACCACTATTGAATTAAGAGATTGCAATATTGAAATTGAAGAAGACATCAAGCCTTCTGAATGTAATGGAGAAAGTACAGGTAGTATTGAGTTTGAAGTGATTACTGGGAAACCACCCTTACTCTATGAATTGATACTTCCTGATAGTGGAGTTATAGCAACAGGAACGATAGATAATTTATTTGAACCAATACTCTTTGATAGTTTAGCAATTGGAAATTATACCCTTATTCTAGAAGATACAGTAAATGCTTTTAAAGAATTTTTCTTAGAGGTAGACCAACCTAATGAATTTACAGTAGATTGGAATCCTTCTGAGTTTAATCGCTTCAATTTGGCTTGTGAAGGAGATGATAATGGAACTTTGGAATTGCTTCCAAATGGAGGTACTGCTCCCTATGATTATATCTGGAGTAATGGAGCAACTACTAATCAGGTAACTAATCTAACTGCAGGATCCTACACGGTTACGATCACCGATAATATGGATTGTGAATACATCGAATCCTTTGAGATGATAGAACCAGATCCTTTGGCACCGAATATAATGGTAGACTTCCCTAATTGTTTTGATTTATCTGCTGGAGAAATAGTAGTGAGATCTATTGATGGAGGAGTGGCACCTTATTCTTACAAGATGGGAGGGCATCCCACTTTTTCCACACAAAGAAGTTATGCAGAGTTAAGTCCAGGAGAATATACAATAATCACAAAAGATGATAATGGATGTACTTCAGAATTTGTTGCGGACTTACCTGAACCAGAAATTCCAGAATTATTATTTGAATCAGATGTATTTATTGATCTTGGAGAGGAAATAACGGTAGACTTACAAGCTACGGTATCTTTAGTCCGTACAGAATGGGATGGACCAGAAGGCTTATCTTGTTATGATTGTGAAGATCCTTCGATACAACCACTAGATTCTAAAATATTTATGGTATCTGTGGTATCTGTAGATAGTTGTGTGACTTCTAAAGAATTAACCATTCATGTCAATAAAAAAAGAGACGTATTTATACCTAACATATTCAGTCCAAATGGAGATGGCTTAAATGATCGTTTAGTCATTTTTGGAGGTCCCGAAGTATCGAGTATTGTAGATTTTGAAGTATTTGATAGATGGGGCTCTAGTGTGTTTTCAAGATCTGGATTAGCCCCTAATGTAGAAGAAGGAACTTGGGACGGCACGTTTAAAGGTAGGCGCGTACGGTCAGGAAGTTTCGTATGGATGGCCAGAATTGCCTTTATTGATGGAGAAGTATTGGAATACTTTGGGGATGTTGTCGTTAAGTAAAACGGATTGCCAATCCGTCAAAGTAATATAGGTAGGAAGCGGATTGCCAATCCGCTTTACATACATCAAAAAGAAAGGGCATCCTATGGATGCCCTTTACAATAACAAACAAAACCAACTAAAACCTTAAAAAAGGTTAATTCTTATATATCTTAGATTTCGCTAAAAATAAATTTAATCATTTGATAAACAGATAGTTGTGTAAGCTTAATTGGAGCCTCGACAACAAATATGTTTACTATTTTTCTTTAGAGGGTGCAAATTTGATTTGTTTTTTTATAAAAAAACAAATCAAATTTGCACCCTCTAAAAAATTATATCATAAGCTACTGCTTGCCTAGTGCTAAGACCTTATTCTACACAACTTTAAATAAAGTATTATACTAGATTATTTTCGATTTCACTACATAAACGTCAATAAGTAAAGAAACGTTTAAATAATTTTAAATTTAACATGTGAAATGTAGTGAAGACGTCACTACTCCGACATTACTTATTATCTAATCAATGAAATCCTTCGTAAATATGGCAGAATTTCAGATCAAGTAGATAATTCATAAGAAGTCAGAGGTCAGATCGCTGCGCTGTCAGAAATCAGACTCATGACGTTGACTACGTGATGTGGTCAACGTTATGAGTCTGACTTCTGACAGTCCTGTATAGACGATCTGACCTCTGACTTCTTATAGTACTGGCTTCGCCAGCTTAGCTTTTACTTTTTAGGTATAACCAATACAGGCGTTTTTAGTTCAGCAAAAAGCTGATTAAATGCGTTAACATCATTAGAAACAATATCTTCTAAAGTTGCTTTATGGGTATTCCATTCTACTAATAGATCATTCAAGCGTTGTTTTGCCCCCATTGTCATTCGTGGGTCATGCTGATCTATTTTTCCTTTTAAATTCATAAAATCTGAATTCAGTCTATTCGGGAAATTGATAACATCCTGAAAAGTCTTCTGATTCTTTTGAATTAAGAAATCTTCCCAATCAGAAATTTTCGTAGCAATAGCTTTTCCTGCATGCATTAGCGTATCTACTCCCTCCATTTCTTTGAGTAGTTTATTCAAATTTCCAACTTGATCTTTTACTTTACGCATGCGGTTGACAGATTCGTGCATCTCGATAATAATAGCATCAATTTGCTTTAAGGCAACTTGTTGTTCAGCGAAATCTTCAGGGAGTGCTTTAACTCTTGGATCTGGTGTTACGGTAGCCGTCGTTTCCGATACAGTTCCATCAGCAGTTAAACGTAAAGTATATTTACCTGGTGCAACCATAGCTCCATTGTAAGTGCCATTGACGAAAACCCCTTGAACGCCTGGCGTTGGCATTGTACGCAAATCCCAAGCAATTCGACTAATCCCTTTTTTAGAGGGGATAGGTTTGATTGGACGTGGTCCCCCTGCATATGGTTTGGTCTTTTTTACTTTTTTATTAGAATAGCTACGTATAACAGTACCAGTTTGATCCAAGACTTCTAGTTGTACATTACTGGAATCCATATCAGATGGTAGATAATAATCTATTAGAACTCCTGTCGGTGGATTTTTTCCAGCACTATTAGAACTTCTTCTAGAAGAATAGTTAATTCTCATGCTAGGTTTTGGTTGGAATATCTGTGCTTGCTTTTGGGTAGCCAAAGAATTGGAAGCTTGTTGTAATACACCCAAATCATCTAATATCCAAAATCCTCTACCAGAGGTAGCAATGACTAAATCATTATCTGCAAATGTTAAATCATTAATAGGACAAATCGGTAAATTCAACTGCATTCTACTCCATTTCTGTCCATTATTATGGGAAATGTATAATCCAGTTTCTGTTCCTGCATATAACAAACCTTTCTTTTTGGGATCTTCTCTTACGACTCTTATGTAATCTTCTTTTGCAATTCCATTGGTTATTTTTTTCCAAGTAATTCCATAATCCTTTGTTACATATGCCATCGGGGTAAAGTCATTAAATTTATATTTAGTAACAGCTATATAAGCTGTACCCGCATCATGTGGAGAGACATCAATGGCATTGATTAAGGCTTCCCCTACACCATTCGGTGTTACTTTATTCCAATTTTTTCCGCCATCTTTAGTCACATGCACTAAGCCATCATCACTACCCGCCCAAATAACATCTGCACTATGTTCCGAAGTTTCCAAGTAAGTAATGGTATTATAATTTTCTCCACCAGCCCCTTCAATAGTAAATGGTGTTCCACCAGGACCTTGTTTGCTTTTATCATTCCTCGTTAAATCAGGACTAATTTCTTCCCAACTTAATCCGCCATCTGCTGTTTTTAATACCTTATTCCCACCATGATACATGACGGAATAATCTTGTGGAGATGCTACAATAGGAGAGTTCCAATTAAAACGGTACTTCATATCTTTTGGAATCATTCCTAAGCCAATCACTGGATAGGCCATGATGTCTTTTCTCATCTTCGTCTTTTTGTCATAGACAGACATGATTCCATGATAGGTACCTCCATATATTAGCTCAGGGTTGTTAGGATCAAATGCTAAGAAAGCACTTTCTCCCCCAGCAACTGGATACCAATCTTTTTCTGTAATGCCTCCCATCCCTCTACTAGCAATCGCTACTGTTGTATTATCTTGTTGCCCCCCATACACATGATAAGGAATTTGATTATCGGTGATGACTCTATAAAACTGAACGGTAGGTTGATTATTTTGAGTAGACCAAGTTTGTCCTCCATTAAAAGTAACGGTTGCACCCCCATCATTCCCGACAATGATATTTTTAGGATTTGCTTTATTAATCCACATATCATGCTGGTCACCATGTCCTATAGAAATGGTTTTAAAAGTAGCACCCCCATCAATAGATTTTAATACGGGAGCATTTAAAACATACACTTCATTCTCATTTGTTGGATGGGCAAATATTTCTATATAATACCAAGATCGGGCAATTGTGACCCGATCCTTACTGGTTTGTTTCCACGTCTTACCTGCATCGTCTGATCTATAAACTCCAGCTTTTTCTCCTTCTGCTTCGATATTTGCAAAGACTCTATTGGAATTGGCAGGGGATACATCTACGGCTACTTTACCCATTACTTCAGGTAATCCTTTGGTCAATTTATTCCAAGTCTTTCCTCCATCAACTGACTTGTGTATACTAGAACCTGGTCCACCACTTTTTACGGTCCAAGGGTATCGGCGATGCTCCCACATTCCTGCATATAGTACAGCGGGGTTATTGATATCCATACTCAAGTCTGCCGCCCCTGTATTATCATCTATATAAAGTATTTGTTTCCAAGTGACTCCACCATCTGTTGTTTTATAAACGCCTCTTTCTTTATTCGCCCCATAGGCTGCCCCTTGTACGGCTACATATACTACATCTGGATTTTGTGGATGGATACGGACTGCTGCGATATGCCGAGAACGATCTAAGCCCATATGCTTCCAGGTCTTTCCACTATCTGTTGACTTATAAACGCCGTTACCGTGAGAGGTCATTACGCCTCGTATGGCATGCTCGCCCATACCTACATATAGCACATTATGATTGGAGTTGGCGACCGCTATCGCTCCTACTGATCCAGTTTTTAGTTGGCCATCGGAGATGTTTTTCCAGTTGGTGCCAGCATCTTCTGTTTTCCAGATGCCTCCTCCCGTACTACCCATGTAGTAGGTAAGCGGGTCGTTGGGTACGCCTGTTACGGCTACACTTCTACCGCCTCGGAAGGGTCCTATGTTTCGGAATTTTAGACCTTTGTATAGGTCTGGATTGGTGGCGGTTGCTTGTGTTGTTAGTGCTGTTTTCTTGCTTCGCTTTTTCTTTTTTTGTGCGCTGGCTGTGAAGCTGATAGCTAGGCAGCAGAGTAGGAGTAGAGTTGATTTTAGGTTCATTGTTTTGTTTTTGCCATGACTGCGTCATGGGTTACAGGATGTTTTTCCAGTACAGCCGTTGCAGATCGTTGAAGTTTGTAACCATAGGCCGTCAGGCTAAAACTAATATTTGATAATGAGATAATCTAAAACCTGGGTAATTAGTGGGTTCTGGCGAAGATGGCAGGCACTTTCAAAGTGCCAGCCATCTCTGTTACTCAGTAAATTCTCAATACCACTTAAATGTCAGAATTAGGATTTATAAGATTTCAGGATTAGTAGGATTTTGAATTGTGCTACTGCTCAAAAATCCTATGAATCCTGAAATCCTACGAATCCTAATTCTGACAGTGATTGGTGTT
>CAYOBX010000247.1:0-8324 GCA_964402245.1 uncultured Saprospiraceae bacterium | reverse complement strand
TGTTAGCTCATGCCCTGATTGAGCCTAGTAACTAACAACTAATAACTAAAACCTATTTTAAGCTTTAGGACCAGACATTGCATTCAACATATTGCCATATACTGAATTCAAAGAACCTAAGTTTCTATTTAAAGAAGACATTTGCTCTTTGTAGATTTTAGCTTCATCCGCAGAATCCGTCAAATCAGCCATTGCATCATTTAACTTTGAATAGAAATTATTCATTGTTTTGATCTGCTCTCCTGTTCCAGAAAAATCAGCTTCTTGTAATGCTTTTAATGAACCAAGACTTTTTGACATTCCTTGCAATTCTGATAACATACCCCCTAATTGCTGCTCTACTACTTGACCGTTTAATCCTGGCATATCTGCTCCTGCTGTAGGCCCAGCTGCTAAAGGATTAATTCTAGTATTATGGTCATCCAATCCTGGATATAATTTCTCCCAATAATATTCTTTTTCTGGACCTAAAATACCTAACATAGCAAATAAAATTGCTTCTGTTACCAATCCAGCTGTCAACATCTCACTTGCATAAGGCCAACTTTGGATTTTGAAAAGTGCTCCAATTAATACTACTGCTGCACCAAGACCAATAATCAAATTCTTTAAGTACTTGAAGCCTTTAGAATGAAAAAAACTCATAATGTATCTATTTTAATTTGTAGGTTATTAAATTGTAAAACAATCGGTTTTGAAATTAGATTATGCTTAGACTAACGAAAATAGAACCGATTTATATATAGTTTAGAACGATAATTCCGCACAAAAGTAACACATTTAGTAACTTAGGGAATAAGAATCAAGTATAACTGATCTTTTTTCTTGTTACCAAATAGTTAAAGAGGGTATTTTATGTTTAATTACTTGCTTTTCAGACCTATTTATATAATGAAAAGCAGGTATTTGAAGGGGATACTAATTAAAATGGTACGAATATTATTCAGAAGAAATACCCGTACCATTTTTATATAAGTGTTTAATCAGCTCTCGTGGCTAATTACCTATTAAAATCATCAATTGATCGACCTAAGAAGGTCAATGCAGATCTAAATCCAACATAAGATTTAGTAGTGTCTTGGTATTCCCAATGACGAGTACCACATCTTAAAAAGTAGGCAACATCTTTCCAAGATCCTCCTCTGATTACTTTACGCATATCTGCATCATAATCTTCATCTGTTGCATCATATCTAACGTCTGGGTTTAAATCATGCAAGAAAGAATAAGCATTCTCGTAGTAAGCAGAAGAAGTCCACTCTGCTACGTTTCCTGCCATATTGAATAAGCCATAGTCATTTGGAAAGTAATAATCTGCTTTTACGGTATATAAACCACCATCTTCTGGATAATTACCTCTACCAGGCTTGAAGTTGGCTAATAAACAACCTTTACCATTTCTTGTATAATACCCACCCCAAGGATATGGAGCTAAGTCATGACCTCCTCTAGCTGCATACTCCCACTCATGTTCGGTCGGTAAACGGAAGTCCTCTGTGTTCACTTCTCCTTTTTGGGTTGCTTTAATATCATTCCATAATTGCGTTCTCCAGTTAACGAATGCATCCGCCATTTTCCAATTAACACCAACTACTGGGTAGTCGTCGAAAGCTGGATGCCAGAAATAGTTTCTGGTCATTGGCTCGTTATAAGAATAGGAGAAATCTCTTATCCAAACGAATATGTCAGGATAGATATTAACAGAATGCTCTGATGAGAATTTATCTAAATCGCCATATTGTCTAGAAGCAGCAGCAGCTTTCCAATCGTAAGTTTTATATTCATAAACTAATTTTTCAACGTTTATCGTTTTACCTCCCATATCCGCTTCATCACCAGTTTGGATAAAACTTTCTTCTTCATAGAATAAATCTCCTAATGTTTCTCCATCTTCCCAATCAATGTCATCTCTATATTCCCAATCTACTTTCCCAGTTTCATTTCCATCGTCATCTAATTCCCAATATTCTAAATATTGTAATGCTTTTTCATCTCTAACCCAATTGACAAACTGTCGATACTCATTGTTAGTGATTTCTGTATCATCCATGAAGAAACCCTGTATAGAGATGGACTTTGGTCGCTGTGTATAGGTATTTCGTATATCTTGATCACCAGGACCAATATGTAATGTTCCAGAAGGAATATACACCATTCCGTATGGATTGACGTTACCTTGCCACCCTGGACGGTCTGCAACACCTGTCAATTCACCACCGCCTTTTGTTCCACAAGCGGTTGTAATAGCAATAAGTACTACAAGGGAAAATAAAACTTTTGAAATTTTTCTCATCTTAACGTTCCTATGTTTACTGTAAATAAGGGGAAAACCCTTGTATAAAGTTCGGTTTGAAAGTTTCTAAAATTAGTATTGGAACCGCTGTTCCATATTGAGTTTTAGAAGGAATCTAAATGTAAAAGGGGCAAATATAACTGTATATCTATATATTTAAAAAGGATTACCTATATTAAACTTAATGATAGCCGACAATTAATTGCATATATTATACCGATTACATAACGCCTTCTTTCTGTGTATTAGTGTGATAGAATTAGGAAATTTAGCACCTAATTATATTTTTTGTAAGGCATTATACAGTTTCTTTTCAATAATTCATTTAGAGAAGAGAACAATGATGTGAGAATAGAAACCCATTTCGTTTATATTCAACGAATATTCATCGTTTTTATAGGAAATTCATCTCTATTTTCGCTAAATAACGATGAAATACTAAAATCTAGGATTGAATATCACTTTAGGTAATTTTCCTTTTCCTATTTCTCTACCTAGATTGTATTGAATTAGTATTTCATGACCTCCACTGCTTACTAGATTCAAATTAGATAATGTCAAATCATAAGCGTAGGCTATTTTTATTCGTTCGCTAATATCTAAGCCTGCAATAATGGCAATCGCATCTATGGTATTTGAATTATATCCTCTAAACGAGCCGCCTAAAAATATATTGTCATCATATTTGACTAATAAAGATATTTCTGCTTGCGACTCTGTTTGGTCGGTTTTTACAAGTAGGGAGGGATGTAAAGAAATATTACCTGATAAGTCCAAATTATATGTTGCAGTAAGAAAATAGGTTCGACTGAGTGTTGTACTAAAATTATCCCCAACCAAACTTGGTTCTTGTATATTTATGCTTGATAACCCAATTTCCAGAGCTTCAGATTTATAGTATATACCAGCGTTAAATGTAGGGGTGGTACTACTTATATCACTTTCTGGCAAAGGCAAATTATCATTATGGTTTATGGTTCCAGTAGAATAAATTCCTTCAGGAGTTCTAATGGCTGCACCATCCAACGATTTTTGAAAGAACCCTGCGCCAATTCCAAATGAGACTTTCCTTGAATGATTTAGAGGGAGGTGAAAATTATAAGCCAGTGTAGCAAGAAGGTTTCGTTCTAAACCTAGTCTATCATTGTCAACATTTATGCCAATACCACCACTCAAACGGTATACTGGCATATGGATGTTAATATTTTGCTGGCTTGGACTCTCATTTAGTCCTTGCCATTGATTTCGGTAGATGCCTGTTAGAACTAAGGAGTTGTCCAATCCTGCGTAGGCTGGATTAATACCAGCTTCGTTGAACATTTGCAAAGAGTACTGCGTGGCTTGTTGTGCTAAAAGGCCGGTTGAAATAAGTAATAGGGGCAGTAGATACAATCTTTTGACCATGAAGTGTTTGCTGTTTTTATAAATAGCTAATTGTCAGAGAGTTAATTTTAGCCTGATAAGCTTATGCTATTAGGCTATTAGAAGACCGAATATACCTCAAAATAGTAATATTTGTGGACAGAAAAAGAACAGTTATATATTTTATCTTAAAAACGACAAAGCTTTATATTGAGAAATGATGAATGATGAATGAGAAATGATGAATTTACTAGACGTTATCTAGGATGTGCTTTGGCTAATTTTGGTATTCATCATTAATCATTTTGCATTCATCATTTAAAAAATTATTCCCCTAAATCATAATTAGGTGACAACTCTCCTGAATCTTCTCCCTTATAAAAGTCACAGATGATTTTGACCGCAGCTTCTGCTGTGTCTACAACTGGAATTAAATCTAGATCGTGTTCACTGATATTCCCAAACTCTTCATACATTACATTTTGCATCCATTCTTTCATGCCTTTCCAAAAGTCAGTTCCTACTAAGACTATTGGTACTCTGGTAATCTTCTTTGTTTGTATTAAGGTCAATACTTCAAATAGTTCATCCATTGTTCCTAAGCCGCCTGGCATAACGATAAATCCTTGTGCATATTTAACAAACATTACCTTTCTAACGAAAAAATACCTATAATTTAATACTTTATCGATGTCTATGTAAGGATTGTGTCCTTGTTCAAAAGGTAAATCTATATTTAATCCCACAGAAGAAACGCCTGCTAATTTTGCGCCTTTATTACCTGCTTCCATTACGCCAGGTCCGCCACCTGTAATAACACCAAAGCCCTCATCTGCTAATTTTTGTCCCATTTCTACTGCCAATTTATAATACTTATTATCAGGCTTGGTTCTAGCAGACCCAAATATAGACACACAGGGATCAATTTTATTTAGTTTTTCAAATCCTTCCACCAATTCTGAGATTACTTTGAACATCGTCCAAGAATTCTCTCCTTTTATTCTGGTCCATTGTTTTATATTTTGACCAGCTACTTTCTTATTCGTTTTCTCTTTCATATAAATTGTAAAAAGTTTATAAGATGTAAACCAAAATAAGTTATGGTTTTTTTCTTAGTACTCGGCAACAAGTATGTTTAAACTATTCTTGTAGAGGGGGCAATTTTGCAAGTATTTTTCATGAAAAATACTTGCAAAATTGCCTCCTCTAAAAAACTATTCAAAGCTACTGCTTACCGATTACCAAAAACATTATGTTATTCAAAATAGACTAAAAATAAATGCAATTCTACTTACATTCAACTTCAATAGCAATGATTGCATAAAAAAAGCCTATCAATTGAGTAGTTGATAGGCTTTTAATGTAGAAAAAGAGTAACAAGTCTAGTTAGACTTATTAAAATTGGTGTACTCTTCTTTTATGTATTCTTGTAGTTCTTCTTCATTTTTGAACTGTTCAAAGATTTCTTTGAATTTAAGGTTTTTTTTTCCAGAATTAGGCATAACATATTTAAATACATCCTCATCTGTAATCTCCTCTCCACTTAAAATAATCAAACGTTCTACTACATTTCTCAGCTCTCGGATATTACCTGTCCAGTTTACATTCTGAAGGGCAATCATCGCTTCTTTAGTAATCTTCTTGATCGTTACGCCGTATTCTGTACAGATGTTATTGATAAAATGATTAACCAATGCAGGAATATCGTCTCGACGATCATTTAATGGTGGAACGTCTATGATTATAACTGCTAATCTATGGTATAAATCTTCTCTAAATCTACCTTCTTCAATTTCTTTCCTCAAATCTTTATTCGTTGCTGCCAATACTCTTACATCTACTTTGATTTCTTTATCCCCACCTACTCTAGTAATTCTACTTTCTTGCAAAGCACGGAGTACTTTAGCCTGCGCTTTTAGACTCATATCACCGATCTCGTCTAAGAATATAGTACCACCACTGGCTTGTTCAAATTTACCAGTTCTATTTTTGTGTGCTCCTGTGAATGATCCTTTTTCATGGCCGAATAATTCACTTTCTATCAATTCAGATGGGATAGCAGCACAATTAACCTCAATGATAGGCGCTTGATTTCTATGGCTTTTCATATGAATCCATCTAGCTACCAATTCTTTACCAGAACCATTAGGACCCGTTACTAAAACCCTTGCATCTGTGGGACCTACCTTAGCAATATCTATTTTCACCTTTTGAATGGCACTAGATTCTCCGATGATTTCTTGTGCCTTAGTTTGAGATACTTTCTTTCTAAGTGTCTTGGTCTCTGTGATTAAACTAGACTTATCCATTGCATTCCGCAAGGTAATAAGCATCCGATTTAAATCAGGTGGTTTTGATATAAAATCAAAGGCTCCTTGCTTTACAGCATCTACAGCAGTATCAATATTGGCATGTCCGGAGATCATTACTACAGGAGTATCTGGTGCCAATAATTGTAAGCGTTCTAATGCATCCATGCCATCCATTTTGGGCATTTTAATGTCCATAACGACTACATCGTACTTATCTCGTTTGAGTTTAACAAGACATTCTAATCCATCACATGCTTCTTCTACATCGTATTTTTCAAATTCTAGAATTTCACGAAGCGTTCTTCTGATGCTTGGTTCATCGTCAACGATTAAAACTTTAGCCATAGATGAGGTTATTTTTTACGTTCTCTTACAAATTCAGTGTTCAAATGATAAAAGAAGGTCAAAAGCGACCACCGAAAGCGTTGATTTTTTCTTTTTCATTGATTATTTTCACTGGACTTTGTTAGAGAACAATTTTATATAGTGTTTCAATTAAAAATCTCTCTAATAATATTGTTTAAATACAGTATTTTTTATAGGGGTGCGTTTGCTAACAATTAGAATGTACTTTTAAAAGGAGGTTTTAAAAGTAGATGCTAAGAATCAAAACTAATTCTCAGCTAATATTCAATTCTGTTTATAGAGGAGTGTTAGTTATAACGCTTTAAATATAAAAAAAGTTGCTGCGAATATGAAAATTTACTAAAAAGAATATGTATAATTCTTTTAAAAATAAAAACTTAGGAGCATGTAATGTAAGTTCTCAATGAGAAGGTGAATAGATGTATAAATGGGTAAATATTTGGCAGTCTACCAAGACCAATTACTTAAACAAAGAACTGAAGCCTAATTTACTCATTTACTCATTTTCTAATCTACTCATTGAGAATTACCATGTAATTAATAAGTTATTATTTTCATGTTCCTTATGCAACAACTTTTTCAGATGTTTTCCATAAAGGATTTTCATAATGTCCTGCATCAGATAATTCTTTTAATGCAGCAACTACTGTTGGTCGATCCTCTTGGTAGGTAACACCGTACCAAGTAGCATTAGTAGGAATTACAGACATCTTCATCGTCTTATTATTAATCATCTCATTAACTACTAGTGGTATGTAATATTCTGCTTTTGGTTTTTTATAGTTTGCTCTTACAAAAGCTTCAAAACCTGTTTCAATTGCTTCAAAAATAGAATGATGAAAACCAAATAGATTCATGGAAACTAAAGTATCTGGAGCTAAACTAATTCTGTCTTCCCCTTCCATATAGCAGATGTATTGATGAAAACGTTCAATTCCAATACGTTCCGTCATACCTACTAGGTGTTTTTGAGCATCCATATTGCAAACACCTCTATTGACAGATCCATGATCTGAGATGGTATTCCCTAAGCTATAGCCCACCATGGAGTAATGATCAGGGGCTGCTTGGTCTCTCAGAAAGTTTGCTACTAATTGATAAGCATCTAAACCATAGTAGTCATCTGCATTAATCACCGCAAAAGGTTCATTAACAAATTCCTTAGCGGCTAATACCGCATGAGCTGTACCCCAAGGCTTTGTTCTTTCTGGCATGTCTTCTATGTCATCAAATGACACATTTATATCCTGAAATGCATAAGCTATTTCAATTTTATCTTCAAATAAATTTTGAAAACGATCTCTAAAGTCCTTCTCAAAGCTTTTTCTAATTACAAAAACCACCTTGCCGAATCCTGCTTTGATGGCATCATAAATAGAAAATTCCATAATGGTTTCTCCCGCAGGACCAACCCCATCCAATTGTTTTAAGCCTCCGTAACGACTGCCCATTCCTGCAGCTAATACTAGTAATGTAGGTTTCATATATTGTTATTAATAAATTTGTAATTGGCTAGGAGTCAGGCGACAGGGGTCAGGAGTCAGAGCATTCTGCGTAATGGAAAGCAGAATTATTTTGAATCGAAGCCAAAATAATTCTCTTTTAAATAGTTCAACCTGACCCCTGACTCCTGATTTCTGACTCCTAGCTAGTTAAATTTAACGAAATCGTATAAGTAATACATTTTATGTGTAGGCCAAAAAACGATAAAGTGTCTAAAATTGTCGTATTGAACCTTAGTTTTCCTAACGAATTTACGTACAATTTGTTGGGCTTACTAATATGGTTTATAAAAAAATATATTTTCCTCTTTTTGCTTAGGAACGCAGTATTCGACTTTTGACAGATTACTCGACGGCTTGCCCACCCGTAAACGGTTCTCTTCACAATAATAGTCCTCTAGGACTTTTATTGCTTGTTCAAGTCTCGTAAGTAAGGTTCTTTGGAGGCATCAATTCTAAAAAATGGCTTTTCAAAGCCATTTTTTAGAA
>CAYOBX010000246.1:0-8328 GCA_964402245.1 uncultured Saprospiraceae bacterium | reverse complement strand
CGGGTCGGGGGTTCGAATCCCTCCATCGGCTCAATTTATATCTGATCTTTCTTACCAATCCGAAAATGCTTTGTTGAAAATGTCCTCTACTAATTGAGCATTAATCTCTTCTATCAAATCATCTTGTATATCCAATAAATTTTCATCGTTGGCATAGTCTAGATAAAAAGAAAAATTCTGACTCCATTCTTTCTTGTTTGAATCCTCCTCTCGGTTATTCAGATAGTCTACTTGAACACCAATATCTAATCGATTAAAAGCAGTTACCGTTCTGCCATCTTGTTCTTCTGGCGCAACAGATGTAACTTGATATCTAGTAATAGTACCACTAAATTCAACATCTGGATCTGTTTCTGTGAATTTGAGTCTCGATTCATTTAATACTTTCTCTAATAAGGTTTGGGTGAAATCATAACTTAAGGTAGGAACTACATTCACCGTATTATTGTCAAATTCTGCCACATAGAAGGTATTGACATTTTGAGGAATCCCGGTGCTTTTAAAAGTATAGCAACTTATTAAAAAATAATAGCAGCATATAGATAAGGAGGTGCTTAGCAGTATCTTTTTACAGTTCATATTCCTTAATTTTTCGATATAAAGTTCTTTCAGATATTTCTAGCTCATTAGCAGCATCCTTTCTTCTTCCCTTATATTTTTTGAGCGCTTTTTTAATCATTTCTTTTTCCATCGCAGCTAAGCTTAGGGTTTCCTCTACAACTTCCATGCTATCGAATGTAGCATCATTTTGACTATTTCCTAAAATAATGGGCCTTATAGAACTTTCTGTATTTGCACCAATATTATTAGTTTCTTCATTGAGAATGAGGCGATTATAGTTAGCTGATTGCGTAGGAATATTTGAGCTCGGCAAAGCAATAGAAGGGTAATTTTCTATATCTTCTGGCATACTTAAATCATTGTATTTTACTAATTTACCTACTAAATCTTTTAATCCACCCATCTCATTTCTTAAATCAAACAATACCTTATATAATAGATCTCTTTCACTAAAATCATCTGCTCCATTGTTGTTGTTGTTGGGAGAAAGAGCTGGTAAATTGCGTTGTAATATTTGAGGCATAAAGTCTACCAAATATTCCGCTGTTATCATTTTATCTTCTGCCAATACAGATAACTGTTCCACTACATTTTTAAGCTGGCGTATATTTCCTGGCCAGTCGTAATTTTCAATAATCAACCTAGCTTTTTCATCTATTTGTATAGAATCTGTTCTGTATTTATCTGAAAAATCCGAAGCAAATTTTCGGAATAACATATAGATATCATCTCTTCGTTCTTTTAAACTAGGTACGACAATTGGAACGGTATTGAGTCGATAATAAAGGTCTTCTCGAAATTTTCCCGCACGTATTTTTTCTTGTAGATTAACATTGGTAGCGGCTATTACTCGAACATCTGTTTTTAATGTTTTTGATGATCCGACTCGAATGTATTCTCCTGATTCTAATATCCTTAAAAGGTAGGACTGGGTTTCTAAAGGCATCTCCCCAATTTCATCTAAAAAAATAGTGCCCTTATTATAGGTTTCAAAATAGCCTTTTCTATCGGTGAGTGCCCCCGTGAATGCTCCTTTATCATGTCCAAATAACTCAGAATTGATCGTGCCTTCTGGGATAGCGCCACAATTAATTGCCATGAACTTTTCATGCTTGCGCGGACTTAAACCATGTATGATTTTTGAAAATACTTCCTTTCCAACTCCACTACTTCCCGTTATTAATACAGACAAATCGGTAGGAGCGACTCGGACTGCTGTGCTTAGGGCACGTTCTAATCCTGTCGAATTTCCGATTATTCCATAGCGTTGTTTGATGGTTTGTAAGTTCATAGTTTTTGCTCTAGCTAAATTGATTTTATTCGGTTGACGGCCGTATTTCGGGGTCGCTTTCTGCGCCCCCGAAATTTTAAATTCAAAGAATTAAAGAGGCTGTCTAAAAACATATTTTGCAAAAATTACGACAACATTATTGAACGCAGAGACGCTGAGATGCAGAGAGCAAATTTAACTCTGCATCTCAGCGTCTCTGCGTTCAATACTTTATTTTGCTTGCAAAATTCATTTGCGTCTTACTAGACAACCCCTTAGTCTTCGAAGATAAAAAGAAATTTATGCAGTAGGATCAGAAACAATCTCTCCCAATAGAGTAGCAGAAGTCATATTAGTCACCTTCACATGAACATAATCCCCTTTCTTCAAACCCTCCTTTTTAGGGAAAATAATCATTTTATTCTGCGTATTTCGTCCTTTGAAATCTTGGTCCGATCTTTTAGAATCTCCCTCTATCAAAACCTTAAACGTCTTGTTAGCGTCCTTTTGATTAGATGCCATCGAAGCAATTTGTTGTGCATCGACTATCTCCACTAATCTTTTCTTTTTGACAGCTAAAGGAATATCATCTTCATACTTCTTCGCTGCTAATGTTCCCGGCCTTTCTGAATAATAGAACATATAAGACATCGTATAGTTAGCATATTCGATCATACTCAAGGTATCCTGATGCTCTTCTTCTGTTTCGGAACAGAAACCAGTAATAATGTCAGAGGAAATAGCACAGTCAGGAATCAATTCATAGATACGATCTATTTTTTGTTGATACCATGCTCTATCATAGGTTCGATTCATCTTTTCTAAGATCCGACTGTTTCCAGATTGGACAGGTAGATGAATGTACTTACAGATATTCTCGTAGTCTCGGATGGCAAAAAGTACTTCGTCGTTTATATCCTTTGGATGAGAAGTAGAAAAACGAACCCTTAAATCTGGATGTACTTTTGCAACCATTACTAATAGTTGAGCAAAACTAACGGTCTCTTTTGTTTCAGGATTTTCCCAAGTATAAGAATCTACATTCTGTCCCAATAAGGTTACTTCTTTATACCCTCTGTTATATAAATCCACTGCCTCTGCCACAATGCTAAAAGAATTTCGACTTCGCTCTCGCCCTCTAGTATAAGGCACCACACAAAAAGAGCACATATTATTACATCCTCTCGTGATCGAGATAAAAGCAGATACCCCATTGCTGTCCAATCTTAAAGGACTAATATCTGCATAAGTTTCTTCTCGAGATAAAAATACATTCACCCCCTTATTTCCTTCGTCTGCGGAGGCTATCAATTTGGGTAGATCTCGATAGGCATCAGGTCCTACGACCATATCTACCAATTTTTCTTCATCTAGAAATTTTGCTTTTAGTCGTTCTGCCATACAGCCTAGTACCCCAACTAAAGTTCCTGGCTTCTTAGCCTTCACTTTGTCAAATATTCGCAAACGCTTCCGAACCGTATCCTCCGCTTTTTCCCGAATAGAGCAAGTATTTATCAATATCAAATCCGATTCGTCGATGTTTCTAGTAGGCCCATAGCCCGATTCTGATAGTATAGATGCCACTATTTCACTATCACTAAAGTTCATTTGACAACCATAGCTTTCGATATAGAATTTCTTACCCGAAGCTGCTTCCCCTTCTTGGAAAAAAACTTCTCCTTGCTTCGTCTCATCTACCTTTTTTGGGACATTCTCTAATGTTGGATTGTTGTTGTACATAGTGGCTTTAATATCAATAGTTTACTGTAAATCGTTGTAGGATCTCAATGAGTAAATGAATACATTAGTAAATATTGGCAGTCTATAAGTTTTAATCAGTCTGTATAAACAGAAATCTGCTGCCCTATTTACTCATTTACTCATTTATTCATTTTCTCCTCTATTCATTTTCTCATTGAACACCTACAAATCGTCTGCAAATATAGCCATTTATTGAAGATTGTGTGCCATTTTGGCAGTTAATTAACTAAAATTCTTGCTCGCATTTTATTTCTCAGGCTGGAAACTTGAGCTACATGTTAGACTCATGGTTTTCTTAAATACATATCCGTTATCAAAGCTAAACGATAGGCTTGTTCATTTAAAGCAGCAAATCGACCCGAAGCACCACCATGTCCAGCGGAAAAGTTGGTGTGAAGTAACAATATATTATTGTCCGTCTTTAGCTTTCTTAGTTTTGCGACCATTTTAGCAGGTTCCCAATACCCTACACGCGTATCATTTAATCCTGTAAAGAATAGCAAATTAGGATAGGCTTGCGCTTTGACATTATCATAAGGACTATAGGATTTTATATACTCATAATACTTACGTTTCTTAGGATTTCCCCATTCCTCATATTCGTCTATGGTTAATGGTAATTTTTCATCCAACATGGTATTGATAACATCTACAAAAGGTACATCCAATATAATGGTCTTAAATAAATCAGGACGCATATTAGCTACTGCTCCCATTAATAATCCTCCTGCACTTCCTCCTTCTGCGGTGATGTTCCCTTTATTAGCATAACCTTCTTGAATGAGATGTTCTGCACAAGCAATAAAATCATAAAAGGTATTCTTCTTTTGTAATAGTTTTCCAGACTCATACCATTGCATACCCATATCATCTCCCCCTCGTACATGTGCTATTGCTACGGTAAACCCAGCACTTATTAAATGTTTTATAGTGGAACTATAATAAGGATTTTGGCCCGAACTATATGCTCCATAAGAAGTTAAGTAGATTTTTTTATTTTTATCTTCTTGGTTTTTAGTTCGCCACTTATCGTATACTAAGGTGATCGGTATTTGTTGACCATCGAGACTAGATGCCCAAAGTCTTTTAACCCTTGTTTTTCCCATATAAAATGGAAATGGGTCTTGCTTAATTTTTTTCATCCCCTTATTGCCCATATGATAGTGATAGGTCGTAACAGGAATTTTGAAAGAAGTATAAAGAATTTGTAATGAATCGACATTGTTATCAGGGTTATAGCCTAAATAAACAGTATAATAGTCGTCTTTAAATTTTATAGTGTGAGCTGTTTGTGTGATTTTATTAATTACCTTGATGCGATTCTCTGCGTTTTCTCTTTCTCTGACAACTAGATACTTATCAAATACTTGAAAACCATTCAAAAGAACGGACTCTTGATGAGGCAACAATACCTCCCAAATACTTTTCTTTGTTGCATTCGTATCTACGGTCATCAATTGATAATTGATAGCATCTTTATTACTTCTAATATAGAATTTATCTTTATGATGACTAACAGAATACAAATGATTTTTTTCTCTAGGACGAATCAATTGAAAGGTACTATTAGCTTGCTTGGTGCGCATATACCAAACCTCGCTAGAAGTACTACTTCCAACAGATAGTAGTATAAATTCTTCAGATAAAGACTCATTAATGCTTATACTAAAATTATCTGTTTTCTCTTGATAAATCAATTCATCTTGATTTAAATTATTACCCAAAGTATGTTTTTTGACTTGGTGGGTACGGAATGTTTTTTTCTCCTGTACGGTATATAGAAAAGTCTTGTTGTCTAACCAAATAAGGGCCGTAATATTTGTTAGAGAATCAGAGATGAGTTTACCATTTTTTAAATCTTTAAACTTAATAATATATCCATCTTTGCCTGTTGTATTTTCATAGTAAGCTAAAATTTTATTGTTGGGACTTACTGGACCAGGACCTGCATAATAATATGCATTTCCTTCTGCCATGTTATTTACATCTAGTAATAACTCTTCTGCCTGACTATTATCTATTTTTTTTCTGTAATAAGTTGGATGCTCGTCCTCTTCCTCAATTTTTGAATAATAGTAATAACCATTATCCTTAATAGGTAGAGAAGTATCTTTTTTTCTAATACCTCTTGCTAATTCTTCAAAAATGACCCGTTGATTTTTTCTTAGAGGAGTCGAATAATTTTGAGCATATTCATTCTCTGCCCATAGATAATCCATTACTGGTTGGTTGGTTTTAGGAGATTTTGTGTCTTTTAACCAAGCATAATCATCGGTATATTTTTCTCCGTGTATTCTAAAGGTGTGGGTTTCAATAGGGGCTATAGGAACAGGCATATCTTCATCCCGTACATGTTTATCATGGAATTGTTGTTCCATTATTTTCTCTACTTCCATGTCTTTTCTAATGCTAGTACTAATACTTGCCTGTTTATTTTTTGATTGATAATTATTCCAATAGGTAGAATCATATTCTAGTGCATAATCATACAATTGATTATAGTCTGCATTGACAAAATTATTCTTTAAAGGAATAGGTCGGACATTTTGAGTTTGAATAGAATCAGTATAAAACTCAGAAATAGCGGCGTAATAATTTGTATTATTTTTGATAGTATCTTCGTATATAAATTCATTTTCATGGCGTAGGTAATCTAGATAATACTTACCGTTCTTTTGTTTGAATTGGACATTTAATTTATAATCAAAATGCTTAATTTGCATAGCTTCATAGCCACAGAAATATCCTTTTAGTGAATTAGGTACCGCACATTCATATCCAACAATAGCCAATGTATTTTGGTCAATCCATATTTTACCTTTTAACAATTTATGTTTGTTGGCATGTCTCCATTGCGAATTGAGAAAAGCAGCTACTTTACTGGTCTCTAAAGAATCTAGCTTGGCTTTAGTCGTTTTTGTATGGAAATCTAATTGGTATAACCAATTTCCTTTTTCATCTTGTACTTCTTTTAATTGATAGGTAAAGTCTCGGAATTTTTTCTTGCCTAAAAAACTCTCCTGATACTTCATTCTATTCTTAGCAAATAAACTGAGGGGGCCTCCTTGAATACTTCCATTCATTTTATACTTTGTCAAATCTTCACTTGACCTAGCATTATGTATCTGTACTCCTTCCTCTTTTAATGTTCTATCATGAAAATGAAACCGATGCAAATCATTACCTAAACCCAAAAACATATAACTAGAAGTAATATTCCCCCCAGGATTGAGAAAACTATTATAATAGTCTTTTCCTCTATATTTTTGATAAGAATAAGGGCGGGAATAATAAGAACAAACAGCATCATTGAATTTAATATAGGCACCATTTTCTTTTAAGGTCTCTCTGTAATACCCATTTAACAAAATAGGATTGGTAGCGTAATTATCTGATATTTTTTTTAATACCTTTCTTAATAATGCTCGTGGTTTGGGTAATTTCTTAGGGGTTACAACTACTTCTTCTAAGACTGTAGTACTTGGATTCAATCGAAAGATTCCACTATTATTAGCTTGTATTTCTTTGATAGATAGAACTAAGTCTTCGTATCCAACATAACTAAAAAGGACTGTTTGTTCTTTGTATTGATTGGGTATGTTTAACTGAAATTGACCATCGGTATCTGTTACTGTGCCGATAGCAATATCTTTCAATTTTACATAGGCAAAGGAGAGTGGCTCTTTACTTTGAGCATCTATTACGTTACCTTCAATTAATTGTTGGGCGGAAAGTAGATAAGGAAGCACTACGAATAGGAATACTAGACGACTTGTAGTCGGGGTGTTGGTTAGCATGATTTAGGTTTTTAAATTTAAACTGGTATGAAAATACAACGGAGATAAAAGAAAGCTATTGGCTTGTTAAAATTGGATATATTAATTATGTCAACTACCTTACATATTTTTCGAGAGGCCAGAAGTCAGATCGCTACGCTGTCAGATATCATACTTATGACTTTGACTATTAGGTTTTGAGAGTGTTGCATTGACCTGTTCTAAATAACCATCAGATTTCAGACTGCCTATGCCTGTCAGAAACATCACGTGGTCAACGTCATAAATCTGACTTCTGACAGTCCTGTAAGGACGATCTGACCTCTGATTTCTTTTTTACAATTAAATATGGAAAATAAAGGTATCTGGTATTGGGAAGTCGTAAAGTATATTACAGGAATTTCTCTTATGTTTTATATCGTTTTATTTGCTTATTATGGATGGACGGAAACGGCAAACAGGGAGATCATTCGGTGGTCTGCAAGAGTTAGTTTTGTATGCTTTTGTCTGGCATTTGCCGCGAATGGCTTACATCAAGTAGCTAAAAACTCTCTATCTTTTTGGGTGCTCATGAATCGCAAACATCTAGGTATTTCTTTTGCGATTTCTCACTATATCCATTTAGCAGCATTAGGGATATTACAGTATGTATTTCACCCTGTTTTCACGCTTGCTGACGATACTTCTTTATTAGCTGGAGGGATGGCTTATCTTTTTATGACTTTGATGTTCCTAACTTCTTTTGAGCGATTTGCTTCCTATCTTACTAAGCAACAGTGGAAGTGGTTGCATGTTATTGGAGGGTCTTGGATTTGGATTGTCTTTATGAGTACGTATTTTAAACGGGCTTTAACGGAACCTTTACATTGGATCTATATAGCGATTCTTTTAGTGGTGCTTGGCTTGCGGGTGAATCGGATTAGGATTAATAGGATTATATGATTGATAGGATACTGTGCG
>CAYOBX010000245.1:0-8329 GCA_964402245.1 uncultured Saprospiraceae bacterium | reverse complement strand
AAAGGACTATCAACTGTAAGTTCTCAATGAGTAAATGAATACATGAGTAAATATTCTACAAGCTTTAATCAGTCTGGATAAACAGAAATCCGCTGCCCTATTTATTCATTTTCTCATCTACTCATGGAGTATTTACTATCAACTTAGTTTGACTTTAGCCATTAGCTATCAGCTTTTAGCCATTAGCTTCTAAAAGGAACGTAACTAGTCCATTATTAATTTACACTTGTTATTTTCCAAGGTCTGTAAAGAAATAAAGCAGTAGGTAACGTGGGCATCTATTTTGAGGCTAATTGCTAAAAGCTAATGGCTAAAGTCGAGCTAAGACTACAGTATTAATACTTAATACTCAATTCATAAAAATCATCATTAGTATCATCAGACACTACAATATTAGTAACTTGTACTAAGAAAAGATCTCCCCCATTTTGAACGGCGAAAATATCTCCAACAATTACAAATGGTGTAATAGCTCTACCTTCGTCATTAGTCAAAGTCAATTCTTGTCCAGTAGCAAAAAGATCTTGTATTTCTTCCTGAAACTGGATGCCTTCAAAACTAAAACCTTCTGGCTGGCTAAAAGTATTGACCAATCGCACTACAGAATTATTCGCGCCTGAAATTTGCTGATTCCAATTTACACTAGGCCCCACACTTAAATCAATACCTTCATCTCTTAAGTGAGCACTTGGATCAGAAGAGCCTACACTTTCTCCATTAAATAAATTGATTCCTCCAGTACCAGCAGGTCCAGCTTGATTAAATAACAATCTACCTGTTAAAGAATTAGTAAGACTAGTACCTGTAGCCTGGCCAAATATTTCTATTGGCAAAATACTTATCTCTCCATTCGCATCTTCCACTACAATTTCGTATAGATGATCTCCAGATTCCGCATTTCTAATACTAACCACCCAATCCAAAGCATCTTGACCTTCAGAAAACACCCAAGGATTAGCTGGGAATTCTTGTCCATTAGCCTGTAATCTTGTTAAGTCGGTTATTGGCAATCCGTCTTCTAAGATCGTTACGGATTGGATCGGAGAAGAGCCACTTTGAGCGTTTAGTAATACTTCAAATGGAACACCAGATGGAAACACAGCCGAACCAGTGATAAAGTTTCCTCCGGCTACAGCTTCTGTAGTAGGACCTACAATCTCTACTGCTTCTGCTTCTGTGGTGACATTTACAAATACTACATCAATCTTATCATTATCGTCTCTTATCTCGAAGGAGTAAGAATTATTTACTGGATCCGCAGCTCCAGTAAAGGTAATATCCCAAGTAAAACCTGTTTGCCAGGCTTCATTTAATATTAAAACTGGATTGGCTCCTACTGCTGGTTCACTAACTTGAATTCTATTAAAATCAATTGGTGCACCATTTTCTAAAACAGTAAAAGTATTTAGTGCAGATTCTCCTGCTTCTGTGCTAACTCGGACGGTGAAATTACTATTAACAGGTATGGTTGTATTTGTGCTAACAAAACCAACATCCGATACTAAGCCAATACTAGGGCCTAATGGTTCTTCTTCTACTGGTATAGGCGTTCCACCTCCTCCTAATGTACCTTCTTCCGTACAGGCGGTAGTCAAGCCAAAAAATAGTATACCCACTAGGGATATTTTAAACAAAAATTTAAACATAAGTTGTAATTTTTTAGAAGATCATTTTGTCAATGATAATTTCTAATTGGATAATCGGTGATTTTAAGAATTAAGACGTAAATATACAGCTACTGACTCTTAATAAAATGTTATGAAAATATTTCAATACTGTTATTTTTAAGTAACGACGAAAGAATAAATATACTACGGACAGGATAAAATACCGAATTTATTTTTGAATTAGACTTCCCAAATCTTCAAGATTTGAGTCCAATCCGAAAAGTCGATTCGAGCGAAATCTGCAAGTTTTTCAAAAACTGGCAGATCTGTAACTCTATCATAATCAAATTGCTATAAATCTATATTTACAGTAATGGATTTAAGTTTACAGCAAAAAAAACTTTTCGGAGTAGACTCAGATTTGGGAAGTTTCATTTTCGGTAATTTATCCTGTTTCGAGTGTAGTGCATTTCGACGAGATTATTCTTTTTAACCCTCCCTGCCCTTCAAAGCGAGGGGGACGTCGTTGATTGGAAATTTCGTTTGGAATACGTCTCTAAAACGAAATTTTCAATCGAAGATGTCTCCCCCTCTTTTTAAGAGGAGATGGGGGGAGTTCAACTGATGATTGAAATTATAAATAAATATATGTTTTAATGATTGATTTTCATTAGTTTTGTGTATTGTTCCGTAAGTTCTCAAAACACCAATCACTGTCAGGATTAGGATTCATAGGATTCGTAGGATTTCAGGATTCGTAGGATTTTTGAGCAGTAGCACAATTCAAAATCCTACTAATCCTGAAATCTTATAAATCCTAATTCTGACATTTAAGTGGTATTGAGTACATACATTGTTCCCAAGTTTAAATAAATGATATGATCGATAAATCTACCTCCGCATCTAATGAAATTATTTTAAATACCAAGAGAAAAATATTTCTATCTAATTGTGGTATTGCTCAATTACATCCTTCGGCGGCGAATGAAATAATTGATTTCTTAAAGGTACACCAGCAATATGGCCATCATCGTGTTATCGAACAATACGACAGTATTTTAGATGACTTTAAACAAACTTTTGGGCAATTATTGCAGACTTCTGCTGAAAATATAGCTGCAGTAAAGAATGCATCCGAAGCAATTTCTATGATAGCAGAAGGTTATCCATTTGAAGAAGGAGATGAAGTTTTATCATTTGTACATGAATATCCTGCCAACCATTTTCCTTGGAAATTGCAAGCTCGAAAGAAGGGCATACGATTAAAATTGGTACCGAATGTTCCCTATAAAGGTTTTGATAAGTCTTTTTGTGGTAGTTGGAAATTAGCACATATCAAAGCTTTTATAAGTCCTAAAACTAGAATTATCGCATTGAGTCATGTACAATTTACGAGTGGTTTTGCAGCGGACTTGATGGCTTTAGGAGAGCTGTGTAAAGAACATAATATTGATCTGATTGTAGATGCAGCCCAAAGTTTAGGAAGTATCCCCATAGATGTTGAGACAATGAATATCGCTGCTTTGGCAGCTTCAGGATGGAAGTGGTTAATGGGACCAGTTGGGGTAGGGGTATTTTACACGGCGCCTGCTTTTAGAGCTAAATTAAATCATGTCGTAATAGGTGCTGAGACGATGCAGCAATGTCCAGAATACCTAGATCATTCTTGGAATCCTCATACTTCTGCTAAAAGATTTGAATATTCTACTTCTCCCATTTCCTTATTGAAAGGTTTAACGAAGGTCGTTAAAGAGAACCATTTGAAGATGGGGATCCCTTTAATTCATAAACGGATATTGAAACTGCAGGATATTTTTCTGGCGCATTTAGAAAATAAAGATTTTAAACCTCTTTTATTCCCAAAGAAACATCGATCAGGTATTTTGTCTTTATATCATCCACGCGCTTTGGAATGTTCGGAGATATTAAATGAACAGGGGATTACGTGTTCTTCAAAAGGAGGCTATTTAAGAGTAGCGCCACATTTTCAGAATTCTGAAGAGGATATGCGTTTGTTGGCAGATATGTTGTTTGCTTTTGAATAGAACGTAGCTTCACGTAGCACGTAGCTCAAGCTTCCAGCTGGAGAAAATACTCGAGCTGGAAGCTTGAACTAGGTGAAGCTTGAGCTACAAATAAAAAGGCCAGAAGGAGAAAATCCAACTGACCTTTTGTGGCTTATTAAACTAGTTTACTTTTTGTTTATCTATTTGCTTATCCACACTTACTATATCCACAACTCTTACAACTCAGGCAACCTTCCTTGTAAATCAAACCATCTTTATCATCACAACTTGGACAAGCAGTTTTTGCCGCTTGAGTACCATCTGGAATGAATTTCTTTAAGGCTCTTACTACTCCATTTTTCCAAGTATTGATATGGTCTTGTTCTGTAGATAAACCGTCTACTAAACTAACCACATGATTCAATGGCATTCCATGTCTTAAAACGCCTGAAATCAGTTTAGCATAGTTCCAGTATTTCTTATCAAAGGATCTAGATAAGCCTTCCATCGTTACTCTATATCCATCTTTGTCACAATATTGGAAGTCATAACTTTTATTACCTGATTCGTCTTTTTGCTTTAAAACCCATCCTTTCGTTACATAATTAGGGAAAACAAAAGTATCCTCCGCACGACCCGTAAAAATTTCATAAGGTCTTCCATCTATTACGCCTACCATTGCAATCCATTTTTCATGGTTATTTTGGAATCTAATCACTTCTACTTCTAATCGCTTTGGACGCTTAGGCGCTGCCGATTCTTTAAAGATCAAGTTATTTTTATCCGTATTTTCTGTAGTAGCTACCAATACACCAGAACGAGATCCGTCTCTATAGATGGTACAGCCTTTACAACCTGCTTCCCATGCAGTTTGGTAAATCTGCTTCACCATATCTTCTGTGGTCTCATTAGGAACATTAACGGTAACGCTAATAGAGTGGTCTACCCACTTTTGGATAGCGCCTTGCATCTTGACTTTTTGTACCCAATCTACATCATTAGCAGTAGCCTTATAATAAGGAGACTTCTTAATAATGGCTTGCAACTCCTCTTGCGGCATTTGTTTTACCTTATCCACATCATAGCCTTTTGCCAATAGCCAAGTGCTAAATTTATGATGGAAAACATTGTATTCTTCCCAGTTATCTCCGACTTCATCCGTAAAAGTGATATTGACATTTTTGTCATTAGGATTCACCTTACGTCTACGCATATACGCCACCATAAATGCAGGTTCTATACCAGAAGTAGTTTGGGTCATCATAGAAGTAGTACCAGTCGGTGCAATCGTCAATAAGGCGATGTTTCTTCTACCATACTTTACCATATCTTCATACAATGCAGGATCTGCTTCTTTGATCCGTTGTATCATCGGATTTTGCATTTCTCTACTAGCATCGTAAATTTTGAAATGCCCTCTTTTTTTAGCTAAATCAACGGAAGATCGATAAGCGTTTAAAGCTAAAGTTTTGTGCACTTTTACAGAAAAAGCAATCGCTTCATCGTTTCCATAAGACATCCCCATTGCCGCTAGCATATCACCTTCTGCGGTAATGCCAACGCCTGTTCTACGACCTTCTACACAAGTCTTTCTAATTTTTTTCCAAAGATTATATTCTACAGACTTAATATCGTCTGGTTCTGGATCATTTTTAATTTTAGAAATAATACTATCAATCTTTTCAATTTCCAAATCAATAATATCATCCATGATGCGCTGCGCCATTTGCACATGCGCTCCAAACTTTTCAAAATTAAAATACGCATCATCTGTAAATGGCTTCTCTACATAACTATATAAATTGATCGCTAGCAATCGGCAAGAATCATAAGGACATAAAGGAATTTCTCCACAAGGGTTAGTAGAAATTGTTTTATATCCTAAATCCGCATAGCAATCCGGAATAGACTCTCGAATCACTGTATCCCAAAATAATACGCCTGGTTCTGCTGATTTCCAGGCATTATGGATAATTTTATTCCATAAATTAGCGGCATCTATTTCCTTAGTAAATTTAGGATTGTCTGAATCAATAGGATACTGTTGTTGATACTTTTTGCCACTCATAGCAGCTTTCATAAAAGCATCATCAATCCTTACCGAAACATTTGCTCCTGTGACTTTCCCTTGCTCCATCTTAGCATCTACAAAATCCTCTGCATCTGGGTGTTTACTAGAAATGGATAGCATCAAAGCACCTCTTCTACCATCTTGTGCTACTTCACGTGTACAGTTAGAATAACGCTCCATAAACGGCGAGATACCTGTTGAAGATAAAGCACTGTTCATCACTTGACTACCCTTAGGTCGAATATGAGATAGATCATGTCCAACACCACCTCTACGCTTCATTAATTGCGCCTGCTCTTCATCCATTCTCATAATACCTCCATAGGAATCAGCACTATTGCCTATCACAAAGCAATTTGACAAAGAAGAAACTTGAAATATATTACCAATTCCAGCCATAGGACTACCTTGGGGAACTATATATTTAAAATCTTTCAAAACCTCAAAGATTTCTTTTTCCGTATAAGGATCAGGATAGGCCGCTTCCGCTCTTGCTATTTCACTAGCAATTCTGCGATGCATATCATTAGGTGTAAGTTCATATAAGTTGCCATAGGTATCTTTCAAGGCATATTTATTTAACCATACACTTGCTGCTAAGTCATCCCCTTTAAAATATTTAGTGGAGGCTTCAAGTACTTCTGCGTGTGTGTAAATTTTTCTGTCTTTAGCCACTTTTGGCTTTCTACTAATCTTGTTGATTGTTTGCATAGTATTTAGATAGAATTTTTGCGACTATCTTTTCAGTTTAATGTGTGTAGAGGATAGAGGAGGTGATACCTTTAATCTATTCTTTACGAGCCATTTTAGGAAAATAGATCGCGTTCTCAATTGTGTTTCATAACTAAAGAACTAAGCCTACTTAGACAAGCTCTATAGGTTTAGCTTCGTTTCTCAATAGTTATGTTTGTTACTTCAATAGTTGCTGTTCTTTGTCAAATTATTCCATTATTACAAGGTAAATTGTTTCTAATTATAAATCAGAAAGGATGAGTCTTGTTGATACAAGAAACATATTGTTTCAATATTTTAATAAGTCGTTTATTTATTTTAGTTGACACAAACCTACAGGTAGTACATACCAAAAGAATGGGTACAAGTCAATGATGTATGTGTGTTTATCTTGACGAATTTTCTTCCTAATTATTTATTTCTCGTAAGTCCGTTAAAAGAAAGGTAGGCTAAAACGCTAATATCATGTTTAAGCGTTTTCGTCATAGTGATATAAAAATACTAATAAGTAGCAGATTCAAAGATTAAACTTTTCCACAATATGTGGATAACTTTACATATGTGCTGATAATGAGCACTTTAGATGGATCGGTATTTTTTCCACAATGTGGATAACTAAATGTGGAAAATACTATTCAATTATTACCAAATTAGTGAAACTAATGGAAAAATGCAAATTTATATCAACTTTTTCCAGCGAAAGAACCAGGCTAATAGTAAAGATATAAGCAAAGAGATGCCAATTATGGCATAAAAGGAGACTGGAGAGTTTTCTGATTTGAAAGGAACGTCTACATTCATTCCAAAAAAACTGGCAATTAAGGTGGGCACCATCAATATAATGGTGATAAGTGTTAATCTTTGGATGACAACATTCAAATTGTTTGAAATAATAGAAGCGTAAGCCTCCATTGTTCCACTCAAAATGTTGGTGTAGACATTAGACATTTCCAAAGCTTGACTATTGTCAATAATAATATCTTCAAACAAATCCATTTTATCTTCTTCTTTTCGAATATGTAAGAAGTCTGTTCGTTTCATTTTTAATTTAAGCAAATCATTGGTACTCAGCGTATTTACGAAATAGACCAAACTTTTTTCAATAGCTAGTAGTCGACGGAGGTCTTTGTTTCTACTGGAGGTATATAGCTCTTTCTCTATATGATTGCGTTTTAGATTAAGACTTTTCAGACAACTTAAAAATCGAAACACATTTTTTTCAAAAATTTGTAATACAAACATTTGCTCGTCAGAGGGATCGAAGTTTTTTACTTTATTTTGTAAAAATAAATTCAAGACAGGATTCGGATGCGCTGTAATCGTAATGACATGTTCAATCGTCATGATAATACCAATCGGAGCAGTCAAATAAATAGATTCTTCTTCTCGAACGCTATCATTTAAAATAGGCGTATTCACTACAATCAAGCGAACATCCTCTTCTCGTTCATATCGAGACCGCTCATCAATATCCAGTGAATCTGTTAGGAAATCTAAAGGGACACTATATTTTTCGGAAATATCCGCTAATTCTGCTTGACTAAAGGGAGGGCTAATATTAATCCAGCAGTCCACCTCTGCTTCCTGCACTTCGACCAACCGGCCACCTTCTCTTTTTAAGTACTGGATCATATTATGAATTTGGTATAAAGTACAAGTTCAAGAATCAAATTCAAGCTCAACCTTTGATGTGGACTCCAGATGCTTGCCAGCCTTGCGTTTTGGACTAGAACTTGATACTTGCGCTTGAATTTATATAAGTTTGCACAAACTTAATACTAATCTTTTGGAGGGACAAATTTATTTAAACAAGCTCTTACTGCAACGTTTGTTGAATAACTTTATGTACTGATTTATGCTCGAAACAGGATAAATTACCGAAAATGAAACTTCCCAAGTCTCGAAGACTTTGT
>CAYOBX010000244.1:0-8355 GCA_964402245.1 uncultured Saprospiraceae bacterium | reverse complement strand
AGTAGTAGTATCTGTTATTAAAACAAATCTACTTTAATTTATACTTTTAGGTTGGATAAATTTGCTTTTCCTCTTAATTAAAAATAAAGATAATTGGCTTAAATTAAAAAAATATTGAATGAATTCTCAATTAATTAACTTTAAAATCGTTCCTAAAATTGAAAAAGACACTATTTTAAAGGATTGTAAAGGAAATAATGCTAAAGGTGTTTTTCTTCTTTATAAAGCATTAGAAACCGAACAGGTTCCTTTTTTGACTAAAATATTGGCTGCTGTGCAACTAGATATGGAAGAGGATGTTCTTGTTTTTGCTGGTACAAATACTCAAACTTTTAGTTTGAGTGATATTAGCGAAAGTCATTCTCTCAAAAAAGCTATTATTTTTGGTTTCTCTCCTCAGCATATAGGATTGCAAGTACAGTTCCAGAAATACCAGTTGTATACTATTGGAGGTATTCAATATTTGTTTGCAGATTCATTGATGGATATTGAAAGTACAAAGACTAAGAAAAGTTTGTTGTGGGGGGCATTGCAGAAAATGTTTAAGTAAAGCGGATTGTTAATCCGCTTTGTATTATCTAACTATGCGGATTAACAATCCGCCTTACATCACCATGTTAAATCAAATAAAAGAAGAATTAGCCAAAACCAATACTACCCTAGTAGCCGTGTCAAAGACAAAACCTGCGGAGCTCATCCAAGAAATGTATGATAAAGGGCAACGAATATTTGGAGAGAATAAAGTACAAGAGTGTGTAGAAAAATACGAGATCCTACCTAAAGACATTAATTGGCATCTAATTGGTCACTTGCAAACGAATAAAGTCAAATACATAGCACCTTTCATATCCATGATTCATTCTGTTGAAAGTGAGAAATTATTAAAGGAAATAAACAAGCAAGCTAAGCGACAAGAACGAGTCATTTCTTGTCTATTACAATTTAAAATAGCAAGCGAGGCGACTAAATTTGGCTTTACTCAAGAAGATGCAATAAGCTTATTAAATAGTGAGGCGTTAAAAAAAATGGAAAATATTCGCATTGTAGGGGTCATGGGTATGGCCTCCTTTACACATAATAAAGTACAAGTGCGACAAGAATTTCAGCGACTGAAAGAAATTTTTGACTTTTTGAAAAAAGATTTTTTTCAAGGCAGTTCCGAATTTAAAGAAATATCAATGGGCATGTCAGGAGATTATCGGCTGGCTATAGAAGAAGGGAGTACGATGGTTCGGATAGGTAGTCTATTGTTTGGAAGTCGGTAAAAAATGAGGGCATCCTTCTAAATTCGGACAATAACTAAATCTTAGTCAAAGTGATCTGATGGCGGAAAACCATCAGATCACCCGTCAATCTTAAGCAATAGTCCTAGTTTTTGCTAGAAAAGAACGTGCGATCTGATCGTTCTAAACGATCTGACCGCTTGATTAACTACCACAAACTATCCGAACTTATAAGAGATCTGACATTTGATTACTCAAAACAAGTACATATTAGATATTTTTTTAATATTTTTTTGCCATAAACCGACAAACTTCAGGGTTTGGTAAGTTTTTTGCTTTACATATTAAAGATAATTTCAATATAACAGATTACTTTTCCTATATTCCATTATATTTGTGAATAGAGGTGAGTAATTTCAGTTATCTGCAAATTACGAGCAAATTATTTATTTTCATCCCTCTAACCGATGCTAGTACAAAAATCCCATGATATAAAAGGGTACGTCCTTGGACTGCTATGCCTTTTATTATCATCTATTTACATCTTTGCACAATGCCCTGCTACGGAAACGGTTTTGCTTCCCTTGGATGCAAGCGGTCGTGGTACGGTACAAGTTGCAGACTTTTTAAGTCCATCCACAATACTGAAGGAATCCACCATCAGTAAATCCACTTTTGATTGTCGAAATATTGGAATTCAAGAAGTTACCTTAGAAGGCACTTTGTCTAATAATGCGAAATTTTCTTGTAAACAATTAGTCATAGTATATGACTCAATGAGGATTTGTTCCAATAATATTATTTCTCCAAATGCTATTTCTGGAAAGATAATTACGGAGAATGGCGTTCCTATTCAGAATGCAACAATAGGTTTTTCTTCTGATGACATTGGATTTTTTAGAGGAACTAATGAGGATGGCCTTTTCCTTTTAGATGATATTCCTGCGGATACTTATGTCATCAATGCGGAGAAAAACACCAATCAAAGAAATGGGGTATCTACTCAAGATATTCTGACTTTACAAAAGCATCTGCTTAGAATAAAGCGCATCAGATCTCCTTACCAATTAATTGCTGCGGATGTCAATAACTCTGGAAGTGTCACAGCATTTGATATGATTTTAATTCGACAGATCATCTTAAATGCAATTACTAGTTTCCCAGATAATCAGTCTTGGAAATTTATAAGAACGGACTATGTGTTTCAAAATCCAGAAGACCCTTTTAAAGAAGTTCCTGCTGCTAGTTATACCATAGATTTTGAACCAAATATTGCTGCTAACAACAATTTTATTGGTGTTAAGATTGGTGATTTAAACCATTCGGTAATTGCTAATCAGAGTCAACTATCTTCTCGTTCTAATGATATTACTACTATAGCTACTTCCAATAAAACATTTAAAACAGGAGATTCCTTTACCGTTGATATTAAGACGAAGGATGTATTGTTTTTAGAAGGATTACAACTTTCATTAGGTACGAATGCTACTACCTTATCAATCCAATCTATTAGCGGTATTCCATCGGATACTTATGCTATTGAAAGAGACCAATTAACTATCAGTTTGACTTCTATTGAAGGGTTGGCCTATACTTCCAATGAAACGCTATTTCGTATCACTTTTATAGCCAATAACGATGGACAACTAAAAGATCATTTATATTTGAGTGATCAGGATATAACGAATGAATGGTATGATGCAGATATTACAGCACATTCGATTCAACTGTCTTTTGAAGATATTAGACAATCTTTTTCTGTAGCAAATAATTATCCTAATCCTTTTGAAACTAGGACTAACTTACCTTTTACATTACCTGCTGCTGGAACTATTTCTATCCGTATTTTTAATAATAATGGACAAGTTATTTGGCAAAAGCAAGAATCATTTTCTAAAGGACCACATACGGTTGAATTAGCAGCTAACTACCCTACTAGTGGGATCTATTTTTATGAGGTGGTTTTTGGTGAGGAGCGAGTACGTGGGAAGTTAAATGTGATTCATTAATATAATTTAGACATGCTCTTAGATGTTGAAAATTTACCACGAATTCACTAATTTTAAAAGTGCTTAACGACTTTCCATTCCAATCAAGAATTAGTGGATTTACGGTAAAAAAAGTCCTACTAGATTCCTTACTTGCCAATCAATTCTGAGGCAGGCGTTTCAATCCTACTCTCTGTGGATGGTACTATAGGCTCAACAGTATATACTCTATAAAAGTATAAAGACAGAAAGAATAGGATAATCCCCAATCCATAGAACGAATTTTTCCATCCCCATATATTTCCTAAATATTCATCTTCTCCTTGTTCTTGTAACGATTTTAAATATCTGAAATTTGGCATATGCTTTTCTTTGCAAGTTAAGGTATTGATCGCATAAATGTGGAGATACAGAACATTACTAAAAAGAGAGCAATGAATTTTGCTAGTAAAATGTAGTATTGAACGCAGAGGTGCAGAGTCATATGTGTTCTCTGCTTCTCTGCGTCTCTGCGTTCAATTATGTTGTCATTAGAAACTCAAACTAAGTCCAAGCAAAAAATTTCTTCCTGCTTGCGGATAAAAACCTGTTAAATTATAAGTACTACCCTGCTCTAATCGAGTAGTAGGGTCATCTGGCCGACCATCATAACCTGCAGAGATATATCTATAAGTCCATGCGTTGGTAGAGAATTGACTATCAAAGATATTTCGCAATAGAAAAGTTAGTTCTACTTCTTTGATAAACTTGGTTTTAAAAGAATAGCCTAATCTTAAATCAGAAAAGAAATAACTATCTAATGCCGTATTTTCATTAGAAGTATTATCAATGAATTGCGCTCCTACATACTTACTCAATAAACTGATATTTAACTTATTATTGCTACTGTTTGGCAAAAACTCATATCGAATATCTGTGTTAATTATCGTGTTAGGAGAGAATGCTAAATCCGTATCATCATGGACAATTTGTTCTTGCTCTCCAGTATCCCAATTGTCTATAAATTCTGTGAAAGATGCAATTTTGTTATCACTGAATGTTGCGGAAGCATTGATGTCCAGATTTTTATTTAGTTGGAAGCCACCCACCAATTCAATACCTAGACGGTAACTATTAGGTACATTAATACGCGTATATTCTCCTACATCATTTAATTGACCTGTGAGGACTAGCTGATTGTCATAAGACATATAATAGACGTTTGCTTCAAGTGCTCCTTTCTGCCAACTTTTCTTAATCCCTATTTCTGTATCGTAAAGGGTTTCATGAATCGGTCTAGAAGATGGAGAGGTATCCGTAAAATCACTTCTATTAGGTTCTTTATTTGCTACTCCGAAATAGGCATAAACATTGGTAGAAGCATTTGGTAAATAAGACAAGCCAATTTTTGGATTGAAGAAATTAAAATCTGCTGATTGTGTAATAGACGAGCCGTCATTATCTAGCCCTTCAAACTCATAATCTACCCTTCTATATTGCAAATCTAGGAAACCATTTAAGTGAGCAGTAATTCCATAGTTGACTTTTCCAAAAATATTAAAATCATTTTTGGTGCCGACATTGTCATAATACCGATGTTTTAATTCACTTGTACTTGCAAATCTAGCCCATATAACTTCCCCAAAATGATCTCCTTCATAACGACTATAAGCCGTTCCTAAATTTATAGTTGTTCTTTGATTCGGACCACTATAATTCAAAGCTGCTGAACCAAAATAAAAATCATTATCTAGCCACCGACGTTCAATTAAGTCAGAACTATTAATAGTTTCCTGTCCTAACTGAATAGGGTCTAATTGGTATCTATCAAAACTAGCATCTCCTTTATACAATTCAAAGAATCCTTCTCCAGAAGTATAATTTCCTGTCAGGTTAAACGTCCAATTAGAATTTAATTGAGAATTGTAAATTAATTGATAATGGTTTTGTGAATAATTATCTACTTCATTATCATGTGGTTCTCCTGGACGAGCTGTACCAGCAGAGTTAAAAGTTCTTAGTTCGGGATCATTAATAAATTGAGCAGGTACCCCATTCCATGCTTGATAGGTTATTTCGTGTCCCGTAAATACATTAAGTCGTAAGGAACTTTTTTCTCCAAAATAAGCCCCAGATAAATAATAGGATTCCAAATCAACAGACGCTCGATCAATAAATCCATCAGAGTCAATTCTTGATACCCTTCCATCAAATGTAAAGCGATCACTAATCAATCCAGACCCAAAAGAAATATTGGCTTTTTGAGTATTGAAACTACCAATAGAGGTACCAATTTTAGCATATGCTTTTTTATGGAAAACACTAGTACTTAAATTTACAGTAGCACCAAAGGCGGCTGGTCCATTAGTGGAAGTTCCGACACCTCTTTGTATTTGTATATTGTCGGTTGAACTTATGAAATCTGGCATATTTACCCAAAAAACTCCTTGTGACTCAGAATCATTTAGAGGGACTCCATTGACCGTTACATTGATTCTTGATGGATCTGTTCCTCTTATTCTAATACCTGTATATCCAATGCCTGTACCTGCATCGGATGTAACAACTGTTGACGGAGTCCAACGCAATATATAAGGCACATCTTGCCCTAAATTGTTCCGCTCTAAATCCTCTTTGTTGATATTAGAATAGGTTATTGGAGCGTTTTTTCCCGCCCGAATAGCTTTTACTAATACCGCATCAAAAGAAGTGATTGCATCTACTAAGCCTATTGATGCTATTTCATTCACTCCTTCTTTAACAGCAATGGTCATTACTTTTGTCGTATATCCTAAATAAGAGATTTCAATTTCTTGATCCCCTAAAGCGATATTATCAAAAGAAAATTGTCCAACTTCGTTTGTAGCAGTTCCAGTATTGGAATTGGTTAATAAAACGGCTGCGCCAAATACTGGCTCCCCTTGTTCATCTAATATAGTTCCGTTAATTGTAGCTTGGGAAAATAGCTGACCCGCTAATAGTATGAAGATACTACTTAAAATAAATCTCATGAAGAAAGTTAAATTGAAATCATAGTATTCCATCCCAGGGGCTGGGTGGACATTCGTTCTATACCCATACGATTAGCAAATAGAGGTAGAAAATTTCTGACGAAATTTAAGTTGGAACACAGGGGCACGGAGACACGGAGCATACATTATCTCCGTGTCACTGTATCTCGGTGTTCAATTAGCCTAATAGCTTTCCGCAAGAAAGGCATCCTAGCTCTAAAGTTCGTAATTGAACGATTCATTCCCTTCCCAGCATTACCTGGGCAGGTTCTATGGGTATAATCTCAGCCGATTTTTTTACGGCACCCCTTGAGTAAGGAACGATGTAGAAATAAATTGTAAGTTTATTTTTTCATCGTTCCTAAGAGTGCAAAGGTAGGTAGATTTAAATTAGAAATAAAAGTAAAAGCGAAAATTTATTAGAATTTAATTTTTAGCTGTTGGAGCAGAAAGGAGCAATATCACAATCTCCCAAAGTTTTTCATAAGGAACAATTTCAGTGTCCACTAAATGCAAGTTTCTAGGTGCTTTTTGTAATTTCTTTTTATTTTTTTGAGCGTGTGCTTGAACCCTTACTGGATGAAACCCTCCCAATGTTACACTCCTAAGCATTCGCATAAAATATTTAACTCGAGCATTTTCATTTCCTTTTAATTTTCTGCTAATATATTGCTCAATACCTTCTGTTCGCTGCTGATAAACCCTTTGATTATTGGATGCTAATAAATGAAGTAATTCTAAAATGTAGCTGCTATTTACTAAGGAATCATTTTTAATAGTATTAATTTCACTAAGAAATTTGTGCAATTTAAACGGTTCGCAGGCATTAATTTTTCCAACTAAAAAATATAAATAAAGGAAGGCATGCAGGACCAACCATCTAGCTTTGTTGATAGCTGTTTGTTTCAAACCAGACGTAGATTTTAATTGTAAAAATGCGTCGGCAGAAATTTGTGGTTTATTACATTGAAACCCTATAATAGCTTTGTATTGCAGGGCTATATTCCAATTACTGTCTCCAACTGAACTTTCGTCCATGAATTTTTGAGTAGCTAATTCTGCTTTGCCGAATTGTTGACTAAGGATATTAATGGGGATTGATAAGAAATAAAAATAGGCTATCGCTAGAGGAGGAATGAAGACTTTGGTAGTGGCATAATAAGCTAGAGCAGCTTCATTGTTTTTTGCTAATAAATCAATATTACTATGAATTTGATGTATTAAATTGTAAGAGCCATAATAAGATAATCTAAACTTATACTGTTCATTTTCAGCGGCTAATTTATCGTATATAGGTAATTGCTCTATAAGGCCTGAAATATCTTTCTTTCTTCGTAAATGAAAATGCACTTGATTATAAAAATCTTGCATTTGCTCTTCCTCTATTAATAGTTTTTTGAAAAGTTTGGTTTTTTTTTGATACTTTAAATACTTTTTATGGCCAATGGAAGAATACATAATTTCAAGTTTTCTACTAACCTCTAAGGCAATACTAAAAAGACCACGACGCTCTACAATAATGATTAATTCTTCTCCTATTTTGACTGCTGCATTTTTTTTATTGGCATTATTTAATATTAAAAATACAGCGTATGTTTTCCAGATTTTTGTCTCTATTTTTTTCTTTTTATTATGCTCTTTTAGTGGATTCGTTAATATCCCCTCAATCAATTTATCTTTTAAAGTTTTGTAGGTGTTTCTAAAATAAGAAGGAGATTTTTGAAATCGTTCTATAGCTTCCTTTCTTGTAATAGTTAGGTCTTCCGCTAAGTGATATAAAGTCAATAAATCCCCTTTCGTTGGTTTATATTCTGAAATAGATTTTAACTCTCTTATTATATCCAAGCTATGAATTCTAAAGATTAGTAGAAATATATTTTAACATTTAAACAGATCATATTATTGCATTTCTCCAAATTTTAAAAATCACTTTGACCTATTAATCAATGCCTTATGTTGAGTAAATAGATTTTTTTTTAAATAAAATGATATTATGTTCTGTGAAAATTGGACTAAAATAAATATTTTTTTTCTTTTTTCTTTGTACTAAATAAGACAGAGGTTATCTTTTTAAAATAGATTAGGATTTTTAGGGATGAGTTAAAAATAAACGTTACCTCTTAACTGGTCTTTTTTCCTTTAGAAATGCTTAAA
>CAYOBX010000243.1:0-8367 GCA_964402245.1 uncultured Saprospiraceae bacterium | reverse complement strand
TTACCTCACAATGAGTCATTTAGATCTTCAGCAATTAAGTCGCAGAGAGCGACAAATCATGGACCTGTTTTTTCAACATGGTCCGCTTACCGCTAATCAAGTTATTGAATTATTGCCTGATAATCCAAGCAATGCAACTGTTCGAACTTTATTGAGAATACTAGAAGATAAAGGACAATTAACCCATAAAAAAGAAGGTAGGCAGTTCGTGTATTTCACAGTTACTCGACATGGACAAGCAGGTTT
This sequence comes from uncultured Saprospiraceae bacterium, assembly GCA_964402245.1. Lineage (GTDB taxonomy): Bacteria > Bacteroidota > Bacteroidia > Chitinophagales > Saprospiraceae > JAFMDF01. Next base: position 8,121 of record CAYOBX010000243.1, on the reverse strand, counting down.
TAACACTTTTAAAAATATGCTAAAAACCTTTTTTAAAGGTTCCATCACGGATGCAGTGGCTACTTTTATCAATGATCCTGATGCAAATATCTCAGAGGAAGAATTGCAAGAATTAGAGGAATTAGTGAAGAAGAGTAGAAAAAAATAGCCTATAGTCGGATCGACCCTTACCTATTATTCATTTCAAAAATAAAAAGATGGAATTTATAATCAACCTCACTATAAAATCTACCCTAATAATTCTATTGTTATCCCTATTGTTAAGGACATTGAAAAATAATGCGGCTGCTTTGCGGCATTGGGTGATTAGTATTTCAATGATTGGTTTATTAGGAGCAAGGCAAAAGTCAATTTAAAATATGGACATATGGAGATTTTAAAACCTATAATGCGAGTCCTTATATTGAGGTAAACTCCCCTGATGGAATGGTTATCCTCGAAGAAGAAAGAAAGAGTTTATTTGGCACTAAAAAGTATCAGTTGGTGATCACCAAAGCTCCTTTTGACGGAGCGTTAGTTCAAACTTTTCTTGCTGGTGATCCTAATAGTTGGATGCACGGTATTAAGCAAGGAGACCCTTTACATTTATGGTATATAGATGAAGAATGGGCGTTCCTAGGAAAGGGTAAAAATACTTGGATTAGTGAAATTTTATCTGATCAGGTCGTGCCTTTAGGTCAATTAACTAATAATCCTTCCTTCCAAAAGAAAACTCAACAAGACGAAGATTGGTGGTCGACCATAGAATACTATCGAGAAATTATTGAAAAGCGATATATACAAGACCCTGTAGAAATCGACAAACTAGAAAGTAAATTACAAGCTAAAGTACTACCTAGTGAAATTCCCTATAAAGCAATCTTGCCAACTAAATTAAAAGGTACCTCAAAAAAAATAGGTAGGACTAAAGCAACTGGAACAACTTCTGGTTTTAGTGGCTATGAAGATGCTAGAGGGCATAAATTTGGAACCATTCTGAAAAATAGTAATCAAAAAGCGATCTTGCAATCCTTTCATCTGAATATTCAAAAGCACCAATTTGAATCTTTAGAATTGGACCTCTATTTCTTCAAAGTAAATAATAATGAAATAGAATACGCCTTAAATAAAGAACCTGTGCGCATAACCATTAATAAAGGAGAAAAAGGCTGGATTAAACGTAATTTAGCGGACCATCAAATTGGAGTACAAGGAGATGTTTTAGTAGTGATGGATATTGCTGATTATACGGCTCGACAAACAAATTTATTTTTTGCTCTTTCCCCTACTCATATTATGTATAAGCCTATTGATTTATTTTATGAAGAAAAGCAATTAGAATTTTGGAATGCTGCATTTTCTTGGTATGCTACTGTGAAGTAGTAGATTGTTTAGAAACAACCCTAATACAGGGTATTAAATTTTCAGATCATAGTGATTTCAAAATCACTATGATCTGAAGATAATTTCTTCTTAATCTAAACTAATAATTTTCTGCATCAAAAACTCCTTTTCTGTTTGCAGCACTACTAAGTAGAGTCCTTTATATTGACCCTTGGCTTCAAAGTATTGGGTATGTTTTCCTACCGATTTATTTCCTTCCGTTATTTCCTGAATAAGTTGCCCTTCCATAGAATAAACCGCTAAGCGTACCTGCTGAGAAGTAGCCAAGTTGAATTCAATTTTCGTTCTATTTAAGAACGGGTTTGGATGAACACTTAATGTGTTTTTATCAAAGTCATTCACAGGATTACCTTGCTTTAATTGTTGATTCGGAGAAGGTAGTTCCTCTGTTAAACTTCCAGGTGTTTCACAAGTGCTTGGATCAATATAGGCTAAAAAATTACTACCTATAGGTGCATGAAAACCTGGTTCTAAAAGAATAGATTCTCCTGCTTGATAAGTGATAGTATCCTCTTCGATTTCTCCGCCTGATATTATCGAAATTTCTGCTTTATAGATTCCTCGATGAATAGGTGTGTTATTCATAAACAGAACGCTTTCCCCACAATCAATACAAGGAGTAACGGATAAATTAAGTACCACAAAACTATCACATTGAGTAGTTGAGAGCGTGTCTCGATATTGACCTGCAACAGATAAACTCGCATTATTGAATGAATAAGTATCTCCTTCACAAATAGACTCAAATAAAATAGTTTGTGCAGTATCATTTACGATTAAATCCAAAATAATAAAACTATCACATTGTATTGCATTAACTAAGGTGTCTTTATAGGTGCCAGATTCCGTTAAATCCTGTCCATTAAAAGTATAAGTTTCGCCTTCGCAAATAGTTGCTTCAAGTTGTGCCTGCGAATCTTCATTTACAATTAAATCTAGTATGATAATACTATCGCATTGCACTGCATTTTGTACTGTATCTCTATAGATTCCAGAGGTATTTAAATTTTGTCCTTTGAAGGGATAAGTCTCCCCCTCGCAAATAGTTGCTGCCAACTGTGTTTGAGAAGTATTATTAACCACCAAATTCAAGATAATAAAACTATCACATTGGGCAGAATTAGTTAAGGTATCTAGATAGAATCCAGTGGTAGTTAAATCCTGCTCATTGAAAGTAAAAAAGTCTCCTTGACAGATTGTTTCTACAAGTTGCGTTTGACTCGTATCGTGAACCATTAAATTTAATAGAAGGAAACTATCACATTGAGCTAGGTTTTGTAAGGTATCTCGATAGGTACCAGTAGCGGATAATTCTTGTCCATTAAAAAGAAATGTTTCCCCTTGGCATATATTTTCAATGATTTGCGTTTGCAAAGAATCTGCTACATTTAAATTTAATACGATGATACTATCACATCCTAAGGTGTTCATTAGGGTGTCCATGTATACACCGCTAGTGCTTAGGTTTTGTCCATCAAATAAATAAGTCTCTCCTTGACAAATACTCGCATCTATTTCTGTAGCATCTAGTGCGAGTATTTCAATTATAGAGGTACAAATTCCTTGATTGCCTGCCTCATCTGTTGCGATTAGATTGATTGTTTGAATACCTACATCCGCACAAGTAAAATTAGAATTATCTATAGAGACACTTTGTAGCCCACAATCATCAACTGTACCTAAACTCAAATCGGATATTGAAAGGACGTAATGATAATTGCTATTTAAAGTAATCTCTATAGGTGAATTTACAGTCGGAATAGCTTCACTACTGAGGTAGTGATGTATATTTATTTTGACATTTGATTTAGCAGCACTTGGTGATCCAAATCCTGTTAAGTTCATTCCACCGAAGATTACCTGCCCATCCCCCCAATTAGCAGCGACTACTAGATCAGTGCCATTACTAGATGCTAAGATTCTAGTAGTGTCCATATTGGCTGGAATAATAACAGCCCCTAAACTATAAGGAACATCCCCTAATGTAGTAAGCGTTGGTGTACGAGGACCTGTGAAAATTGGAAAGGCTGGAGTCACTGCAAAAGCACTATCATAAGTACCTCTTACTAAATTAACACCACCAAAACCGAAGGACATTCCATCCCCCTCATTGGGTCCAGCATTTAGAAATAGAGAATTACCAGCAGCCACCCAATCTTCCATCAATTGCTGATTGGTTGTCAAGAAGGTTTCCATTTCATCGGCATTGTTATTTGTTCCTTCTAAATAGATATAGTTGTAACTATCAGAGAATAGTTTAGTCGCATCTACCTCTTCATATATTAGCTCATGCCAATCTTCTCCAAATGCAGCATCCATTTCAATGGTATAGTTTGGATGGTTCCAAGGTAGACCTATTGCAGCATGAACAAATGCCACATCTACGTTTTCATTTTGACAATATACTTGAGGCGGATTTGTGTCTGCTTTAGGAACTAGTTGGAGGATTCCTAAATCTAATGTACAAGATTCGTCATTGTCTGAGACAGCAATCATTTGATAATCGCCTGTAGCAAGATTTCTAAAATGGCCCGTATTCTGGGAGCTGATAAAATTCCCTGTAGCATCATACAAATCAAAACGAAAAGTTCTGCCAATTGCTGAACTTACCTCTGCATATAATTCTCCATCATCCGTGTTAGGACAAGAGGCATCAATTGGACGCGCTTGATCCATTACTAAATCACAAGGTAGTTCACAATTGTTATCATCCACTACTTCAAGGATGGTGGAGGTAAAACTGCTACCAGTTGCATCAATTGCTTCAAGTGTAATTTCATAAACGCCCGAACTAGTAAAAGCTGATAAAGGAAAAATTACTTGAGTTCCATCTACTCGCCATTTATATTCTGTAGCAGCTCTCGATATATTGGTAATTTCTGGAATCGTATTAATAGGTATCGTTCTATTAGCTATTTTAAAAGCAGCAATTGCTGAGTTTTTTTCTATGGCACATTTTGGTGGAAAGATAGTTGTAATTGGAGCACTGATATTAAACGAATGATCTGCTATACTAGCAATTGTAGGAGGGGTAGGTAAGGTAACATTGATATTTAAATCCACATAAAAAGAAGCCGTAATATCTTCTTCTGCTATATTGGTATTTGCCATCACGCAGCAATCAATACCCATAGAATCAGTTTTGATTAAATGTGTTTCTCCTCCATCACCTCCTGGAATAGCAGCAAGGTAGCCTCCATCTGCCGCCAATAATATTTTAGTTACAATTAAATTATAACTTGGAAAACTAGGCAATATTAGATCTAAACCTGTTACCTTTCTTTTCCAATTTAATTGCCCATCAAAGCCAACATTTATCAATTGATAATCTACCGATTCTGGATAGGCATTCGAGTTTAAGGTAGTGGCATTGATTCCTAGGAGCGTTACCCCATTATTTCCATCACCTACCATATCTTGAAAGGAAATCAACTGCCCATTAAAAGCATCGGGTGTATTATATCTTTTTACCCAAGAAATATTGCCCAATGTATTCACTTTAAGTAATGCACTATTAGCATATTCATCTCCATCTGCAAGAATCATATAACCCTCACAATTTGGAATTTCCTTTAATTGCATTCGGGACCTACTTCCAGGAAAAAATTTGTAATTAGCTAATCCTTCCCTCCATTCCATTTGTAAATGCTCATCCAATTTCATTAAGGCAAAGTGCTGAGGACTTGATCCTGATTGTATCCATCCTAACATAAAACCTCCATTGACATCTGTAGTAATAATATCACCAAAGAAATCATCCCGATTATTATCTCCTACCCAAAGTTGATTTTGTATGCTTAGATCAGATGCTTTTAATTGAACTAAGAATATATCTTTATCTGTTCCATTTTGATAACCACCACCAATTATATAGCTAGTATCTGTAGCGATTATTTTATAAGGCATTAATTTTCCATTAGTGGATAATTGCTTGCCTGCACTATTGACAATACTTCCAGTAGCACCATCTAATTCTATTAGTAATAAATTATCATTGGAGTCACCACTTTCTGCTCGACCCATTACTACTAGAATATTGCCATCATTTTTTTCTGTAGCAGTTAGTCTATAGTTTGGATAGTTAGGACTTGGTAAACCAGTGGAGGACCATACTTCATTTCCCAACGCGTCTATCTTGAAAACCAATGCGGAAAACAAACTAATAAATACATAACCCCCATCACTAGTTTCAATAATCTCTTGCGCATAGGCTCGACCACCACCATTGTTAGGTCCAGCTACTTGAACCGAAAACCCATTAGAATTTTCGCCCACTACGTACAGCCGCTTAGTCTCTTCATTAAAGCAACTCCCAGACGTATCTGTAAGCGTGTAAGTGATTTCATATATTCCAGGAGTAGTAAAGTTATAACTAAGGTCTTTGCTATTGCCAACAACTTGACCATCAATCTCCCATTGATAATTAGAACCGTCAACAGTTGCTATGAAATCTGCAGCTTCTCCAGCATTTATGATGTTAGGGCTATCAAAAGTGACCAAACTAATACAAGGTGCTATTGTAAATTCCTCACTCAATCCTAACAAATCGCTATTTCTTACTCGACCGATAGAAGGATCGCCATCATCCGTTACTCGTATCCGAACCGTCCCACTATAATCACTCGGTACTGCCCAATCATAAGAACCTGTATTCGAAACATTGTCAGCTATGAAATTCCAAACGGGAAGATTCCCTTCCTCTGTTGTATATTCTATTTTTACTTTTGAAGTAGGGGTGACTAAGGGGCTATTCCAGACTACTTCATAAGTAGAACCCGAAGTTACCATTTCATCCAATATAGGATTATTGATTTCGATACTAGGACCACAACCCTTTCCAATACCCACAGCACACCAAGCCTCTTCGACGGCATTATAGATCGCTACATCATCCGCATATAAATCTGATGCAGCATCTAATGAGCCATCCTTAGCATCTAAATACGTACTGTTAGAAGTGATATAAGTGGTTAAGTTATGATAGACAATATTAGTCGCTTTTTCAATTCCTATAGGAGCTATATTGTATTCATATCCAAACTCATTAGTCCCACTCCCGCCTTCAGAGAGCAGATAAAACCAGTGATTTTGTACACTACTATTGGTATGTACGCCACCATTATCTCCCACTATATCATACCAATATTGTCCAAGATAGGCTTTAGGATGTGCCAAGGTATGTGGATCTGCCATATTTCTAAGGCCCAGACCACTTGCTAAATCAAAATCTTCTCCGACCAGCCAATTACCATCCTCAGGTACACCCAATGCATCTAAGACATAAAATTCAATGACGCTTCCAAAAATGTCACTAAAAGATTCGTTTAATGCGCCAGATTCATCTAGATAAGTAAGGCCATTGACCACACTTGTTTCCGTAACACCATGTGCAATTTCATGCCCAATAATGTCCAAGGAAGTAAAAGACCCAAATTGATTACCATCGCCATCTCCATAGGTCATTTTTTCTCCGTCCCAAAAAGCATTTGGGTAATTCTGTCCATAATGTACAATATTGATGATTGGACTTCCTTCACCATCATAACTATTTCTACCATGTTTCTGGAGAAAGTATTGGTAAACCTGTTCAGCCCCCCAATGCGCACTAATAGCAGTGGGTAAAGTATCCCAAAAATTGTCGGCATCAAAATAATCGGTTAGATTGCTATAATTCCATTGATTATTAGCGCTCCTTGTCCGTATATCGATTTCAGGACTTGTATAATTTAGACTATAATCTGTTCCGTCAAACCCTGTAGAGAAATCTACTATCCCATTATTGAAATCAATATATCTAGCTATACCTGTACCTGCGGCGGCATTAAAATTAGCCGCTTCGTTGATCGTTTCCTTGCAAGATTCATTTGGAGCATGCTTATGACCAAAACAATTTGCATTGATCAAATCTATCGTTTTAATAAGCTGCCCTGTTATTGCGCTGATATAGTAATTTCTTCTTACGGCAGGATCAAGAGAGTAAATATCAAATCTATAGACTAGCTGTAATTTGCTACCTTGTTCTGGAGCAAACCAAACTAAGTCTCCACTTGGATAATAAGTTGCATTAGGGTCGCCAAGTGCGTCTTGAAGCGTTTGTTCTAGAGCAGGAATTTCCCAAGCATATTCTGTGGCGTTAGCACTTTCCAATGCAAGGTCTCTAGCTTGATCCACATTTAATACAGGAGTTGCATCTTGATCAGTAAAAGTTGGTATAAACTGACCTTGTGCCAGTACAATATGATTGTCTTGTTCATGGAGAATCCAGTGGTGATTGTCAACAGGAATTCCTAGATAGGTTTGCTCGTAAATATAGCGGGTTTTATTCTTTTTACCTTTTTTGGTTTTTTTTAAATTAAAAACACTTCTCTCTTTCCCTTTTTTACCTTCATTTAATAAGGTTAGAAGATCTTTTTGCTTAACCTTAGCGTCTTTTTGTAATTTTATATAATTGGGGCGACTATCTTTAGTGGACCATTTGGCTAAACCTTCAGGTATATCTGATCTTGATTGACCATTTTGTGAATAAAGAAGCAAAGGTAGGGCAAAGCAGGATAATAAAAGGCAAGCCTTTAGAAATTTAAAGTAAGTTTTGGTCATGTTTCCAACATTTGCTATTCTTGGGAGAAATAGCTTTTATTCTAATCAATTTACTATCAGCTAGATATGTAGAATTTAGGTAAGTACTCAATACCACTTAAATGTCAGAATTAGGATTTATAAGATTTCAGGATTAGTAGG
>CAYOBX010000242.1:0-8380 GCA_964402245.1 uncultured Saprospiraceae bacterium | reverse complement strand
TCTACCGCTTAGGGTACTTATCGTTTTTCTTGTTCTTTCTTTTTTTGCTTTTCTTCTTATGGATACGTCTATCCTTCTTTTCTGGAAATGGGTTAGAAGGTTCAACGACCACATCCACTCCTTTAAAATCAGACCCCTTCATGCCTTTTGGTAGTTTCTTAGCGTGTCGCTCTTCTACCTCAAAGAATGAAAACGATTTTTGTATATCTATCTTACCGACTTCGATACTTTCGTTAGGCATTTGCTCATTGATTAGATTGAGCAATGTCTTAGGGTTGAATTTGTGTTTACTCCCTAGATTGATAAAAAATCTAGACCAGTCTTGACTAGCTCTACGTTCATACCTATCATGATCTTCGGAGCGGTCATGGCGATAGCCTCTTTCTTCTCTATCTCTTCCATTGTCTCTACCTCTGTCGCGATCCCTACCTCGGTCACGACCTCTATCTCTATCCCTTCCACGGTCCCTGTCTCTTCCACGGTCCCTATCACGACCTCTTCCACGGTCCCTATCACGACCTCTTCCTCTATCACGTCCTCTGCCGCGATCATAATCTCTGCCTCCGTCTCTACTTCCGGGTGCGATATTGATATCCTTCGCACCTTTATAATCTTTCAATACGCGCTGAAATTCAGTCGCTACAAATCTTTCGATGAGTTCCTCTTTAGAGAGTTCCTCCAGCTGCTCGACAATCTCTGGCAAATATTGAGCGAGTTGTTTCTCACTAAACTTTGCCTCTTTCAATCTACTCACCAATGTCATGAGCTGTGCCTTAGTGATGTCTTCACCACTCGGTACCAGTTGATGTTCGATTGGTTTTTTGATAAACCGCTCTAGGCGTTTCAGTTTGCTTTGCTCTCTACTATGTATGATGATGTAGGACTGTCCATGATTACCCGCACGACCGGTACGACCAGATCTATGTACATAAGTTTCATCATCATCAGGTAGATTGTAGTTAATGACATGCGTAAGGTCATTGACATCGATACCCCGCGCGGCTACATCTGTAGCGACTAGTAGCTGCAATGATCTCCTTCGGAATTTATTCATTACAAAATCACGTTGCGCTTGCGACAAGTCACCATGCAAAGCATCTACATTATAGCCATCTTGCCCTAGCTTCTCTGCGACCTCTTTTGTCTCTCTTCTTGTTCTACAAAATATGATAGCATAAATGTTCGGATGCACATCAGCGATACGACGCACCGCCATATATCTATCACGCGCACTCACCATGAAGTAGGAGTGGGTCACATTCGTAGCTGTAGCATTTTTGCTGATGACAGAAATCTCTGCCGCTTCGCGCATATATTTCTTCGCAATCTGCTTGATCCCCTTGGGCATAGTCGCAGAAAATAAAACCGTCTGTTTATCATCTGGAGAAGAAGACAAGATATCAGTTAGGTCTTCTTGGAAGCCCATTGACAACATTTCATCCGCTTCATCCAACACCACAAAACGCAATCTATCTAGCTTTAATTTTCCTCTATTGATCAGGTCGAGCGTTCGGCCTGGAGTACCCACGATGATTTGGCTACCCTTGCGCAGAGCCTTGATTTGATCACTAATAGCAGAGCCACCATAGACGGCAGTTACTCGAATATTATCGAGATATTTCGAGTAGCTCTTCATGTCCTTAGCGATTTGAAGGCAAAGTTCTCGCGTAGGGCTCAAGATGATCATCTGCGGATACTCGTCTCGCGCCTCTATTTTTTGTAGTAGCGGCAAGCCAAAAGTCGCCGTCTTACCTGTACCCGTCTGAGCCACCGCGATTAAGTCTTGATCAGACTCCATCAGGTGTTCAATACCCCTATCTTGTATGGGCGTAGGCTCCACAAATCCCAGATCTCCAATCGCTTTGAGAATCTCACTCCTCAATCCCAATGCTTCAAATTTTTCCATGGGCGCAAAGATACGTTATTATAGTGTATCGTGTTGGATTTTTATTTACAGACTCGGAAGATTAAAAATGAAGACTTGCTTACTTGACGCAATGATAATGAAGGTTGGGGGCCATCACGACCCATAGAGACAGGCCGTGCCCGTCTCTACAGGCGTGACCGTGTCGTCCGTTTGTATCCTTTTTTGCTTGAGCCATGTATGAATACGAAGCATCGTATCCATACTCAACCCGCAAAAAAAGGATATCACTTCCACCACTTGTCCTGCTCACACGCCTGCCGGAAAAGGCAGGCTCCACTCGACCCGCTTTGGCTTTCGCCACGCCTAGCAATTGTTGTGTCAAATCTTTGTAGCCTATACCATCCATTTTCTTTAGAGAATAAATATGCTTGAATTAGTATGACTAAGAGGTGACCGAAAAATGATAGCCCACACCCCTCAGTGTGATAAGATTAATATTACTATCAGCTTCAAAATATTGCCTGATTTTCCTGATATAGACATCTAAGTTTCTTGAATTGTAAATAGAATCATCCCCCCATAACTTTAAAAGAATATCTTTTCTTTTTAAAGTTCTATTTAAATTTTCGCACAACAGATTGATAAGTTCGTTTTCACGATGTGAAAGATTTATGGTCTTTGTTTTATGGCTTAGTTGAAATTTACTATAAGAGAATGTATATGATCCGAGTTCAACATTAATCAATGCAATATTTGGTATATTTCTAGTGCTAATAGAAAGCAAATTTTCAATTCGAACAATCAGCTCTTCCATGCTAAATGGTTTTTTCATATAATCATTTCCACCTGATTGAAAGCCTTCGATAACATCTTTAGTTTGATTTTTTGCAGTAAGAAAAATAATCGGGATATGAGCTGCATATTTCTTAATTTCTTTTCCTAATGTAAAACCATCTATAGTAGGAACCATAACATCTAAAATGCAAATGTCTGGTTTAAAGGTGTCGAACTCTTTCATTACATCTTTTCCATCAGTAACTAATCTAATATTATAATTTCTACTTTGGAGACTTTCCTTAACTATTTTACCAAGATGTAATTCATCTTCAAGGTATAAGATCTTAGTCATTTACATTTTGAATTTTAGGAAGTGTAATTGTAAAAGTGGATCCCTTATTTTCTTGACTTTTTACATCAATTGTTCCATTGTGTCTATTAATAACCTCTTTGACATAACTCAAACCCAAGCCATGGCCTTTTGTGTCGTGAGTATTTCCCTGTGACACTCGATAAAATTTGTCAAAAATTTTATCCTGATTTTCAAGGCTTATGCCAATACCATTATCAGTAATAGTTAGTTTTATGTTGCCATCCAGTTCGCTTAGAAATATGTTGATTTCTGGGTCTTTTTTTGAATACTTTATAGCGTTTTCTATGAGGTTATGAATAACATTAACAATGTGCGTTTTGTCAGCCAACAAAATAAAGTGTTCACCCTCTTGATGATAAGTCAAATTCACTTTCGTACTGTCGAGTTGTACTTTCAAGGTTTTAATAATAGCATTTATTTCCTCGTGTATATCTAGACTCTGTTTGTCCGCTATAAATTTACCTTGTTCATATAGACTTATATTTAAAGCTTTATCAACTAACATGCCTAATCGATTTATTTCATGTTTAGAAATATTAATATACTCTTCACTCATTTTTCTATTGTTGGAAGCGTTGAAATTGCTAAGTGCTTCAAGGGCTACACTTATGGTGCTCACTGGTGTTTTGAGTTCATGTGACATATTGGACATAAAGTCGTTTCTCATTTGTGACAGCATCCTTTCTTTTTTCAACTGCCTTAAAAATACGAGGTATGTAAACAATATTGATAACAGAACCAATATAGATATTAAAATTTGTGGAATTATACGTTTAATAATTTCTAATACTGATATGTTCGCCGCGATAGTCTCTTTGTTTCCTTGAGCTTTCATATTCGTGAATACTTCGTAATCTATATTCTGGCTAAATGTCTTATCCCTTTCGCCGAATTCTATCGTCATGGACATATCTACATTGCTATTACTGAATTCTGATGAATCGCTATTGCCTCTTGCTGAAATAGGAGTTAATTCGGCATTTTGCATAAGATCCGATAATGACGAATTGGATAATAAAGAATCTAATTGATTCCACGAATCTGAGATAGATTTTGAAATGTTCTTATCTTGAATTTTTACTCCATCTTCGATATTTGAAAAAATCTGTACAAATATGGCGTCACGTTTTTCTAATACTATAGCAGCTTTTTCATCTTCATATTCGCCAATAACAAAGTAAGATAAAAGACTGAGGGTTAGCAACAGACTGATAAGCCCAATAATAAGGTGTCCATTCGATATAGTCTTAAACATTTGCCAAATTTAAGACATTGGCAATACTAATACGCAACTAGTTAACCTTAATTAACCTTACATACACTTTTATTAACTTAATTCAAGGGTTTCTATTTTTATATTTGGGCCATTATTAAATTTAAAAAAGAAAAAATGAAAAATATTGCCATTTTTATTATCGTATTAGCTTGTTGCTTTTCTGTTCAGGCTCAAACTGCAGGCGTAATTCAATATGAGGAAACAATCAAATTAGATATGGAGGAGATGAAAGAAAAATTAAAGGGACTACCACAGTCTATGTTAGACATGATTCCTAAATCTCAAAGTCTAAAAAAAGAATTGTTATTTGATTCTAATTCGGCTGTCTATAGAAATGTAAACGATTCAAGTCCTGAAGATTTGGATATGGAATCAAATGATGGTGCTGTTGTTATTAAAATTCAACAAGATGACACAGAAGAGATTCTATTTACTTCTTTTAAGGAGAAGAAGGTAGTACATCAGCAAGGCATCATGGGTAAGTCATTTGTAGTAGAACAAGATCTAAAAAAACACGCTTGGAAGCTAACTAATGAGAAAATTAAATATCTCGATTACGAATGCCAAAAAGCAACAATTGAAGATGAAGATCAGTTTGTTGTAGCTTGGTATACCACTCAAATTCCAACACAAATAGGCCCATCTTCATTCAATGGACTTCCAGGTGCAATTCTTCTGATATCTATTGATGATGGAAAATATGAAATAAAAGCTACAGAAGTGGATTTAAAATCACTGGATGATACAGCAATAACGCCACCTTCTGAGGGCAAAAAAGTTACGCAGAAAGAATTTGATAAAATCAATGAAGAAAAAATGAAGGAAATGGAAGAAATGTATGGAAAAGGAAACATCCAGCGTATTGGAAATTAAATTCAATAGAGGTCGGTACTTAAGTGCATATAATTTGAGCGCGAAATCATTGAATATTACTTGAAATCGAGATTGATAGAACAGTTTATGTTGAACTTTATAAATCAATCTACCTCAAATATAATCGCGTTGCTTAGGATAGTCAATATTTTAGGCTGCAAAACTGGTATGCACTTGTCTACCGACCTCTAAAATTCAATAATTAATTAATTTGAATACATGAACAAGTTCTGTGTCCTTTTTATTTTCTTAGGCTTTAGTTTTATTACTAGTGCTCAGAATGGAGTGTCGGGCTATGTTACTAATGAAGCGAATGAAATCTTGTATGGCGCTACAGTAGTAATCTTGAATGAGGCTGACAGCACAATAGTTAGTTTTTGTTTGACTGACGATTCGGGAAAGTATGAATTAAATGATATTGCTACTGGTCGTTTTATACTTCAAGTGAGTTATATAGGGTATCAAAATTATTCTGCTCCATTAGACTTACTGGGTAATCCGAATATGGTAAATATAGAACCAATTATATTATTAGAGTCTAGTGAATTGTTGCAAGAAGTCACGATCAAAGCGGAACATATCCCGATGGGAATTAGAGGAGATACAATCAGTTATAATGCCTCTGCATTTAAAACCAGACCAAATTCTACAGTAGAGGATCTTCTTAGAAAACTCCCTGGTATAGAAGTAGAGCGCAATGGAAATATTAAAGCTCAAGGTGAAGACGTAAATAAAGTTCTCGTAGACGGTAAGGAATTCTTTGGTAGTGACCCTAAAATGGCTACTAAGAACTTGCAGGCGGAGGCAGTGGATAAAGTGGAAGTGTTTGATAAGTTATCTGAGGTAGCAGAATTTACTGGTATTGATGATGGGGAAGAAGAGAAAACCATCAATCTAAAATTAAAGGATGATTTTAAAAAAGGTGGATTTGGAAATGCTAAAGGGGCTATAGGAACTGATAAAAGTTATGATGCCAAGTTCAATTATTTTCGGTTTAATCCCAAAACACAAATATCTTTTATTGGAGCATCTAACAATATTAATAAAGAGACTTTCACCATCAATGACCGTATAGATTTTCTTGGAGGAATCGGTAACTTGTTGTCTTCTACGGCAATTGATTTTGCAGATATTGGTGGCCTAGAAAATGGCCTAAATACTTCTACTTCTATTGGTACTAATTTTAATTATGAATTTTCGCCAAAACTAAAAATCAATTCTCACTATATATTTAAAGCGATTGACAATGCCTTAGACCAAACAATAAGCAATGAAAATCTAAATGGGTTAAATCAATTTATAACGCGAGATACATCAGCAAGTATTAAAGATTATCGCAGTCATGGTGTTAGTACAAGATTGACCTATAAGCATAGCCCTTTATTAGAATTGGTTTTTAGAAATAATTTAACCCTAAAAGACAATTTACAAAATAGTCAATCTATTAGCCAGTTTTTTCAAAATGAAATCGGTTTAGGAACAACCTCCTCTATCAACGAATTAGCAAACAATGATTTAAATTTTGACTCCCATACTAGTATTCGCAAAAAATTTAAGAAAACGGGTAGAAACATTATTAGTACTATTTTATTCAAGCAAAACGATTCCGAATCAAATGATAGAATTGATAATTTAGATAATCTCGCTCTAAATGCTATTCGGATAAATCAAAAACAAGAATATAGGAATAGTTTGTCTCAGTTTAATTTTACGACAAATTATACAGAGCCCATTTCTAACAAATTATATTTAGGAGGAGAGTATATTTATGCTTCAAGTATCGAAACTCCCTTCCGCAAGTATTTTAATATTCTAGGTACAGAGGAAATTCTTGATGAGGAATTGACAACTAACTATCACAAAGAATATTTATATCATATTGTTGGATTAAGTCTGCGAAAAAATAGTAAAAGACTTAAAACCAAAATTGGACTCAAAAGGCAATGGGTCAATCTAAATGGAATAATAAATGAAGGAGATACTAGTATAAAAGGTTCCTTCCCACATTGGCTTCCATCCTTAAGTTTAGATTTGAAACTGAAAGGCAATAAGGATGCGGAATTGTCATATAATACATCTGTAACAGCTCCACGGTTGGAACAACTTCTTCCTTTGCCCGTCAATACAAACCCAAACTATAAATATATAGGAAACCCAAACTTAACTCCTGAGTATAGTCACAGTGTTAGAATTAAATTTAATATTTTTGATAATTTCAATTTATCTAGCTTGTTTAGTAATATCAGTTTTTCTGTGTCAAAAAATAGAATTGTCAATAAGACGGATGTTGATAGTCAACTATTTAGGAATATTACACCAGTTAATACCGATAACTTTAAAAGCATAAGAGGTTTTTTTAGCTATCAAAGGCCATTCAAACCCTTGAAAATCACCTATAACATCAGCACACAAGTGAATGTTTCTCAGTATAATTCCTTTCTCAATGGAAACAGCAGCCCAGTATTGGATACAAATTTTGACCTCAAATTTTCTATTCAAAATCGCAAAACAGAAATCGTAAATATCGAATCTGGACTACAGTGGAACTCAAATAGAATTAGTTATGAGATTAATGAAGATTTTGATCAGTCATTTTCCGAATTAGACTTTTTTATTATTTCAGAGTTCTATTTACCAAAAGGATTTATACTTGGTTCAGAATTGCACTATAATCGTTTTTCTTCTGATGGTTTCTCAGAAAACCCTGCTTTTTATTTGTGGACTGGAAGCATAAGTAAGTTGTTATTTAAGAATAAAGTGGAATTGACTATATCGGCCTATGACATTCTTAATCAAAATATTGGGTACAGAAGATATGGTACGGCAACTTCTATTTCTGAAGAAAATTTTGTGAATTTAGAACAGTACTTCTTATTCAGTTGCAACTATAAGATAGGGAAAGGTAAGAAAGAGAATGATTATGAAGTTCAAATTACTGAATTCTAAATTGTATTATAGGGCGCCTCTATTATACTTAACAGAAATAGCAGAAAAGCCTCAAGCCAATATTTTTTGATATAAACTCTGAAAGAATGTAAATTTCATTTAGAGTGTGACTGACTGTTGCAAAGCTATCTTTGTCCTATGGGCATGGATAGGGAATAAACCGAAGCAAACTTACTGAGGCATGAATCAGTCAATAAGAAAGAACTAAATAAACGACTGATAAGCAATTTATACGACTTCTTGACGGCGTGCGAAGTAGTTCGCGATG
>CAYOBX010000241.1:0-8396 GCA_964402245.1 uncultured Saprospiraceae bacterium | reverse complement strand
TGCTAATCCTGAAATCTTATAAATCCTAATTCTGACATTTAAGTGGTATTGAGAATTTACGAAAAATAAATTTAATCATTTGATAAACAGATAGTTGTATAGGCTTGATTGGAGCCTCGGCAACAAGTATGTTTACTGTTTTGTTTTAGAGGGCACAAATCAAATTTGCGCCCTCTAAAAAACTATATCATAAGCTACTGCTTGCCTAATCAGGTTGACCGAGAACACGATTTCGTAACCACCAAATTTATTTGGTCGGTTGAAAATCAATTACATTTATTCCTTATATGGGGCGCATATTTTTATCAATATACTTCTTATTACTCTTCCTTCCTTCCTTGCGGTCGCAGGAAATGGCTTGCCCTGTCTGTCATGATTGTGATAGAGCAATCACCGATGGAGTCGCAGGTTTTGAAGGAATACGAGATACTACCTTCGAGTCCATCCAAGAATTCCATTATAATGTTTTCAATATTCGACCCAATAACCTCGACAATCGAGAAAATTGTGTCAAAAAAGTAAATATCCATTTCAGACATGACTTAGTTGGAGATATTACCATGTTCTTAATAGCCCCTAGTGGAGATGAAGTACAGTTAATCGGTCCCATCAGTCAAGGTTTTTCTAGTACAGAAAATACCAACTTTAGAGTAAGCTTTATACCAAATAGTGATATTTCTATGCCGGATGATGGCTTAGAGCAAATATGGGATAATAACCAAGAATGGGCATTGTTCGGCACTCGTGACGGGGAATATTATCCTCACTTAGGAGATTTGGCAGACTTGCAAGGGCCTGTAAATGGTAGCTGGACACTTAGGGTAATAGACGGAAATCCAGAAGGTAATGATACAGGGCGATTGATTGATTTTGATATAGAGTTTTGTGAAGAAGAAGGTTTAGAGTGTAATCCCTGTAAAGACGAAGAAGCAGCAGGTATTCCTTGTGTTTTTAAAGTAGAAGGCTCTATTGAAGAAATTACCCCAATTGAAACGCCTTGTATAGACGTGACTGCTCAAAACATGGCCTTTCTACAAGAAATGCATTGGGAAATGTCCTGGGACCCTACCATTATCAACTTTGTATCCATCCAAAATGTTGACAATGTCGCTCTCCCTGACCAGAAAATTAGCGATTTTGAAATTACCAACTCCACCATTCAGTTTGATTATCAAATACCCCCAGATGATACATTAGGTATTGTAGTAGCAGATAGTACCGTTCTATTCAAAGTCTGTTTTAGTGCACTTGGAGTAGAAGGAGATTCTTCTTTATTTAATTTTAATAACATAGCAATTACCCAATTAGGAAATGTCCCAATGGATAGTGATAGTGAACCAGGGAAAGTTTTGATCGCTGTAGATTTAACGGCTGATTGTGGAACTGCTAGACAATTATGTGATAAAACACCTATTTCCGTTAATACAACAAAAGGGCCTGGCTTATTCAAAGAAGAAGGAGATGCAGGAAGCTGTTGGGGCGAAGCTACTGAAAATCAGTCCAAATGGTTTACCTTCGATATATTGTCCAGTGGTACTTTAGAATTTGCTATTATACCCAATGGCAATGCAGGGTACCGATATAATCTATTACAAGGTGCCTGTGAAAGTAGCGCAGTAGAATGTTTTTCTGGAGGCAACAATACGAATAGTGCAATTGGATTAAGTGAGGATGGGGAAGCTAGCTTTGGTGTGGCAGGAAAGTTTAATCCAAGCAGAAATGTAAATGAAGGAGAAAAGTATTTTCTAGTAGTAGACAATACCGATAATAATGAAGTTGGTTTTGAATTGAAATTTGCAGGTAGTGCCCTTATTGGAGATGCTACCCTAAGGGTTGCTATCGAAACACCTCCTACATTAAATTGTACTGCTGACACTCTATTTTTAAATACAGCCACTACTTCTACAGGGGACATCTATGACTATACTTGGGCGATTCAAGGTGGAGAATTCAGAGATGATACGGATATTTTAGCCCCCTTAGTAGACGAAGCAGGAATCTATACTTTAACAGTAGAAGATACCAATACAGGTTGCAGAGTGGAAGAAAGCGTAGAAGTATCGGACGATTTTAATTTTCCAATAGCAAAAATCACTAAAGATCAGGATACCTTAAATTGTATCCATCCTATTCTAGAATTAGATGGTAGCAATTCTTCTCAAGGAGATAACTTTTTTTATGATTGGAGTGGCACAGTCTTCAACAAACCTAGCCCTACAAATGCAGAAATAGATCGAGCTGGCATCTATATATTATCGGTAACAGATGAAAATAATAACTGTGTCTCTAAAGATACCATCAGCGTTATTTCCGATTTTTTAGAACCTGACTTGCAAGTTAATGATGATATTATCAGTTGTAAAATACCAATAGTTAATGCTATAGCAAGCAGTCAAACACCTAATACTTTATTTCTTTGGTCTAGTGATGTTTTGGTAGCTCCTGTTACTGCGGCAGGATTAGAAATTACGGAACCAGGATTTTATCAAATTGAGGCTACTGCACCTAACGGTTGTACTACTCTAGATACAATCAATATTGCAGATGAACGAATCTTTCCCGATGTATTAGCAGGAGCAACGACGATGTTAACCTGTGAAAATCCTACTTATGCATTACAAGGAGATGCCTCGAGTAATGGTGCTGAATTTGTCTACGATTGGCAAACCATTGATGGTCGATTTATTGCAGGAGCAGATCTTACTAGCCCTAACCCCAACATTGACCGTGCGGGAACTTATGTACTAGAAATTTCGAATACAGTCAATGGGTGTAGCGAAAAAGATTCTGTTACGATTACCGAAACCTTTGTGCTACCAATCGTCGATATTAAGAGTGATAGTGTTTTGACTTGTGACCTTGAAGTAATAACAATTGATGCCTCAAATTCTGATAGGGGGCCAAATTTTGAAATTGATTGGCAGGCAAATAATGGCGGGAATATCTCTACAGGTTTAGATACTTATCAACCAGAAATCAATAAAGGCGGCACTTTTGTATTAAGTATTGAAAACACTGAAACTGGCTGTATAGAAAAAGATTCTATTACGATCTCAGAATCTATGGATCGGCCTAATATTACTACTACAGGCAATACCATTTCGTGTAATGACAGACAGGTAAATATTTCTGCCCAAAGTGATACCTTAGGCGTAGTGCTGACCTGGTCCAGTGAGGTACTTCCCAATGATATAGTGAGCGAACAAATAGAAGTACGTATCCCAGGCAACTACGAAGTAGAAGCATTAGCCCCTAATGGCTGTACTAATTCTGCCTTAGTGGTCGTTGTAGATAGTTTACAAACACCTGATCTAGAAATTCCTACAGATACTACCCTCACTTGCTCCATAAATGGTATTAATTTAGTAGCCACTACCAACTTTGCCAATAGTCAATTTTTATGGATTACCCCCGATAGAGATACGATACGTTCTGCTGAGTTTTTAGCAGAAAAAATAGGTACTTATACCCATACGGTTATAGGTTCAAATGGCTGTCCTACTACAAAATCTTTAGAAGTTAAAATAGATGAAAATGCTCCTGTCGTTAATTTGATTTCAGCAGCAGAATTGACCTGTGATAAACCCATCAGTGACTTAAGTGCTAACGGTTCTTCAGAAGGAACTACCTTTTCTTATACTTGGTCTACTACTGATGGACAATACGAAACAAGCAGTGATTTAAATAGCCTTAATACACAAGTTAATGAAGCTGGCACCTATACTTTTGCTGTGTTCGATAGCTCCAATGATTGTGAAACAATAGATAGTATAACCGTAGAAGATATTCGTAAATTTCCAATCGTTAATTTTAATATTCCAGACTTTGATACCCTTAGTTGCATCAGACAAAACATTGATGCATTCGGCACTACAGATATAATAGGAGAACGCGCTTATAGCTGGCAAAAGAATGATGTCTTACTTTCTGAAACGGAAGAATTTGCTATTACAGAACCCGGAATTTATAGTTTAGAAATAACAGATTTGAGTAACAATTGCGCTACTACAGAAATCGTAAATATCGCCATTGATACCATAGCTCCAACAGCAGAAGCAGGCCTTTCGCAAACCTTGAATTGTGCTATTGGGAATCTAGAACTAGATGGAACAGGTTCCTCAGAAGGCGATAATTTTTCTTATATCTGGACTTATAATGCTAATTCTGTAGGAGAAGCATTGCAGATCAATGTAGACCAACCTGGTATCTACTTCCTCGCAGTTATTAATCAAAGAACCGTTTGTATAGCTACAGATTCTGTAGAAATAAAAGCCTCCTTAGATACTCCTATTGCGAATGCAGGAAGGGACACTATTTTTTGTAAAGGAGATGAAGACCTAGAATTATTGCTAGGTGGAGCTACTACTTCTAATGGACCAGAATTCCAATATGAATGGACAGATTCTCTTGGCAATAGTATTGGAAATGAAAGAATGTTAAAAACTTTTACAGGAGGTGATTTTAATTTAAAAGTAACCAATACCAACAATCAATGTGTCGAAACAGACACTATAAAAATAACCGAACGCCCTCGTCCTAGAGTCACTATCCAAACAGAAGGTGCTATTAATTGTGAAGAAAATGCCATTAGACATATTGCCATCAGTGACTTGCCTAATGTTACAATTGAATGGGTAGGGCCCGAATCATTTGTTTTCGATACCTTGACAGCAGACGATGCATTAGAAGGCCAAGGATATATAGCTGTCGTCACCGAAAATGAGACAGGTTGCATCGGTCAAAGTGTACAGGTAACTATTCAAGCAGATAGAAATGATCCTTTTGTACAACCAGGGTTTTCTACTTTTATCAACTGTCAAGACACTGTAGTTTTAGATGGAAGTGGTTCTAGAGAAGATCCAATATTCAGGTATAAATGGAGTACAGAAGATGGACATATTTTAGGAGATAGCACGCAAATTAAAGCCTTAGCAGATGCACCTGGTTTATACACATTAGAAATATTTAATACAGAAAATAAATGTCGAAATAGTGATACGGTTCGAATTACAGATAATCAAATCATTCCGCCCCTAGAACTTGGTGCAGACAGAACGATCAATTGTAGGGAGCAGACGGTAGATTTACAAAGTGATAGCCTCTTGACCAATAGCTTTATCTTTCATTTTTGGACAGACGAAAATGGTCAAATTATTTCAACAGAACCTAGACTACGAGAGATCAACACGGCAGGTCAATATCAATTAATGGTGGTCGATTCTTCTAATAATTGTAGCGCAATTGATCGCATTAAAATACTGGAAGATATTGTAGATCCGATAGTCAATGTTGTTGACTCTTTGATACTAGATTGTACGATGCCCTCCACTACTATTGAAGCATCAAGTGATATACAAGGGCTTTACAATTGGGAGAGTTCTAATGGACAAATCCTTAGTGGAGAGACTACTCTTATGCCTATTATAAACGCAGCCGGGGAATATAGACTTAGGGTTGAAAATATAGAAAATGGTTGTTTCTCCCTAGATACCGTCAAGGTAATAGACAAACAAAATAAACCAGATATTGAGTTGATGGAAACGGCTACGCTATTTTGTTACGGTGATTCCACCGCTACCATTTTTGGAACGCTTAATTCAGATGATTCTTCTATTGAATTAGCGTGGAACTCTACGGTTCCAAATTTTCAAACAATAACAGATAGTCTAAGTCTAGTGGTAGATCAGCCAGGCATCTATTACTTGTCGGCAGTGAATACCGAAACGTCTTGTACTTCTATTGATTCTGTAATCGTATCAGAAAACAGAGTCCCTTTTGCATTTGAATTGCCAATAAATACGCTCACACTAACTTGCGCATTACCTGAACCACCAATAGGCACTAATATGTTACCTACTTCTGGTGAATTGGCCTTTATGTGGTCTACTTCGGATGGAAATATTACAGGTCCCAAAAATGCTCCCCTCACGCTAATCAATGCCGCAGGAGTCTATACGCTAGAAGTTTTAAATGTAGAAAATGGTTGTACCAGTTTTGACGAAGTGACCATATTGGCAGGCGATGATTTACCTAACTCAGATGCAGGTATTGCTCAAACCATTACATGTGGCAACCCAATGGTTCAATTAGGAAGTAGCAATACAGACCAAGGAGCGCAATTTGAGTATAGATGGTCTTCTAGGGATGGCCGTTTTATAAGCGGAAGGGATAGCGCATTTGCCACCGTCAATGCAGCAGGAACCTATGAACTTGTGGTGACCAATACGGATAATGATTGTGAACAATCAAGTGTGGTAGAAATTCAAGAACAAACAATGATCGAAGGCATCACACTTCCTACCTCTAGATCTATTGACTGCAAAGATTCCTTGATCCAATTAATCATCGAAAATAGTGCTGCAAGTCCAGCACTCCTCTATAATTGGACGACTACAACGGGTACCATCCTCTCCCCTATTACAGAATCCGAAATAACTATAAGTCGACCGGGGATCTATCAAATTGAAATTAACAATACCGAAACAGAATGTAGCCTCCTAGATTCTATAAGAATCCAAAGTCTACAAGAAGCCCCTATAGCGATGGCAGGAGAAGATCTATTGATCCCCTGTAATGAAAGCGATGCTACTCTTAGAACTATTGGTTCTAGTATTGGCAATAATATTACTTACGAATGGCTCAATGAACAAGGTAATATCGTTTCTAGAAATGACAACGTTACCGTCAACACCCCCGGTAACTTTACCCTAAAAGTAAGGAACCAAGACAATGGTTGTTTTTCCGAAGATCAAGTACTAGTAAGCGTTCCTACGGACCTACCCAATAATGCAGCCTTGGCGATACAAGCTGTATCTTGTCAAGGATTGGAAGATGCTGCCATTACGGTCAATGAAATTATTGGCGGATCTGCCCCTTATACCTTACAAGTAAATGGCACCTCTACTGACATAGGCGCATCTATTAATAATTTAGCCGCCGGCAATTATCAACTTAGTGTGCTAGATGCCAATGCTTGTCAATGGGACAGTACCTTCACCATTGAAGTACCAGAAGCTATATTCGTAGAAATCATCCCATCTAACAATTCCCTAACGACTGGCGATTTTGTGGATTTATCTATTGGAGGAAATGTACCTTTAGATCAAATTGCACTAATCAATTGGGAACCAGAAGAACTTTTTGATTGCAATGACTGTCCTACTCAGTCGTTAGCCTTGTTCAATACGACCCCAATCACGCTATCCATCATGGATGAAAACGGTTGCGAAGGTAGCACCTCTTTAAATATAGAAGTAAATTTAGCAGACTTACCTAATGCCATTACCCTCAATGGCGATGGCATAAACGATACCTTCATTGTCCCTATATTAGAAGCTGCACCAGACGATCATCCCGATAATGAAATTGTTATTTTTAATAGGTGGGGCGATGTCGTCCATCGTGCTGCTCCTTATAGAAATGATTGGGATGGCACTAGTAATGGACAAGCACTTCCTGAAGGCACCTACTATTATGTATTGAGATTGGATGTGAGTGAAGGTAGTGGGATTAAGGGGAAGATTACTATTTTGCGGTAAATGAGGGGAAATAATCATATTTTTTCGTAGTTTAGTATTTCTAAATCTAAACAAGCTATGAAAAAAATTACCCTTTCCAAGATAGAACATAATGGAAAAAATCGCATTCGGATAGATTTTCCTTATGACACTGAGATCATTCAAGCCATTAAGCTAATTGAAGAAAGTAGATGGAGTCAAACCAAAAAGTGTTGGCATGTACCATACTCAAAGAAAAGTCATACACTTCTTCAAAAAAAATTTGAGGTAGTCCTACAAAAAGATAATTCGCTTTCTTCTTCCTCTGATACTTCTATTGCAATAAAAAACAAATCTAATGAAATAGCCCCCCAAATCTCTGCTAAATCAGTTTCCAATGGTGCTAATTCAACTATCTTCAGAACCATAGAAAAGGATGGACGCTCCATAAAAATGGTAATTGGGCAACAAATTATTATTGAGCAGGAGAATGCTAATTGGCTTAGAGTATTTGTTCCTTATGATAAAAAAGGATGGATTGCCGTTATTAAAAATATTGCAGGTAGAAGATGGGATAGTTCCTTAAAGCTATGGCGTATACCTAATGTAAAAGAATCTTATCGTTTTATAAAACATGAAATTGGACTAGATAATGTTTCTTTTCAATTTCAAATTCCTAGAGATATTCCTGAATACTTTTCCAATATAAAAAATACTCCTCAGAAAAAAACAAAGAAAAGTTTTCTGGAACAACTTACTCAAATTCAAAGAGACGCTTTAATTCAGATGGATGAGCAATTATTATTAAAAAGACTAAGTCCATCCACCAGAAAAACTTACAAGCATCATTTAGTAACGACAAAAAAATAACTCCACCATTTGGACGGCTTCTTTTGCCCT